>NZ_ANAZ01000002.1:0-462288 GCF_000340985.1 Nocardiopsis valliformis DSM 45023
TGCGGTTGACGGCATGACGAACACACTCCTTGGCATGGCAGGACATGAGCAGAGGGTCGTGCTGGGTACCCGTGGGGGAGGTTCGCGATTGACGTGCTGCGCGGAACGGGCGAGGCGTAGCCTGACCGACATGAACCCTGTGTGATCCATCGGTCACTGACTACATCTCCATACTGAAACTGCGAATCTCAGTTGTCAATCGCTTTGCTGAGATTCGGAAAAGATTCTTGCTAGGTTGGTCCCATGCATCGCCCCTACAGCCCCACCATCCGTCGCAGGCGTCTGGGCTTCGAGCTACGGCGTCTACGTGAAGAGCACGGCTACACCCTCGATGAGGCCGCCAAGAGGTCTGATGTACCCCGGGCAACCATCGGCAAGATCGAAACCGCAGAATCCAGGCGAACCCGTGCTCGGGACTTGGACGCGCTCGCGGACCTCTACGACCTGGACGAGGAGAGCCGTGCGGGACTGCATCAGCTATCGCGCGAATCCAAGGAGAAAGGTTGGTGGTCCCGATACAAAGATGTCTTCAGCGAGCACACGCTCCCTGACTTCGAAGCAGAAGCATCGGCGATACGCACCTACGAAGCCCAGGTGATCCCTGGTCTGTTCCAAACACCTGACTATGCGGAAGAGATCTTCAAGGGGGGTCGAGCCACCGAAGATCCGAGCATCAGCAGACAGGTCGAAGCTCGACTCGCGCGCCAGCAGATCCTCTCCCGCGTCAACGCCCCTCACATGACAGCGGTCATCGACGAAGCCGTTTTGCTCCGTCTTGTGGGCAACCGTCAGGTCATGATCGAACAGTTGGAACATCTGGAACACCTTGCGATCCGACATAACATCGACATCCAAGTGCTTCCCCTGAGCAGCGGAGCCCATCTTGGCATGGCAGGCGCCTTCACCATCCTGGACTTCCCTGAGCCCAGGGACCCTACGATCGTCTACGTCAGTACAGCCGCAGACGGTCTGTACCTTGAACAAGAAAGCGACATCAAGCGCTACAACATGGCTTTCAGCAATGTTCAGGGCATCGCGCTATCGTCGACCGCGTCCATGCGGAGCATCGCGAGCGTCAAGGCGTCGATGGAGGGTGAACAAGAATGATTCTGGAGTTCCGTAAGAGCAGCTACAGCGCACAGGATGTGAACTGTGTCGAGGTCGCGCACATCCCCGCCCGCTTCCGGAAGAGCAGCTACAGCGCCCAGGGGCAGGAGTGTGTCGAGGTCGCCGACCTCCCCTGCGGCGCCGCTGTCCGCGACTCCAAACACCCCGCCGCCGGGCACCTCCCCTTCCCCAGTTCCGAGTGGAGCAGCTTCCTCTCCGCCGCCCTCTACCGCTGACCAGCCGAAAGCGCGGACGCCCGGCTATCGCTGCTCCCCCAAGGTCAACCGAGCGCTCCTGGGGTCCCCCCTTTCCCGCCGCGTGAGTGTGGCCGCCCGCACCGCACGCGTCAAGGTCGTACGTCCTCGCTTCGCTCCGGGCGCTCCACCTTGACCCGCACGCCACGGGCGGCGGGTTGGCGGCTGTCGGGAAACGGGGGAGGTGTGGTCGGGGATGCACGGTGCCCGGGCTTCGCCCGGGCCCGGACCCCGGTCCGGCCGTGGCCGGCCGGATTCCCGCCCGTCCCTCTGGCTTTCTCGGCAGGCGCGTCCCCATCCAGTGACGGGTGGGCGACGAAGGGCCCGAGCAGCCGGGTAGGGTCCGGGCGCGTCCCACCGGACTGACCGGTCTGGGGGCGGTACAGCCGGATCTTCGGTCCCCCAGCAGTTTTGGACCCCTCCCTTCCCGTGATCTTGCTACCAGAGGCGAGTTCGGCGCCGAACTCGCCTCTGGTAGCAAGATCACCTGGGATACAGGGGTTTTGGAAGCAGCGGACAGGCAGGGATGCAGGTTTCGGGCCCACGGGCCACCGGCCCCGGCCTTCCACCGTCCCGAACAGCCCTTACCCGCCCTGTGGACCGCTGCTCCTACCCCTGTCCCCTGCATCCTTCCTCTGCCGCTACTCCGCTACCGCTGTTTCGCAGGAGCGAATGACCGGCCGCGACACGGCCAGGCGTTGAGCGGCGGTCTGGGGAAGAGGGGGTCGTCCGGCCGAAGGCCGGGGCAGTTGGCCCCTTCCGGGGCCGTCTTGGACCCCGACCACACTCCCCCCTTCCCCGATAGCCGCCAACCCGCCGCCCGTGGCGTGCGGGTCAAGGTGGAGCGCCCGGAGCGAAGCGAGGACCTTGACGCGCGAAGCGGAGACGGCCACACTCACGCGGCGGGGAAGGGGGAACCACCCGCACCCGCCCACAAACAGGCACCAAGTGTCCCCGGGGATCCCCCGAAGGGTCGCTGCTGGCCCGTCACCTGGTCGAACGCTTCCGCCACCTTGTTGACCGTGGGCGCATCCTGAAGGCCCGACAAGCGCCGCACCACCAGGTCCGACCCTCTGGGCGATGTTCTTGACGCCACTTAAAGACAAGCCTTATCTTACGATGAGTATTGGCTCAACACATGAGTCGGCCCTGTCTTGGGCCCAGGACCGCGTAGACGCCCGAGGAATCCATCCATGCCAAGCACCAGCCGGAAGGCCACTCGCCCCGTCAAGCGCCCACAGGTCGGCCCCGACGCATGGCGGGCCGTGCAGAACACCGCGGACGAAGCCGGACTGTCCGCAGCCCGTGTGATGGAGACCCTGCTCCGCTTCTACGCCGAGGGACGCATTCCCGACACCGCGCTGACCGAGCGCTCTCCCGTCCGGAAACAGACGAACATGCCCATCGCAGACCACGTCTGGGAGGCATCCGTCCAGCGCGCGAAGAACACCGGAGAGTTTCCCCCCTCGGTCCCCGACCGTCTCGCCGTCGCCCTCGCGGCCGAACGCATCCGCTTCGAACTGTCGGTCACCGCGACTGCCGCTTAGGAGCCCGCCATGACCGTCACCGACCACCACCCGCCGCCCCACCCGTCCGTCACCGTTCAGCAGTTCGAGCCGATCGCTCTGGCAGCCGAGCAGGAAGACGTCAAACTCGAATTCATCAACGGGAAGATCTGGGCCGAAGGCGGGGCCGACGGAGACCACAACAGCATCCTGACGTGGCTGTTCCGCCAGTTCATGGCGCACCGGACCGACCTGGACCTTCTCCAGGGCCAAGGCTTGAAGATCGACACCTACCGCAATGGTCGGGCCCGCCCCGACGGCGTTCTCGCCCCGGTCGGCCACTTCGACGGCAAAGGCGGGTGGGCCGACCCCAAGGGGGTCCTCGCGGTCATCGAGGTGACCTCCTGGAACGCCGACACCCATGCCCGCGAGCGGGTCGAGAAACCCGCCGCCTACGCCGCCACCGAAATCCCCGTCTACCTGCTGGTGGACCGCGACGTGAACGCCGTGGTGGTGCACTCGCGGCCCGAACGCGGTGAGTACCAGGACCGGTCGAGGCACGTCTACGGCGACGAGGTCGGGATCCCCGGTACCGGGATCACGCTGGACACCGACGGACTGAAGAAGCGGTTCGCCCGCTGACAGCTACGGGAGACGGGCTGACGGCCTTCGCTCACTCCAGCCCGGACACCCATTCGAACGCTTCCGCCACCCTGTGGACCGTGGGCACGCCCTCCGGCCCGGGCGGGCGCCGCACCACCACGACCGGGACGCCCAACCTCCCCGCGGCCTCCATCTTCGGCCAGGTGTAGGTACCGCCGGAGTCCTTAGTGATGAGCACGTCCGCCCGGTGCCCGACCATCAGCTCCAACTCGCCTTCGAGCCGATATGGCCCCCGGCTGGTCAGCAGCCGCCAGGCGTCCGGGAGTTCGAGCTCGGGCACGTCCACCACCCGGGCCAGGACCGCTCGTTCGCCCAGGTCGGGCACGAAGCGGGCCAGCTCCTGGCGGCCGACCGTCACGAACGGCCGCTCCCCGAGTCCGGCGGCGAGTCCCGCAGCCTCCTCGTGGGTGTCGGCGTAGTGCCACGCCGGATCCGGCTCCCAGCCCGGCCGCTCCAGGCGCAGCAGCGGCAGGTCCGTGCAGGCCGCCGCCGCGTTCGCGGTCATCCCGAGCGCGAAGGGGTGGGTGGCGTCCACCACCGCGTCGTAGTCGGCCAGGGCTGCGCGCAGTCCGGGCACGCCCCCGAACCCGCCGATCCGCACCTTCCCCACCGGCAGGCGCGGCCGGGCCACCCGTCCGGCGAGCGACGTCGTCACGTCCACACCGGCCTCAAACAGCAGCGCGGCCAGCTCACGGGCCTCGGAGGTGCCGCCCAGAAGCAGAATCCTCATCGTGCGAACTCCCGTCCGAGCAGGGGAAGTCCGGCGGGCGCACCCTCGCGGGCCAGCTCCAGCAGCGCGTCGACGTCCAGGTAGCGCTCCGCGAGATCCGCGAGCAGGTCCATGCGCCGCTCGCGCGCGGCTGGGAAGTCCGTCCCGGACGGCCCGTACCCGAGCGCCTCGGCCAGGAACGCGGCCCGGAAGGCGTCGCCCTCCAGGCTGCCGTGCCACATGGTGCCGAAGACGTTGCCCGAACGCGCTCCGCCCAGGAACTCCTCCACTCCCCCGCCCACGGTGAGGCGTCCGTGGTGGATCTCGTAGCCGTGCGCGGGTGCACCCAGCGCCTCGCCCTCGGGCAGCCGCAGGGTCTTCTCGGCGGTGAAGTCGGTGCGCACGTCCAGCAGGCCCAGACCTTCGGCCGAGGACCCCGGTGCGGCCTCGACGCCCTCGGGGTCGGTGACGGTGCGGCCGAGCATCTGGAACCCGCCGCAGATCCCGAGCAGCGGACGCCCTCGGCGCACGTGTTCGGTGATCGCGTCGTCAAGGCCGCGCGAGCGCAGCCAGGCCAGGTCGGCGAGGGTGGAGCGGGTGCCGGGCAGCACCACGAGGTCGGCGTCGGCGAGGTCGCGCGGCCCGGAGGCGAAGACCACGTCGAGCCCGGGTTCCAGGCCGAGCGCGTCCACGTCGGTGAAGTTGCTGATCCGGGGCAGGCGCACCACCGCCACGCGCAGCGCCGCCTCCCCGTCGGCCCGTCGCCCCTCCAGGTCCAGGGCGTCCTCGGAGTCCAGCCACAGCCCGGGGTCCCAGGGCAGGGTCCCGAACACCCGTCGCCCGGTCATCCGTTCCAGGTCGTCAAGGCCCGGCCGGAGAAGCCCGTGGTCGCCACGGAACTTGTTCACCACGAAACCGGCGATCAGCTCCTGGTCGGCGGGCTCCAGCAGCGCCACCGTGCCGTACATGGCGGCGAAGACTCCGCCCCGGTCGATGTCGCCGACCACCACCACGGGCATCCCCGCGTGCCGGGCCAGGCCCATGTTCACGTAGTCGCCCGCGCGCAGGTTGATCTCGGCGGGGCTGCCCGCCCCCTCGGCGACGACGACGTCGTAGCGGTCGGAGAGGTCGTCGAAGGCGGCGTGCGCGGCCTCGGCCAGGTGGCGGCGGCCCGCCTCCCAGTCGGAGGAGGACACCTCCCCGGCCGGGTGGCCCATCAGCACGGCGTGGCTGCGCCGATCGCTGCCCGGTTTGAGCAGCACCGGGTTCATCGCGGGTTCGGGGACGGCGCGGGCGGCGAGCGCCTGCACCCACTGGGCGCGGCCGATCTCGGCCGGGCGCCCGTCCGGGCCGTGGCAGACCATGGAGTTGTTGGACATGTTCTGCGCCTTGTACGGCGCCACCCGCGCGCCCCGGCGCGCGAAGGCCCGGCACAGGGCGGTGGTGACCACGCTCTTGCCCGCGTCGGAGGTGGTCCCGGCGACCAGCAGACCGCCCGTCCCGCTCATTCGGGTCTCCTCAGCAGCGCGGTGTCCATCACCCAGCCGTCCTTCTCCCTGGCCCGCCGACGGGCCGCCTCGATCTCGGGCAGCACCTCACCGACCCGCCCGGCGACCAGTTCCTCGGAGGGGGCGCCCAGGTTGGCACCCCACCAGAGGGACCAGTCCTCCAGGCCCTCGAAGCCGTGCCGCCCGCTGAGCATGACGACGATGTTGTCCTGGCCCGCATCGACGGCCTCGCGCAGCCGCCGCGCCGGGGTGACGTGCACCGGGCGCCCGACCCCGTGCAGCACGATCCGGTGCCGGGCGGCCAGGATCTGGGGGGCGCTGATCCCGGGCAGCACGTCGTAGTCGAGCGCGACGTTGCCGCGTTCGACGATGCGCGCCACGATCCGCAGGGTGGAGTCGTACAGGGAGGGGTCGCCCCAGACCAGAAAGGCCGCGGTGCCGCCGCGCTCGCCCAGCACCCGTTCGAAGGCGGCCGCGCGGGCCTCGTGCCAGTCGGCGACCGCCCCCGGGTAGTCGGCGGGGTCGTCGCGGTCGCGTTCGGGGTCGGGCACCGCCACCAGCGGCACCCCGAAGGCCGCACAGACCTCCTGGCGCAGGGCGAACAGGCCGTCGTCGTCCCGTTTGCGGACGGCGACGGCGTAGTCGCAGCCGCGCAGGGCCTCGGCGACCTCACCGGTGACGTGCTGGGGACCCATCCCGATCCCCAGGATCCGTACCCTCACTCGGCCCTCTCCTCAAGGTCGCCCTCGACCTCCAGGTAGACCTCCTGGAGCGCCCGCATCGTCTCCGGGTCCGGCTCGGCCCACAGTCCGCGCCGGGCGGCCTCGTGCAGCCGCTCGACGATGCCGTGCAGCGCCCACGGGTTGGAGCGGCGCAGGAACTCCTGCGTCTCGGCGTCCAGCACGTACTCGGCGGCGAGCTTCTCGTACATCCAGTCGTGCACGACCCCGGCGGTGGCGTCGAAACCGAACAGGTAGTCGACGGTGGCCGCCAATTCAAAGGCGCCCTTGTAGCCGTGGCGGCGCATCGCCGCGATCCAGCGGGGGTTGACCACGCGGGCGCGGAACACCCGGGCGGTCTCATCGGCCAGGGGCCGGGTGCGCACCGCGTCGGGGTTGGTGGAGTCGCCGACGTAGGCCTTGGGGTCCGCGCCGGTCAGCGCCCGCACGGTGGCGATCATGCCGCCGTGGTACTGGAAGTAGTCGTCGGAGTCGGCGATGTCGTGTTCGGCGCTGTCGATGTTCTTGGCCGCGACCTTGATCCGACGGTAGTTGGCGCGCATGTCGTCGGCGGCCGGGACCCCGTCCAGGCCCCGGCCGTAGGCGAAGCCGCCCCAGGCCGTGTAGACCTCGGCCAGGTCGGCGTCGTCGCGCCAGTTGCCCGACTCCACGACCTGTAGGATTCCCGCTCCGTAGGAGCCGGGAGCCGAACCGAAGATCCGGGTGGTGGCCCGGCGGTGGTCGCCGTGCCCGGCCAGGTCGGCCCGGGTGTGGGCCCGGACGTGGTTCTGGTCTTCGGGCTCGTCGAGGTCGGCGACCAGCTGAACGGCGTCGTCGAGCATGGCCACGACGTGCGGAAAGGCGTCGCGGAAGAAACCGGAGATGCGCACCGTGACGTCCACGCGCGGTCGGCCCAGCTCCTCCAGCGGCACCACCTCCAGCCGGGACACCCGCCGGGAGGCCTCGTCCCATTCGGGGCGCACACCCAGCAGTGCCAGGACCTCGGCGATGTCGTCGCCGGAGGTGCGCATCGCGGAGGTGCCCCACACCGACAGGCCGACCGACTCCGGGTAGGTGCCGGTCTCCTCCAGGTGGCGGCGGAGCAGGGAGTCGGCCATCGCCTGGCCGGTCTGCCAAGCCAGCCGGGAGGGGACAGCACGCGGGTCGACGGTGTAGAAGTTACGGCCGGTCGGCAGCACGTTGACCAGCCCGCGCAGCGGAGAGCCGGACGGGCCCGCGGGGATGAACCCGCCTTCGAGCGCGTGCAGGACGTGGTCGAGTTCGTCGGTGGTCCGGGCCAGGCGCGGTGTCACCTGGGCGGCGGCGAAGGCGAGGACCGAGCGCACCCCTGGGTCGTCGTGCAGGCCCTCCACGGCGGCCGGGTCCCAGCCCGCCGCTTCCATCCGCTCCACGAGTCCGCGCGCCAGGGACTCCACCTCGTCGACCTCGGAGGTGGGGGCGTCCTCCTTGAGCCCGAGGGCGGCGCGCAAGCCCGGCACCGCCTGACCGACGCCGCCCCAGACCTGGGCGGCGCGCAGCACGGCCATGACCAGGTTGACCCTGGTCTCCCCGTCCGGCGCCTCACCGAGTACGTGCAGTCCGTCGCGGATCTGGGTGTCCTTGATCTCGCACAGCCAGCCGTCGACGTGCAGCAGGAAGTCGTCGAACTCCTCGTCGTCGGGCCGTTCCTCAAGGCCCAGGTCGCGGTGCATCTCGGCGGCGCGCATCAGCGCCCAGATCTCGCCCCGGACCGCGGGTAGCTTGGCCGGGTCCATCGCGGCGATGTTGGCGTACTCGTCGAGGAGCTGCTCCAGGCGTGCGATGTCGCCGTAGGTCTCGGCGCGGGCCATCGGCGGGATGAGGTGGTCGACGACCGTGGCGTGCGCGCGGCGCTTGGCCTGGGCCCCCTCTCCTGGGTCGTTGACCAGGAACGGGTAGATCAGGGGCAGGTCGCCCAGGACGGCGTCGGTGGCGCACTCCGCCGACAGGGCGGCGTTCTTGCCGGGCAGCCACTCCAGGGAACCGTGCTTGCCCAGGTGGACGACGGCGTGCGCGCCGAACCCGTGTTCCAGCCAGCGGTAGGCCGCCAGGTAGTGGTGGCTGGGCGGCAGGTCGGGGTCGTGGTAGATCGCGATCGGGTTCTCCCCGAACCCGCGCGGCGGCTGGACCATGACGACCACGTTGCCCGCGCGCAGGGCGGCCAGCACCAGCTCGCCCGCGTCGTTGACGTAGAGGCTCCCGGGCCCGGGGCCCCACTTCTCCCGCATCGCCTCCTTCAGGGCGGCGGGCAGACCCTCGGTCCAGGCGGCGTACTGCTCGGCCGTGATCCGCACGTGGGCGTCGGTGAGCTGGACCGACGTCAGCCAGTCCTCGTCCTGGCCGCCCGCCTCGATCAGGGCGTGGATCAGGGCGTCGCCCGCCTCGGTCTCGTCGGTGAGGTCCAGGCCCGGCAGGTCCTCGGGTGAGCCCAGGTCGTAGCCCTCCTGGCGCAGGCGGCGCAGCAGGCGCACGAGGGAGCGCGGGGTGTCGAGGCCGACCGCGTTGCCGATGCGGGAGTGCTTGGTCGGGTAGGCCGACAGCACGAGGGCGATCCGCTTCTCGGCGGCGGGGATGTGCCGCAGGCGCGCGTGAGCGACCGCGGTGCCCGCGAGCCGGGTGCAGCGTTCGGGGTCGGCGACATAGCGGGGCAGGCCGTCGCCGTCGATCTCCTTGAAGGAGAACGGCACCGTGATGATGCGGCCGTCGAACTCGGGGATGGCGATCTGGGTGGCCGAGTCCAGCGGGGTGACCCCGTCCTCGGAGGCCTCCCAGTCCGCGCGCGAGCTGGTCAGGCACAGGCCCTGGATGACAGGGATGTCCAGGGCGGCCATGCGCTCCACGTCCCACGCCTCGTCGTCGCCGCCCGCGCTCGCCGAGGCGGGCACGCTGCCGCCCGCGGCCAGGACGGTGACGATCAGGGTGTCGAGGTCGCCGAGCGCCTCGTAGAGGTCGTCGGGGGCCGACCGCAGCGACCCGGCGAAGACCGGGACGCCCACGGCCTGCCCGGTCGCGTCGACGGCGTCGGCCAGGGTGTGCGCGAAGGCGGTGTTGCCGCCCGCCTCATGGGCCCGGTAGTAGAGGATCCCGACCCGGGGCAGGTCCGGGGCGGCCGGGCGGTCTCGCTCGGGGAAGCCCCACAGCGGCAGGGCGGCCGGGGGTTCGAACCCCTCACCGGTGAGCAGCACGGTGTCGGAGAGGAAGGCGTGCAGGCGGGCGAGGTTGGCCGGGCCGCCCTCGGCGAGGTAGCGGTGGGCCTCGGTGGCCAGTCCGATCGGGACGGTGGAGTGCTCCATCAGCTCGGCGCTGGGCTGCTGTTCTCCGCTGAGGACCACCAGGGGTGTGCCCCGCTCGCGGACGGCGGACAGACCGGGCCACAGGTCGTGTGAGGAGCCCAGCAGGCGCACCACCACGAGGTCGGCCCGCTCGACGGCGCCGGTGAGTTCGGTGTCGGAGGCCCGGGACGGGTTGGCCCAGACGTACTCGGCCCCGCTGGAACGGGCGGAGAGCAGGTCGGTGTCGGAGGTGGACAGCAGAGCGATCCGTACCGTCATGGTCGGATTCCTCCCTCGGGGTTCTCGCCCCATCGGCGGTCGGACTGCCCGCGGCCAGTGTCTGGCTGCACCCCGTGAGGAGACGGGGCATCACAGTGGCGGAACCGCCCCGGAATCGCACCGGGTTCCTGTACCACGAGCAAAGGACTCACACTTTAACGGGAGGCCGGCGGCCGCGCCCGGGCGGGGAAGCCCGGAGGCCACGGGCCGGGCCCGCCCTCGGTCTCATCTGCGCAGGAAACGGACCACCGGGCCGTCCGATCCCGCCAGGACCTCGACCCGCACCCCGTAGACCTCACCGATGAGGGAGACGGTCAGGACCTCGGAGGGTGTGCCCTCGGCGACGACGCGGCCCTGCCTCAGCACGAGCAGGCGGTCGCAGTACATCGCGGCGAGGTTGAGGTCGTGCAGGGCGATCACCGAGGTCACCGGCAGTCCCGCGACCAGTTCCAGCAGGTCGATCTGGTACTGGATGTCGAGGTGGTTGGTCGGCTCGTCGAGCAGGAGCTCCTCCGGTTCCTGGGCGAGGGCGCGGGCGATCTGGGCCCGCTGGCGCTCGCCTCCGGAGAGGGTGTGCCAGGAGCGGTCCGCGAGGTCCGTGAGTCCGGCGCGCTCCAGCGCGCCCCGGACGGCCTCCAGGTCAACCGCGGACATCGGTGCCCAGGCGCGGCGGTGCGGGATGCGGCCCAGGGCGACGACCTCCCGGACGGTGAGCTCGGTCTGGGTGTGCGCGTTCTGCTGGACGGTAGCGATCCGCCGTGCCAGGGCGCGGCGCCCGGTCCTGGCCAGGGGTCTGTCGTCCAGGGTGACCACACCAGCGGACGGGGCGAGCACCCCGGAGAGCAGCCTCAGCAGAGTGGACTTGCCCGAGCCGTTGGGGCCCAGCAGGCCGATGGTCTCGCCCGGGCGGGGCGCGATGGTCACGTCGTCGAGTACGAGCCTGCCGCCGACCTCACGGCTGACCCGCTCCGCTCTGAGCCCGCCCTCCGTCCTGAGCCCATCCGTCGCGACCAGACGGTCCGAGTCGTTCACGTCTTGCTCCTGGCTCGGTACAGCACGGCGATGAAGGCGGGCACCCCGATGAGCGAGGTCACCACCCCCACCGGGATCTCCTGCGGGTCGAGCGCGGTACGGGCGACCGTGTCCACCCACACCAGGAAGATGGCGCCCGCCAGGGCGGTCACCGGCAGGAGCCGGGCGTGCGCGGAACCGGTGAGCGCCCTGGCCGCGTGCGGCAGGACCAGCCCGACGAACCCGATCGCCCCGGCCGAGCTGACCAGGACGGCGGTGAGCAGGGCGGTGACGCTCAACAGGACGATGCGGGCATGCGTGACACGCACCCCCAGGTTCGCGGCGGCCTCCTCCCCGAAGGCGAAGGCGTCGAGCGTGGTGGTGTTGGCGAAGCAGACGGCCAGCACCACGAACAGCACCGACCCGCACAGGAACACGTCGGACCAGCCCGCACCGCTGAGGGAGCCCAGCAGCCAGAACAGCACGCCCCTGGTGGTCTCGGCGTCAGCCGAGGTCAGCACGATGAACGAGGTCAGAGCGGAGAACAGCTGCATCGCCGCGACCCCGGACAGTACGACGCGGTCCATGCTGCCGCCGAGGGTGTGGCTGAGCAGCATCACCATCCCGAAGGAGAGCAGGGCACCGACGAAGGCTCCGGCCGACATCGAGACCACCCCCACACCCCAGCCGAGCACGATCACGGCGACCGCACCGGTCGAGGCACCCGAGGAGACTCCGAGCACGAAGGGGTCGGCCAGGGGGTTGCGGAGCAGCGACTGCATGACCGCGCCGCACAGGGCCAGACCCGCCCCGCACACGGCGGCGAGCAGGGTCCGAGGCAGGCGCAGGTTCCACACGATGCCCTCGCGCAGCGGCGACAGCGGGCTCTGCCCGAAGCCGAGCCGCGCGGCCACCGACCTCCAGACCTCGGCGGGGGTGATGTCGGCGGGGCCGATGGTCACCGCCACCGAGACCGAGGCGGCCAGTACCACCAGGCCGCCGCCGGTGAGGAGCGCCAGTCGCGCACGGGTCACTGGGCGAGCCCGAGCTCGCGCAGGCCCTCGGCGACCAGTTCGACCCCCTCCACGGTCCGGATGGCGGGGTTCATGGCCTGACCGCTGAGCAGGACGTACCGCTCCTCACGGACCGCGGTGAGGTTGCTGGTGGCCGGGTTGCCCTCCAGGAAGGCGATCTTGGCCTCGGCGGTCTCCGCGGTCTGGGACTCACGGGTCAGGTCGCCGAGCACGATCACGTCGGGGTCGCGGTCGGCGACGGTCTCCCAGTTGATCTGGGGCCACTCGTCGTGGGTGTCGTCGAAGGCGTTCTCGGCGCCGATCGCACGGGTGATGGCGCCGGGTGCACCGCAGCAGCCCGCCAGGTAGGGCGCTTCGGAGTTGGCGAACCAGTACATGAGGGAGACGTCGGAGGCGTCCAGGTCCCGGGTCGCCTCCTCCACCCGTTCCTGGAGCTCCCCGACGAGTTCCTCGCCGCGCTCCTCGACATCGAAGACGAGGGCGAGGTCGCGGATCTCGCCGTAGACCGCGTCGAGGGTGAGCTGTTCGCTGCGGGAGCCGTCTCCCCCGCTGCTGTTGTCCTTGCCCGCGTCGCAGTCGGTCGGGGAGACGTAGGTGGACACACCGAGCTCCTCGAACTGCTCCCGGCTGGCGACTCCTCCGGTGCCCAGGGTGGAAACGAAGGAGGCCGTGACGAAGTCGGGTTCGGCCTCCAGGACCCGCTCGAACGAGGGGTTGTTCTCCGCCAGCCGGGGGATGTCGGCGTTGGCCTCCTCCAGCCCCTCCATGATCGGGTCGGTCCAGGTGGCGGTGCCCGCCACACGGTCCTCCAGTCCCAGGGAGAGGAGAATCTCGGTGGTGCCCTGGTTGAGGGAGACCACCCGTTCCGGGGGCGCGTCGAGGGTGACCTCGTAACCGCAGTTGTCGATGGTGCGGGGGTAGCCGCCGTCGGCCGCGGCGGCGCCCGTCCCCCCGTCGGATTCAGCCTGGCCGGTACCGCAGGCGGTGAGCAGGAGGGCGGGCAGGACGAGGAGGGCTACGGGGGATGGTCCGTGGCGGAACATGGGCATGCCTCGGGTGTCGGAGGCTCGAACGCGGAGCCTGGCATGGGAGCGCCTCCGCGCACTCGACGCGGAGGGGCCAGCAGGTCTTCGGACTCGGGTTCCTCCGGACGAGGTGCCTTCCCAAGGTCGGTGCCGTGCGGACGTCGCCGTCCGCGTGCCCGCGCCCCAGTGGCGTCAGTACCCCGCCCGTCCCCCACACCGCTGCGCGTCAGTTCCGGATTCGCACCGGATTCCCTGACCACCTACGTGGTACGACTGGCCCCGGAAGGATAACAAGGGCCTTTCGGGGCCTACACGACGGGCAGGACGGCGGGCGTACGCAGCGCCAGGACCGCAACGTCGTCGTGTCCGTCCCCGGGTGCGTTCGCCACCAGGGCCTCGCACAACTCCGCCAAGGATCCCTCCGCGTGTTTGGCGGCGACCTCGGCCAGGGCGTCCATTCCCCTGTCGAGGGAGTGGCGGGGGTGCTCGACCAGACCGTCCGTGTAGAGCACCACCGTCGTCGACACCGACAGCGCGCACCGGTGGTCCGGGCGGTCGAACGCCACGTCCACGCCGAGCGGCAGTCCGGGCTCCGCCTCCAGATAGCGGGGTTCACTGCCGGGGGCGAGCAGGAGGGGCGGCGGGTGGCCGGCTGTACTCCAGCACAGATCCCAACCACGGTCCGCGGGTTCGATCCTGGCCAGGCAGGCCGTGGTCACCGGGTTCTCCGTGATGGCGTGCAGAGTGTGGTCCAGCTGGGCCAGCACCTTGCTGGCGGGGGTGCCCCGGTCGTACAGCAGGGCGCGCAGCATACTGCGGGTCTGGGACATGGCCGCGGCGGCGACCAGGTCGTGGCCGACCACGTCGCCGATCACCGCAGCGCAGGCGCCGTCGGGAAGCATCAGGGCGTCGTACCAGTCTCCGCCGAGGTGGTGGCGGCCCTCACTGGCGGGGCGGTAGACGGCGGCCACGTCGAAGGGCCCGAGATCGGTCAGGCGCGGCAGCAGCAGGCGCTGGAAGCGTTCGGCTCCCGAGCGGACCTCCTCGAACAGGCGGGCGTTCTCGATGGCGACACCAGCGGCACCGGCCAGGGCCGTGACCACCTCTTCGTCCTGCACGTCGAAGGGCAGGCCGTCGTGCCGGGTGGACAGGTACAGGTTGCCGTAGACGCGCCCGCGCACGCTGATCGCCACTCCGAGCAGGGTGCGCATGGGTGGGTGGCCGGGCGGGAAACCGGCGGAGTCGGGGTGTGCGCCGATGTCCTGGATCCGCAGCGGTTCGCGCTGGTGGATCATGCGGCCGAGCAGCCCCTGCCCGGTGGGGTGTTCGACCCCCGCCAGGTGCTCGATCTCCTCCTGGCTCAACCCGACCGGGATGAACTGGGACAGGCCGCTGCCCTGCTCATGGAGAACGCCGAGGGCACCGTACCGGGCTCCGACCAGGTCCATCGCGGTGGTGACCACCCGGTGCAGCACGGCGGAGAGCTCCAGGTCCTGGCTGAGCGCCAGCACCGCCTCCAGCAGGGAGTTCATCCTCCCCTGCGTGCGCACCAGGTCCTGGATCTGCTGTGCGGCGTGGTGCAGGGCCTGCTCCGAGGCGACTCCTGATAATGGACCGGGCTCTCCCGGGCCGTGCTCGCCTGTCACTGCGTCCCCTTCCAGCGGCGTCGAGCGTCCGCCCCACCGTGCCGCGTCCTCTCCCCCCAGTATCTCTGGTTCCCGCCGTACTTGTCCGGCCCTTACACGGGTCACGCGTACAAAGGTTCAGCGCCCGGACTCACTCGCGGAAGTCCCCCGGGCGGGCGCCGGACGGCGGGACCTTCGTCCCGGCCCCGGGGGCCTCCGGCACTGGACGCCGTGAACTGCGGGTACGCACTCTGATAGGAGGGAACCCGAGGAGGGGACTGCGGTCATGCACGGCTGGGGATACGAAGGAATGGGCGGCTGGACGTTCGGATTCATGACCGTCGGGATGGTCCTGCTGTGGATCCTGATCATTCTCGCGATAGTGGCGCTCACCAGGCACCTGCTCAGGGAGAGCCGGTCCACCGCGCCGACGGAGGCCCGAACGCCCGCGACGGTACTGTCCGAGCGCTTCGCGCGCGGAGAGATCGACACGAAGGAGTACCGCGAGCGCCTGGATGCGCTCCGTGAGACAGGGCACGGTTGACCCGGACCACCCCGAAGCGACCGGCTCCGGCTCAGACGGTGGCGCGCACCAGCGGGACCCGCTGGGCGAGGGCCACCAGCACGAGGCTGATCACGGCGGTCGCGACGGCGTAGCCAGCGGCGGCGAACAGCGTGAGGAACCCCTCGGGCATCCCCCACAGGTCCCGCAGGGTGTACAGCACCATGACGTGCACCAGGTAGACGCCGAAGCTCAACCCGGCCACGGCGCTCACGACCCGGCGGGCGGTCTCCGCCATCGGGCTCCGCGCCTGTGCCAGGCGGGTGCCCGCGGCACGCAGGGTCAGGTAGGCGCCCACACCGGCGAGGATCATCGGCGGGGAGAGGAAGTCGTAGAAGTACTCACCTCCAGTGCCCCACTCCCCCTCGGAGAGTGCGGCCGCCCCGGCCCCCGCCGCGGTACCGGCCACGCCCAGGATGAAGACCACGACCCCCGTACGTACGGCCCGGGGCCCGCTGTCGGTGTTCAGCAGCAGCCACCCCAGCAGGTAGTAGCCGAGGAAGGGCACGAACCGGGTGACGGCCGTGACGCCGCCCGCCCCGTCGGCCAGCGCGAGCGCCTGATCGGCGAAGCCCACCGCGAGAGCCGCCCCGGCAAACCACCACAGACCCGTACGCGAGGTGTGCGCCACCACCGTCCGCAGGAACGGGGTGAAGAGGTAGAGGCCCGCGATGACGTACAGGAAGTAGAGGTGGATCGAGGGCGAACCCGAGGCGGCCTGGGAGAGGGCGTGGGAGAGGTCGGTCCCCTCACGCCACTGGTGCCAGGCCAGGTAGGCGACGGTCCACACGACCAGGGGCACGCCGATCCTGGCCCAGCGCTTGCGGTAGAAGTCGCCCGGCTCCTCGTCGCGCGGGCGCAGCAGGAGCGCGCCGCTGATCATCACGAAGACCGCCACACACCAGCGCAGTGCGGCGTCCACGACGTTGGCGGTCCACCAGGTGGGGCCGCCGAGGTCGGCGTGGATGGTACTCACCAGGGGTGAGTAGGCGTGCACGACGACGACCGCGGCCATGGCGGCGACGCGGGCGAACTCCATCCACGAAGTGGTCGGGGCGGGTGGGGCGGGGGCCGGGGCACCGCTGGGCACACTTTCTACTCGCACCCCCCACCGATATCATTCCGTTACCTTGTTGGGCAACCCGGCTTCCGCTGCGGGGCCGCCCGAACCGGGTCAGGTAGAGGTACCGGCTTCCACCCCTGTTCGAGCCCGCCCTCGGAAGACCTCACGCGTGTGCCAGGCAACGTACTCACGACCGATGGTGGACAGCCCCGCCTGCGGCTTTCCCGCGGGTCTCCCCGAGAGGTCCAAAACCATCCCCTCGGCTGCGGGAGAGCGCCCCACGAAACGTGTGGAGACGACGATTCCCAGGTCCTCGGACAGGCCCAGGACCCCCCTGTCGAAAAGACGGTGGTGGATCGAGCAGAGGCACAGCCCGTTGTCCACCTCGTCCGGCCCGCCCAGTGCCCACCAGCGCACATGCGCCGCCTCCAGTCCCACGGAGAAGCCGTCGATCCAGCCGTCGTATCCGCAGAACGCGCACTGGTACTCGTAGGCGACGAGGATCTCGTCACGGAACCCCGGGTCACGGCGCGCGCCCAGCCGCTCGTCCCGAGTACTCAGCGGGGTACCGGCCAGCGTGAGGCCCGCCAGGGTGGAGATCTCTGTATGCAGGGAGGGCTCGAAATTGCTCTCCAGCAGGAAGTGCGCCAGACGCTCCAGCAGCCCGGGCTCACGGTCCAGTGCCTCCGCCAGTTCCGGGACCAGACTCCCCCGGGCCTGACTGCGGCGCAGCAGCCCGGGACTCGCCCCCGGAGAACCCTCACCGGCGACGGTGTCGACACACCAGAACCCGTCACTGGTCAGATGGTGGAACGGGTAGGCCGGTGAGGTCCGCCGGGGCGGGCCGAACTCCTCGAGCAGGACCGAAAGCCGTTGCTCAGCCTCGCTGTAGGGAATCTGCCGCGCACCATGCCGCTGGTGGTCACCGAGCGCGTACAGCAGCAGGAGCGGCTTGTGCGGGGCACGGTAGCCGTTTCTCCCCCAGCGCCTGACCGAGGCAATCCGATCGATCCAGTCCATGGGCGAACGCTAACGCACACCGCGGGCGGAGCCGCGGCGGTCGTCAGCAGCGCTTCCCCGGCACAGCGGCGCGGGAGGCGGGGTCAGTCGTCGGCAGAGGCCACTCCGATCGGGCAGCTGTTGCCGGTACCACCGATGCCGCAGTAACCGTTGGGGTTCTTGGCGTCGGACAGGTACTGCTGGTGGAATTGCACGGCAATTGGAATCCAAAAAGGACATAATGCCTGATTGGCAGACAAAGCATATTCTAAGCATGTGATTAGGCCTTTACTCACAGCCACTAGGCCTGCCAGTCAGAGTTCGAATCTGATGCCCTCGACGAACGCCGCCTTGCGGCGATGATCACTCAGAGCTCGCACCCCAGACCTCTCCTAGAACTTGGGACAAGAAAGCTACAGGGCACGTCGCAACTCCGGCTCGTCGAACCAGGCGCTGAGGCTTGCCGGGGGCTTCTGCCGAGTCTGGTGGTCGAAGGGAACCGCGGGCCCTGACGGAAAACCGCAGCGGAGTCGTTCAACGACCACCAGCTCCTGTCTCACTGACGAGGGAGCAGAAAAGTGCCCCAGAAGCCGATCAGCCTCGGCCACGGCAAGGGCAGCCTCTTCAAGCG
This sequence comes from Nocardiopsis valliformis DSM 45023, assembly GCF_000340985.1. NCBI lineage: Bacteria > Bacillati > Actinomycetota > Actinomycetes > Streptosporangiales > Nocardiopsidaceae > Nocardiopsis > Nocardiopsis valliformis. The sequence goes on from NZ_ANAZ01000002.1 coordinate 18,006, forward strand.
CTGTGAGTGCGCTGACCAGACGCGCTGCAAGCACGGGTGGCACATCCGGTACCGCTTCAACGGCAGGCCCCGAGAGGAAGGTTCCGGCCAGGCGTGGACCCGCCGCCTGGCGGAAGGTCGCCTACAGGAGATCAACAGGGCCAACGTTCATCGAAGCACTTGGCTCACGCGCCGGCCGCCGCTCGGGGCCGACTTTCGAACGGTTCACCAATGACTACCTGCAGGGCCGTATCGACCTGGGCAAGAATACCCAGCTCAACTACCGCAGCATCCTGGAGAACCACGTCTACCCCGAACTGGGCCGGCTTCCGGTGAACCGCATCGCTCGCTCTCCGCACGTGCTGGGCCAGTTCAAGCGCCTCATCGACACGGGGTTCACCTACCAGCGCCTCAAGGTGACACGGGATCTGCTGCACATGGTCTTCGAGGAAGCCCGCCTGGAGAAGATGATCTCCGAGAACCCGGTGACACGTATCCCCCTGCCACCTGAGCCCCTCGGCGAGTTCTGCCTGCCCACCGCGCAGGAGATCCATGCTCTCGCCGAGGCGATGCCGCCCCACTTGGGCCTGGGGATCTACCTCGGAGCAGGGTGCGGGCTCCGCCTGGGCGAGATCCTGGCCGCCAACGCCTCCTGCCTCCGGGAGGGCAACATCTACCGTCTCAAGCAGCAGTGGACCAAGCACGGTGAGTTCGGCCCGCTCAAGCACCGGCTTCAGGGCGAGTACCGTGACACGCCGATCAGCGATGAGCTGGTCTCTCGTATGGAAGAGCACAAGAAGCGGTACGGCGTTACTCCGGGCGGCTACTACCTCCGGGGAATGCGTCGGGAGTGTCTCAGGCTCCGTTTCCCGCAGGGCGCCGAGCACCTGAGGAATGTCCCCCTCTCACACTCCAGCTGGGCCAACGCCTTCAGCACGGCGCGGCGCATCTCCCAAGTCCGACCCGAGGTCAACACGAAGAGCCTGCGGCACTTCTTCGCCTCGACGGCTGGTTCTGTTCGTGAGTGTGGGTTCTGGCGCAGTTTCTGTGGAGCGGTCACACACCGTGAGACTTCGGGGTGATTTAGCGGAATCCGCCCCGTCTTCAGTGCCCCGCCGACAACCTCGAACGCCATGGACGAAGTCTGCTCATGGCTCACCCAGGCACTGTTCCCCGAGAACATCGACATCACCGTCACCAACGTGGAAACCACGGAGAAAGCGTTGTCGATCGAGGCCAGAGCGTCCGGTGACGGCGCCCTCAGTCCGGACTGCTCCCGGTGGTCTCAGCGCGTTCACGGCTCCTACTGGCGCAACCCAGCAGACCTGCCCGCCGCTGGGCTGGCGGTACGGCTGCGGCTGCTCGTGCGCCGGTTCCTGTGCCCCGCCCAAGAGTGCGATCGGCGGACCTTCACCGAGCAGGTACACGGTCTGACCCGCCCCCACAGCCGGTGGACCGAGCGACTGCGGGCCGTGCTGTCCTCGACGGGGCTGGCCCTGGCCGGACGTGCCGCCGCCCGCCTCCTCGGAGCCCATCTGGCGATCCCTGTCAGCCGGAGCACGGTCCTGCGACAGGTCACCGAGCGGCCCGTCCCCTTCCCGGGGCGGGTGCGTGTGGTCGGGTTGGACGAGTTCGCGCTGCGCAAGGGGCGGGTCTATGGCACGGTGCTGGTCGACGTCGAGACCCACCGCCCGATCGACCTGCTGCCCGACCGAGAGACGCAGACGGTCACCGCGTGGCTGCGCCAGCACCCCGAGATCGAGGTTGTGTACCGCGACCGGGCCACTTTCCACGCCGAGGCCGCCGACCAGGGGGCGCCCCAAGCGGTACAGGTCGCCGACCGGTGGCACCTGTGGGCGAACCTGGACCAGGCCGTCGAGCGCTGCGTCTCCGCCCACCGGACCTGCCTGCACGCCGCCCCGGCAGAGTCCGAGGACGAGAACGACACCGCAGAAGAAGAAGCACAGGCCGGGGAAGTATCGGCCTCGCCCTGGCCGACCGGGCACCGGTTCGCCGACCGCGTCCGAGAGACCCACGCCGCCGTCCACGACCTGCTCGCCAAGGGGCACAACCACCGGTCGATCCAACGCCACCTGGGCATGGGCTCCACCACCGTGGTCCGCTACGCCCGAGCGACGGATCCACAGGAGCTGTTCCGAGGCCAGTGGCAGAGCCGCTCAAGCAAGGTGGACCCCTACAAGCCCTACCTCGACCAGCGGTGGGACGAGGGGTGCACCAACGCCTGGAAGCTGTTCGAGGAGGTCCGCGAACGCGGCTACCCCGGCGGGTACGGGATGGTGCGCGCCTACCTCAAACCCCAACGGTCCCGAGCCCAACCAGCCGGGCCGAAGCCGCCACGGGCGCGCGAGGTGGCGGGGTGGATCATGTGCCCACCCGAAGTCCTGGACGAGGAGGAGCGCCTGCGCCTGAAGCACGTGGCCGAGCAGTGCCCCGATCTGGGCTCCCTGGTAGGCCACGTGCGGTCCTTCGCGCAGATCCTCACCCAACACAAGGGTGAACGTTTGGACCAGTGGCGCGCCGAGGCGCGTGTTGTGGACCTTCCTGCGCTGCGCTCGTTCATCGACGGGCTGGGGCGTGATCTGGACGCGGTGCGGGCCGGACTGACCTTGCCATGGAGTTCTGGTCCGGTCGAGGGGAACGTGAACCGGATCAAGATGCTCAAGCGGCAGATGTACGGGCGTGCGGGGTTCGCCCTGCTGCGCAAGCGCGTCCTCCTGGCCTGAAGGTGGTCACGGTGTGTGACCGCTCCACAGAAACTGCGCCAGAACCAAACCTGGTGGATATGGGGCGGGACTGCGGTGCGGGCCGGGCTGTTTCGATAAGCAGGCTCCCGTCCGATGTGGTCTCCAACCGCACCGGACAGGTCGCCCCGCGAGTCTGCGGGTGGGGCGACGACCGCCGGGGTATAGCCGGGTCCCTCCCGTGGCGACCGGAGCGAAGTGAACATGGGAACCGTGTGGGGCCTGCCCGCACCTATCGCCGCAACCAGCGGCCAGGTGGGCAGACACGCTGTCCGTTGTCGGGCCCTGCGCGGGGCGGAGCGGCCGTAGTACTCCGAGGACGGTAACACCGTCCGCATGGGGAAGGGCCGCAGCGAGTCATCGCAGCAAGGAGAGGAAATGTCAGGAGCCACGCCGGTGAACACCGGCGTTCCGTTCGATGCCGCTACGGCGGCTTCGCGGGTACTGGGGATTCAGTCCAAGCTGCACGAACGGGCGGCGGCCGACCCAGGCCGTGTGTTCGATGATCTGTTCAACCTTGTGGCCGAACCGGCGTTTCTGCTCCAAGCATGGCGCCGGGTACGGGACAACGTGGGGGCACGCACTGCTGGGATCGACGGGTGGACCGGTCCGGAGATCGAGAACTCCGTCGGCGGCATCGCCGGGTTCTTGTCCCGGATCCGCGAAGATCTGAAGGCCCGCACATTCACCCCGCTGCCCGTGGCTGAGCGGCTGATCCCCAAGTCCGGGGGAAAGCTGCGACGCCTGGGCATCCCCACGGCCCGTGACCGGGTCGTGCAGGCCGCGCTCAAGCTCGTGCTGGAACCGATCTTCGAGACCGGGTTCAGCTCGTCGAGCTATGGGTTTCGGCCCAAACGACGCGCGCAGGACGCGATCGAGGACATCAGGCACCACACCCGTATGGGATACGAGTGGGTTCTGGAGACCGACATCGCGAACTGCTTCGACGAGATCTCGCACACCGCTCTGATGGACAGGGTGCGCAGGCGGATCTCCGACAAGCGGGTCCTGGCACTGGTCAAGGCGTTCCTGCACGCAGGGATCCTCACCGGTGAGGGGCTCTTGCGTGAGACACCGGCGGGCACGCCACAAGGCGGGATCTTGTCACCACTGCTCGCCAACATCGCTCTGAGCGTGATCGACGAGCACTTCGACGCGGAGTGGAACACGCACGTGAACGAGTATGCCCGGCGCCGTCACCGCAAACAGGGAGGGGCGACCTACCGGCTGGTGAGGTACGCCGACGACCTGGTCGTGGTGGTGTTCGGTACTCGCGAGCATGCCCAAGCACTGCGCGTGGAAGTGGCAGACGTGGCCGCGAAGATCGGGCTACGCCTGGCGGAAGACAAGACCCATACCGTCCATATCGACGACGGGTTCGACTTCCTCGGGTTCCGTATCCAACGGCATACCCAGTGGGGAACAGACCGTCGCCGGATCTACTCCTACCCCTCGGACAAGGCCGTCAAGTCGGTGAGGTCCAAGGTCAAGGCGTTGACAGGACGGCAGACCATGAACATGGAGCCTCGCAAGATCTTCATCCGGTTGGGGCTGCTCTTGCGGGGCTGGACCACATACTTCCGGCACGGGGCCTCCAAGATCGCCTTCAGCGATCTGGAGCACTACGTGTGGCACCGTGTCTGGAAGTGGCTGCGACGTCGACATCGTCGCAAGAACTGGAGGTGGATCGCCCGCACCTACGGCACGCCCCACAACCAGTGGGGCTTTGCTGCCGAGGGTGTGGAGTTGTTCAACCCCGCCAAGGTATCCATCATCCGGTACCGGTATCGGGGTAAAGCGATCCCGACCCCGTGGACTATCCGGCCAGGGGTAGTCCCTTCCGTCTGAGGGACTCGTGGAGAGCCCGGTGCCGGGAAACTGGCACGCCGGGTTCGGGCGAGCGGCCAGGGGAAACGACCAGCCGAAATGTTGGAGCCGCACCCCTGGCCGACTCGCACAACAAGCTCCACCACGTGCGGGATGTGACCTACGACGAGGATCGCTCCCAGGTGCGCGCGGGCAGCGCTCCTCAGGTCATGGCGACCCTGCGTAACACCGCGATCGGGTTGCTGAGAGCGGCCGGGTTCGACAACATCGCCGAGGCCAACCGTCACATGATCCGCGACGAGGCTCGCCCGCTCAGACTCCTACAGACCTGACTTTGCCGGAGCCCTGGGGCTAGAGGCCAAGGACAAGCGCTCCTGGCCTTTGGGGACAGGCAGCGTCCGTCGCCGTATCCGATCGGAGACCTTCAGCAACTCGGGTCGGCAACCAAGAACTGGGGCGCCCCGGGCTCCTCCATACCAACAGATACGTCTCCGCTTTTCGGTTATCCCCTCTCACTACAGGGGTGTTGCAAAGTCGGTGACGGGCGACATCGCCCCTGGTCACAGGAGCGTTTCAGCGTGAGCCAAGCGCCTTGAACACAACAACGGAGCCCTGGTAGAAGGTCAGGAACTCTCACACCCCTGGCCTCACAAGGACTCCGTTGCACCCCAAGTCTGCCATGCCCGCCTCCGCCCTGCCCGCGCCCGCAGAGGAAGAAGCCGATCCTCGCGACCGGAGGGGCCACCGCCACCGCCTGGGCTGCATCGTCCTGGTCTGTCTGTGCGCGGTGCTGGCCGGAGCCCGCTCCCTGACCGCGATCGGCCCATGGGCGACCAACGCACCCCAGCACACCCTGGCCCGGCTGGGAGCCCGCACCACCGCCCCCTCAGCGGCCACTATCCGACGGGTGCTGACCAGCCTGGACCCCACCGCCCTGACCCGCATGACCACCGCCGCCGACCTGGCCGTGCTCATCATCGACGGCAAGAGCGTGCGGGGCTCACGCACCCGCGACCACCAGGCCATGCACCTGCTGGCCGCGATGACCCCCACCGGACACGTCGCCGCTCAGATCCGTGTAGCGGACAAGACCAGCGAGATCCCCGCGCTCGCCGACGTCCTTGACGACTTGGACATCGAAGGCAGCGTGATCTCCGCCGACGCTTTGCACACCCAGACCGAAACCGCCGATCACCTGGTCAGCGAGCGCAAGGCCCACTACGTGCTCACCGTCAAACGCAACCAGCCGAACTTGTTCGACCAGGTCAAAGCGCTTCCATGGGCGAAGGCACCCGCCCTGTTCACCGAGATAGGGCGCGGGCACGGGCGGGTCGAGAGGCGCACGGTCAAGGTGCTCACCGCACCCCGGATCGCGTTCCCTCACGCGGCGCAGGTGCTGCGGGTCCACCGGTGGGTCAAGGAGTTGGCCACCGGGCGGGTGCGGCGTACCTACGCCTACGTCATCACGAGCTTGCCCGCCGAGCGGGCCGACGCTGCCCGGTTGGCGGGCCTGGTGCGGGGTCATTGCCGGATCGAGGCGCTACATCATGTACGGGACGTGAACTTTGGTGAGGATGCCTCGCGGGTGCGGACCGGGCACGGTCCGCAGAACATGGCGATGCTGCGCAACCTGGTGATCCCGCTGCTGGCAGAGCTGGGGCACACGAGCATCCCCGAGGCGGTGCGTTGGGTGTCCTACGAGGCTTTGAGCCGCCCGCTCGGCCTTCTCGGACTCGCGTGACCAGCGCTGATCCCGACCTCACCCGACTTTGAAACAGCCCTGGGTGTTCAAGGACTACTTCCGGCAGGCGCTCGACTCCATTAAGGAGGTCGGCTGATGCACCGCACCCAGCGGGTCCCGGCCATGGCGGACCCGTCCCAGAGCCAGGGCCCGTCCCGGGTGGGCCGCACCGGGGCGAGGAGGGTGTGGACCGACACCACCAGCCCGGACCCGCGCGAGGGGCGCCTCAGCAGTCTCCGTCGACACGGGACGGGACCCCAGGTGCTGCTCGGCAACCGCTGTAGCGCGGCCTCGAGCGCCTCGCCGCCCATCCGGTCGGCAGCACGGCCGACACCAGCAGCTCCGACGGGGGCGCAGAACGGTCGGCACCGAACCGGCCGCAGCCGAGTCGATGGGCCGCAGCGACACCTTCCACGCGGAGGTCCTGGACATGCCGTCCAGCCATGGGAGGTAGCGACTGTCCGCCGACTGCGTCGTTGGGGTTTCGGGGGCCTCGGACGTGATCGGCTCGTCGCCCCTCGGTTCGAAAGCATGTTTGGATCCGAGTCGATCCTGCCGTGCCGACGGGCACAGATCCTGCACTGTCACGCGGACGGCCCGGCCCGCTCCCCGCCTTTCGGGGAATTCGGCGGCCGGAGGCCGGGCCAGGACGAACGGGGTGGCGACGGGCCGTGTTCGGCGTGGTACCAGCGCGCCTACGAGCCGATGCCGCCCCGGAAGGCAGCGGCGAACCCAAGCGACTGGCCCTCTCACAGCCTCAGCCGCGAGGTGGCAGGGGCTGCGGCTCCTGCCCTGCAGCACGTCCACACCCGGAACCCCGGCGCCGAGGGTCTTCCGCCTCACTCCAGTCGCCCGAACGCCCTGGAGAAGAGGACTCCGAGAGCACCCGCAACGACCAGGAGGACCGCCCCAGAAAGGACAGCCATAGGTACCGATGCCGCCTCCGCCAGCATTCCGCTTGTCAGCGCCCCGATAGGGATGACCCCCCAGCTGACCAGCCTAGTCGCACTGACCATCCTTCCCATCAATTCTTCGGGACACACGGCCTGCCGGTAGGCCATCGAAACGATACTGAACAGGCCGATGCCGAAGTTGAACACCATGTACGAAAGGCCGAATACCCACTCACTCAGGAGGAGGGAGCTTATTCCAATTCCGACTCCGGCGGCCGCTATGCTGATGAACGAGCTGTTCAGGACGGTCTTCGCTCCGAACCTCTCCGCCAGCCTGCCACAGAAAATCACACCAACAAGTCCGCCGAGAGCACCGACGGAAACGAAGAGTCCGACAGAGGCCGTTGGAACATCCAGGTCGCGGATCAGGAACATGACCAGGACTGCCTGCAGCAGGCCTCCTCCGAAATTGACCGCTGCACTGGCAAGTGTGAGATTACGTAGTTCGTAGGTAATGAAGACGTACCGGAGCCCATCGACGAGCTCCCGCCACCAGACTTTCGCCTTCGTGCGTTCGTCGGCCGCGGGCTCACGTGTCGCACCCATCATCGCAGCGCTCACAGCCGATACTCCGGAATGCAGAAGCGAACTGATGCCGGGTCCCAGCCAACCGAACGCCGCACTCCCGAGAGGAGGGCCCAAGATCTGTGCTGCAGTTTGTGTACTGCCGACCCGCGAGTTCGCCTTGACCAGCAAGGGTTTTTCCACAAGGCGCGGAATCATCGTTTGACTGCCGATCTCGAAAACAACCCCCAGGCAGGCAATCACGAAAGAAAGAGCTATGAGCCAAACAAAGTTGACCAGTTCGTTCATCACTAGGAATGCGATGGTGAACCCGATGGCCACCTGCGCCAGACCCACGAGTGAGAGCAACTTCTTCTTTCGGCGGAGCCGGTCGATGTACACGCCCAGAGGAAGGCCTATGACGAGCCACGCCATCTCTTGAGCTGCGACGATCGCGGAGACCGCAGAAGGATCCAATACGAGGGTCTCGACGGCGATCAGCTGGATAATGACCCCGACGAAAGCGACTGATGTGATGAGACTTGCGTCTGAAAACCAGTAGAGGTAAAATGAGCGACTGAAGTTCGAATTCATTTACTTTTCTTAGAATGGTATTGCCATGGATGACGCAAGGCTGCGGCGACTGTCGCCAAAAGTGCTCGCCCTTCTGGGCGAGCCCGATCGACTCGCCGTGGTCGCCAGCTTGATGGTCGGCAACGAACCGCCTCCGGGCGCGGGGAAGAACTCACCCGAAAAGATGGTCGAGCAACTAGAGGCTGGCGGTGTCCTCGACAACGGGCAGGTGACTACGGAAAGCCTATCCGCTCTCTTGAAAGAGTGCCTCGACGAGGTCCGTGAGTTGATTAAGGAGGAGCACGCCCCGCCGGGCGCCAAGCACTTGCGGAAACTCGACTTCAGGCATGGGCACCTCGTTCATATCCCGAGCAACCCGGCGCAGCGGGATATGCTGCTGGAGTGGCTGGTCGACTCCCTTCTGGTCGACCCCTCTTATCAGGAGAGCGAACTGAAGGTCCTGTTGAGGACGGTCCACCACGACCATGCAGCCCTGCGGCGTTATCTTGTCGACGGGGGGTACATGAAACGCGATCCACACAGCGGAACGTACTACCCCCGCCGGTCCTGAATATCCAAAGCAGGTTTGACTGCAATCGCTCCTTGAATGTCGAGCCGCGAGAACAAGGGGCGTACGTTCCCCTTTCTGGAGAAGTATTCATCGACAGCTCTCGTAGCTCCTGACTGCTTTCCGTAGTCGTCCACCAGAAGTACGCCTGATTTCTGTAGCTTAGGGTACAGGTGGACCAGCTCACACATGGTGGAGTCGTAGTCGTCCGTATCGAGCCGAAGCAGTGCTATCTGCTTCGGCTTATACTTTGGTAGCACATTCTGAACGTATCCCGGAATGAATTTCATGGAAGATTTCGGATATCCGGTGGCCAGGAGAGTCTGCTGAACCTCACCGACGGAAACACCGACTCTGTCAGGGCTGTCACTACCAGGACCATTCGGCCCAGCAAAGCCGCTACCCTCGACATCAAGGAATTCGAGACCGTCCTCGGAGCCCTGGTCACGCCAGCTCAGGTCGTAAGTGTCGTAGAGCCAAAGATCTCTAATATCCTGCAGTGAAAGGAGCTTCTTCGCCGCAAGTTCCATGCTGCCGCCGCGCCACACACCGCACTCCACTATGTCACCTTCTATTTGCGAATGGTGCACATACTCGATGGCATTGACCAGGGCATATCCGAGAGCTGGGCTCGAATACGTGCGAGTCGCTACACCAAGGTACTCTTCGACAAATTCGGGATCCCTGTGCTCGATGTCGTGGTAACTGTTCAAGGTACGCAGCAGCTCGAATATGGGGCTGCGAACGGAGGGGCGCGGATCATCGGTATCGGACAGTACAAGAAGCTCTTTCTCCTTCCACTCCTCAATGAGGCCCAAGAGCGCACCTTGGCTGTCCGCATGGATCGAGCCGGCGACTTCCTGAGCGGTCGCTCCCGAATAGAACCGGGCAAGTACCGGCAAAATTTCTGGAGAATCTATTCGCCAAATGTCGGTGAGGCGATCTGCCTTGCCCAGGCACAATTTGCCTTCGTCCCAGGACCAAAAAACTCCGGAAGCGAACTTGAGAAGAGTGCCGTCACTTGAATCGGCCACGGATCACCACCCTGTCCTGGAGGCCATGGGTGCTGATTTTTTCGAGTCCATACTGACGGAACAACCGAACAACTTCGGAGGGCTGGAAAAGTGCGCGCCTGTGCAAGGCTGAATGTCGCTGTACGAGACTTCCATGAGGACAGAATTTTATGATCTCCTTCAGTGTGAGGAGTTCGTCGTCCTTGTTGCTGAGAATGCTTTCCTCTCGTATCACGTAGCGGAAGCCCCCGTGTTCGACCGTCACCGTCGGCCGCGCAGGGGCTTGGTGGTTCTGGCTCTGGCCACTGGGCAGTGTCCACATCATCTGCCCCTCTCCCGAAAGGTGTGCCACCGCAGCTGCCACAACCTTCTCCAGTGCAAAACTGTCGGGAAGGAGGCAGATCGTTGCATCCGTACAGATCACAGCATCCACTGTGTACTCCGGCCAAGTCCCGGAATCGCGGAAGTCGCCCACCGTGATGAAGGATGGGTCAATATTTCTTTCCTCGGCATAGGGTTTTGCCTGGAGGACCATGTCCCGGGAGGCTTCGATACCATGAACCTCAAGCTTATCCTGGGCAAGTCGAAACAGAACTCTCCCATATCCTGCACCCAGCTCGAGTATGCTTCGGCTTCCAGATTCATGGATGAACGAACGCTGTACCTCCTCGTCATCCAACCATAGTTCCGGTGGTGCCAAAACGGGAAATATCTCAGCAACCAGTCCCCCGTAGAGATCCCCTTCATGGCCGCAGCGGTTCGAAGAACCATCGATCCAAGAGGTTCCATTCATGTCGGCCACCCCATCGCCTCGTTCGCCCACCCGACACCTACTTCCTGATCCCAGTCACTGTAGTGTCGCTCAACACCGCGGAACAGCCAATCAAGCGACACAGTGGTTTGATGAACAATCTCGAAGAGAGAAGCGATCCGGTCCCGAGAAAGAGCACCTTCCACAGCAAGCAGCTCCACCGGAAGGTTGCCGTGATCCTCGTCGTCGTCGATCTCTTCGTGCGATCGTGCACACCTGATAAGGTCGTCCGGGATGTCAGTCAAAAGCGAGAGTATGTCACTCTCCGAGTTGTCATGCACTGAAGCGCGTGGGCTTTGCGGGACTTCGGGGACAATAATGCTGGCCGCGAAGTGGGCTGGAGAGAGATTCGCAGCGGTGTAGAAGCAGAGATTATAGGAAAGTGTTTCAGGTTGGGGCACACCTTTTCGCACTGCATCGGGGTCGAGCCCGACTGAGGCGAAACCGTCCGCCAGCAACTCCCCGTGTCCGCTTTCTTCTTCGAAAAACTCTTGCAGGAGTTTCCTTTGCTGTTCCGGGAGCCAGTGGCCGAGTACCGCCGGTGCTGTCCAATCCGCATTGCGGATCATGTAGTAGGTTTCCAGCAGAACGCCGATCTGCACGTTCTTGTGAGCCCCATTTTGCAAGGTGTGCATCAGAGGGTTCTTCACTAGGAGCCGATTGATGAGGATCCGATAATAATCGACCAATCGATAGCCGACGTACTCGCCATCAAAGGCATCGAGTGGTGCTGACTCGATGATGACACCCTGCGCCACAAGTTTCTGGATGAAACCTGCGATGGCCTCGGGACTGTCCGTTCCGAGAACGGAATAGAGCCAGCTCCTCAGGTTCACCGAACTCGTTCCAGGGTTCGGTAGTTCCCCAGGAACCTTGTCGCGAGCTTCGAACGAAACTTCGAACGGACCGTTCTTGAAGCTGACGGTACTATTCTCACAGCTGAGGAAGACTCCTGGCTTGATTCGGGGCTCATCAATGATCATCAGGCATTCTTTCTGTAGATTTTTATGGACGCTGTGCGAGCCCAATCGAGTATTTCACGAATTCGCTCTTCAGGTTTCTGGTCGATAGCTGGAAGCAAAAATCCGAAATCTGACCAGGCATGGATCGACATGGACCAGAACAATGAACTGCGGAGCATTCCGCTCCGCAGGGGGCCCGCTGTGTCGAGGTACATACGCTCGATCGCCCTCCGCCGAACATGTTCTGCTCTGACTAGTTCCTCACTGGACGATCGGGCATCTGTCGCAGAAACAAGATCATGGGGCGCCTGGTCCAGGACGAACAGGATGTAGTGCTTGTGCCAGACCGGCAGGGCATCGATGACATACGATGAAAGACGGTAGCGACTTCCCAGGACACCGCCACCACCCGGGAACGCGAGCGCGGCTGCCGCGATGGCCATGTCCGCTGGGTCCATCCCAGTACAAGAGATGAGGAAGGAACTGGTGCCCGCGACCTCGGTTACATCGGCGGGTGCCAACCTCGTGGTGGCTGGTGTCCCTGTTACCTGCTCCCGGGCAACGGAGCTGCTCGGAACGGGGTACCGGTCCCATTCTTGTGGCGGGAGCAGCAAAACAGCACCGCTGCCACGGTGATTCTGATGGTCGTGACAGCCTGCTCTTGCAGCGCGCAAACGACGTGCCAGTGCGTGTCTGTCTGGATTGTCAGATTCACGGAGAGAAACAAACTCTTCCCATACCCATGCAAGGGTACTTCCGTACTGTACGCCTTTTTTGGGGCTGATGCGGGCCCAGACGTCAGTGGGAAGACAGACGTCCGTGACGAAATGGCTGTCGTCTCCTGAGCGGATCCTCGCGTCCCCGTACGCGGCATAGATGGTAGGCACTTCGCGGCGATGGTGGCGGACCACCATGAGTCCGTCACTATCAACAGAGCCCCATTCCGTAGTCGACTCGGGGCTTGTGCAATGTACCGAACTCATTGTCCAACCGTTTCCAGAAAATTTTTCTCTGCAGCCGCGAGAATCCTTTTCAGGTTGGTTGTACGGCAGTTTTCAAGTGCCCTCATGTACTGCTCGTGGGCATTGGTTTCTCCCAAGTACTCAAGGGCGAGAATCTCATCCAGTGCTGTTTTCATGTTCGAGCAAGTGATGGACGATGCCACATACCTTTTCCGTAGGACATTGCATAGAAAATTTTCGTCAGAACCATTGATGGCACGTTCTATGAGGTCGAACGGAGCAACGGTGTCTTCGGTGGCCAGGATGAGATCGACCCGTGCCTCGATTAGTACTTGGAACGGGGACATGGTGACAGGTTGCTCACGTGCAACCAAAGAACCCAGAGCCGGTACGACCAGAATACGAAGCATGTTCCAGCCGGCCACGTCACTGATGCTTCTCGCGTGATAACTGAGGGAGGAGGTCTGCCTGGTTCCGTAGCTATGTCCGGGATCGACCGAGCTGTTTCCGGTATCGGAGGCATCCACCCTTCGCGAAGGCCGACACCTGTCGTGCCTGCTGAAGAGTGTCTCATACGTGTAGGCCCGTCTCAAAGCTCCTGCCGAAGGATCCCGCAAGTACACTCTCGGGCGGACCGACCGAGTGATCCTGCTCCTAAAGCCACAAAAACTATCGATCAATTGGGAAGTATCGTTGAACGTGTCCGCTCGACATCCTTTGTTCTCCAGTATTATCCGATCGATGTGCTGTGCCAACTGCAGTTCATGGCAGGCCTTGTTCCATCGTTGAGAAATTGTTTTCAGTGCAACCAGTACTTCATCCTCATCCTGTACTGGAGTCCAGAAGACGATCGTTACATCGGACGTTTGTCCGTGCCAGATCCTCTGGAATTCAGTTCCGTCTGGATCGAAGCACATCGCATGTTCGAAAAGGTGGGAATGCTCCACTTCGGTCGGATGTTCATCCCTAATTCCGACCTGTATCATGAGGACCACTTCAAGCATGTCCCTCCTTCCTCCGTGGCTGCGAATCACATGGGTATTCCGAAGCTCCATTTCGCGTTCATGATCCGCTTTCCTGCTGCGCTGTCCGAGGCCCACTGATGGCAGATCGCCTCTGTCATGAACGCACGTACGGCTCGTCGGTCCCGGATCGGGCTCCTTAGCTCGGTGAATCCGAACTTCCGGCCCTCGCTACGGGCACGGCAGATGATGCGATCTAGCAGATCGGTCTCCTCCATGGTTCGGCCAGGAAGGATCGGTCGACGGCTGCTGCGAAAATCTGACAAATAATCGATTAGAGCGGTGACGACCGTTCGGCTGTGCCATTCCTCGTAGGCCTGGTCTGCTTCGTTCCGAGGTGCTCCGTGTGAGACCTGGGTGAAGACCTGGCAGGCCTCGTCCTGGGACCGCTCGACCGCCTCACCCATCGAACAGCCACTGCCCGATCCCCGAGCCGCGATCCCGCTTCCATGTGAAAGAGCGAAGGTGTGTACGACAGGGATCGGTTCGCCGCCGTAGACGACCGAGAGCAGTTCGAAGCCATCGTTTCCCCCGACCCGGGCCACCAGTTCCCCAACGCGCATGTTGAGGAAGCCGTCATAAAAACTGTCGCGCTCAACTATTTCGCAGGCGGCGCGCACCAGCGCAGCTTCGAGGGATCTGTGCGATGCAAGGCCCGTGGTGTGACCGTAGGTCGGCTTGCGGTACGGTGCCCCGGGAGTGTACGGAAAGAGCACAAGACTCGCCGGGACTCTCAACGGTGCTTCATCGACAAGGGACTGACCGGATATTAATTCGATCGGTTCTTGTTTTTTTGCATTGTAGATCGGACCGTGCGGATGAAGAGAATGGATCGATATGATTTCCGAGTCCGATCCATATTCTGAATACGCGGGGGTCTGCCACGCGGCGTACCGTTCGATGGATTCTCCAACCGCACCCTCGATCGCCTGTTTTTCGCTGGTATTCTTCCCGCTGTTTCCTTCAAGCCCGGCTACGCCACCGCAGGGGGTCAGGCACGACGCAATGACCACGCTTCCCGACGTATTTTTGACCCGAAAGCGTCTGATCAACCCTCTCTCCCAGGACAAGGAAGCAATTTCACCTTCCAGGACCTGTCGGTGGCGCAGTTCGGTCCAGAGGATCCTCCGCTCGTGACTCCTCACTTCGTAGACCACGTTCCTGGCCCCGTCCTCGAGGAGCAGCTTCAGAGCTTTCCCCAACCGCTGCATATTTTCTGGGTCGGTCCTGTGGGATATCGGACGGTGAGTGAACCCCAGCTCTGTCTTATGGATTTCTTCTGCCCATGACCAACTGGCGTCGTGATAGTCCACCCAGGCCTGAGCGGAGTCGATGATCGGGCCGACGTGAAGACCTCCGTCGCTCGTGGAACCGATCCAGACAACTGGCCTCTGTTCAATGGCGCGGTTCAGCCAGTCAGGCTCATGTACCGGTTCCTTGTACGAGAGGTGTACCAAAGGGATATTCCCGTACGAACCGGGCGTGTCGCTCGTGTCACCGTCGGGATCCTGGATCTCTGCGGTCATCCCCACCTTTGTCAGCGCTGCCGACAGTGCGAAAGCAAGGTGTCTTTCCTCCGGCGGCGCAGTGAGAAGGACATCAGGGGCTGCCGGGGTTACGCAAGAATTCCTGGACATCGCGAAGTATGCTTCGATGTAATCGATCACGGGACGGCGCGGAGATACAGTGAATTCTTCGGGTGATGCTATCTCACTGATCGCTGAAATCTGCTTTGACGTCAGGGTGTCGAAGGATGCACCTATGCTCACTGTGCTGCGTGGGCCGAGCATGATGGTATTGCCATCATCGTCCAATACATGCTGAACCCAAGGTGCCAGAGCCACCGTGTCCGTACGAAGAGATCGTTCACTCATGGCATCAGTCAGTCATCGGCGGGGCCGGTGATTTCATCCAGGGCTTGCAAAGCCTTCTGCACTTCGGTTTGGGGGTAACTCGTGGCCAAGAAGTCATCGATCCGTTCAACCGGTGTCCCGTTCCAAAGAAGCCCCACTGCGAACTGCGTGGCTTCGTTGTGGGAACGGATCTGGTTGTACAAGCTCTTGCGGTGCAGGACCGGTAGCAAAGCAGATATCGCTTGGCCGGAGGAATCGCTGCGCAGGTCGAGGGCGTTCAGAAAATCATCGTAGTAATCCACACCCCAGTTAGTTCCGGCGATGTCTGCCGCAAGATGGTAGACGAGTAGTGCTTCTCCTCCAGCCGCGACTTCCTTGAGTGTTCTGCGAAACCTTTTCGGTGCAACTTGTTGGAGAAGACGAAGGCTTGACATCTGCCTGTTGACGTTTGCCGAATCCTGGTGCACCATGTCGACGACGGCGACGCCTGTCTCCCAGAACTCCCACGGACGCAACCGCTGTTCCGAACCCAAATCCGGGTGATTATGGCACCTCAGGCTGAGGGTCACACTCGGCTGCTTGAGCCAATAGAGGTCGTGGATCAGTTCCGGTGTGATCTCCACGGCTTCGCCAGTGGCAAGTGTGTCTCTTTTCAGTGCGGACAACGTCCCTAGGCGGAACCCTTTTTCCTCCTCCTCGTGCTGGTGGAAGGAATAGGTCTGATGCACGCGTCTTCCGTAGACCGGAGCGAACGCACCGCAAGAGACGTGTGAGTGTGTGGGGCTTGCGTTGTGTGCCCAGAAAAGAAGGTCGACCCGGAAATGTCTGTTGTTGGCCACGGTGAGTACGGGTTCCCCGAAGTCATTGGACCAGTCTTGGCGCGGCAGCCCTGAAGTCACCGCAACTTCGAGTACCTCAGCAGGATCGATGTCGAAGATGGACGGAGCGTCTTCCATCGTTTGACGTGCGATTCTCGGAAGACTGGCATGATCGAAACCTTCGCGCTCGTACTCGCGCAGGATGGTCATCTCAAATTCTTTGATGGGTCCGCCGACATGTGAGGGCCAGTTCCGCTCCATCGCGTTCATCCTCTTTCCACTGTGAAGCGTGTGGCCTCTGCCGAACGAGGCCACACGCTTAAGAGGTCAGTACGTCTTGCACTGCAGAAGCACTGCCTCGTCCTCAAGCTTCATTACCTTGACCTCAGGCAACTCCTGCTCGAACGTGACCTTTTCGTCCTGCTGCTCGGTGTTGTCCATGTCATACCTCCTTTCGCTGCGCCATGCTACGACGCGCTCAGCTACAGGGCAAGACCTATTCGACAAATCATCTGCCGTGCCCGCATTGACAAGAGGGACGGCACCCGGTGCCAGGGCTGTTCCAAATTCGGGATCGTAAGGTATCAGCGCTGGTCACGGCCCTGTAGCAATTCGATCAAAACCTGTACCAACAAGCAACGGAGCCCGCTAAAAGATCAGGGACTCTCACATTGATGTTGCTTTAGTTCGGTAGACACCTGTGAGCTGGGGTTTTACGCGGCCTGAGACAGCGCCGCAAGCCTGCCTTGAGCAACTTCGGTGTGACGACGTTCATACTCAGCCGGGCTGAGCTGACCATTGGCCGAATGCCGCCGCCAGGGGTTGTAGAACCCCTCGATATGGGAGAACATCTCCCGCTCCGCATCCGCCCTGGTGGCGAAACGGGTGCGGTCGATCAACTCGGTCTCCAACGACGCGAAGAAGCTCTCGGTGACGGCGTTGTCGTAACACGACCCCGTCCGCCCCGTGGAGGGAGCGATCCCTGCCTCCTCGCAGCGGCGACCAAAGGCCAGACTGGTGTATTGCGATCCCTTGTCCGAATGATGGATCAGCCCCGGGCCGGGACGGCGGGCGGTCACCGCCATGGCCAGCGCGTCGCAGACCAGATCGGCGCGCATGTGAGGGGCCATCGCCCAGCCCACGATGCGGCGCGAGAACAGGTCCATCACCACCGCCAGGTACACCCACCCCTGGTCGGTGGGCACGTAGGTGATGTCCGCGCTCCACTTGGTGTTGGGGGCATGGGCGGTGAAGTCGCGACCGATCAGGTCCGGCGGGGCTGTGGCCATCCGGTCCTGTGAGGTCAGGCTCTTGCGGCCGGTGCGGCGGTGGACCCCGACCAGGCCCTGGCGGCGCATCAGGCGGGTGATGCGGTTGCGTCCAGCGCGGATGCCGTCGAGCTCGGCCAGGTCGGCCTGGAGCCTGGGGGAGCCGTAGGTGCCGCGGGAGCGCTCGTGGTGGCCCTGGATGCGCTCGGACAGGTCAGCGTCGGAGCGTTCCTTGGCCGTGGGGCCGTCCTGGATTCGGTGGTGGTGTTTGTAGTAGCCCTGCCGCGATAGGCCGAGCAGCCGGGACATCAGGGAGACTTCAGTGGCGTGTCTTTTCTTCGTCGATCAGCCGGAACATCACCGACTGGTCTCCTCAGGCGAAGAAAGCCGTGGCCTTGCGCAGGATCTCGCGCTCTTCGCGCAGCTGGGCGTTCTCTCGGCGAAGGCGGGCCACTTCGGCCTTGTCATCGCTGGTGGTGCCCTCTGCCTGGCCGGAGTCGATCTTGGCCTGATTGATCCAGGTACGGATCGTCTGGGCCGAGGGTTCGAACTCAGCTGCCAGGTCCTCGGGGCTACGGCCGGAGCGGGCCAGCGCGATGATCTGATCGCGGTACTCCGGCGGGTACGCAGGGCGGGTCTTGGGCACTTCAATCTCCTCGTTCAATGACAAAGCATCCGAAAGCGGACACCTGTCCACCGAACCGAAGCAAGATCACATCTCTGACTTCCAACCGCCCTGACTCCAGACCTGTACCTGATCGCACAGATGCGGGTCCCCGGGCACCAGCGAGATCGACGCTCTGGCCATTCTGCTGGAGGTCGTGGACTTGACCGGCGTAGTGGTCACCGCCGATGCCCTGGGTGGTCCCACGGATAAACCGGTCAGCCTTCTGCTCTTCCTTGCGCCCATCTTCGTCTGCCAGACGCCTCACATCCTTCCATCCTCACCAGAAGAAGGACGAAAGCAGGAAGCTTGCGATAGCTGGCCATGAAAAATCTGTGCACACAGGGCATCGCAGAAACCGGCCTACACGCACCTAAGGCGAGTGACCCTCGAGAAAGGGGGGTGCTCATCCGGCTTGTCCTCGGCGACAGCCAAAGTACCTGCCTTGCAAGCGTGTGCCAGCTCAGGTGGACGAAGAGGGCCCCGCGTGCCAGGTGGGATGAGGGCGGCCCGCTGGGGAGCGTCCGAGAGACACAGGTCCACCGAGCACCGAACCAAGGAAAGCTGCCTGGCCGGGAGGCACAACCCGCCCCACAGCACCCAGGGAACCCCACCACCCAACAAGCAGCTGCGACCACCTCTGACAGCTTCGTCGGCCCCTGCTCCACAGCCCGGTTTCGAGGGCTGAGTGCCTGCGCTAGATGGCCCAACCATCATTCAATGATGGTTGAGCCATCGTTGAACCATCATTCGAGCGTTCGCGGGGGTACTCGCACGTGTTCGGCCGTACTACTCGGCCGAGCGCGCAGAGTCCGCGTCGTTCGAGGTCACGACCCCGATCGGGCAGCTGGCACCGGTTCCGCCGATCCCGCAGTAGCCGTTAGGATTCTTCTGCAAGTACTGCTGGTGGTAGTCCTCGGCGAAGTAGAAGGCCTTGAGCGGGGCGATCTCGGTGGTGATCGTGCCGTAGCCCGAGCGGATCAGGATCGGCTGGAAGGCGTCGCGGGTGGCCTCGGCCGCCTCGCGCTGGGCCTCGGAGTGGTAGTAGATCGCCGACCGGTACTGGGTGCCGACGTCGTTGCCCTGGCGCATGCCCTGGGTGGGGTCGTGGCCCTCCCAGAACACCTTGAGGATCTCGGTGAAGGAGATCTTCGCCGGGTCGAAGACCACTCGGACCATCTCGGTGTGCCCGGTCAGGCCGGAGCACACCTCCTCGTAGGTGGGGTTGGGCGTGTAGCCGCCCGCGTAACCGACGGCGGTGGTGATGATGCCGCGTTCCGCGCCCAGTCTCCAGAAAGTGCGCTCGGCGCCCCAGAAGCAGCCCATCGCCACGTCGGCGATCTCGCTGCCCTCCGGGTAGGGCGGGGTGAGCTGGGTCCCCAGCACGGTGTGCCCGAAGGGCACGTCCATCGGGGTGTCCCGGCCGGGCAGGGCGCGTGCGGGGTCGACCATCTTCGTCTTTGTGCCGAACATGGTTCCAGGCTATCCGCCCCGTCCACGGGTTCCCAGGGCTGCCCACAGCCTGGGGAGAGACCGCCCGGGGCGTTGTCCACAGACTGGGATATACGGGAGACAGGACCGAGGATTCGTCCTACCATTGCGGATGTGCCGGAAACCAACCGCGGCGTCGCCCTCGGGGCGACCGCCTTCCTCATGTGGGGCTTCGCGGCCCTCTACTGGCCCTTCCTCTCCGCTTCCGAACCCTCCGAGGTCCTCGCCCACCGCATGGTCTGGGCCCTCCTCGCGATGTGCGTCTTCCTCCTCCTGGCCCGGCGCGGCTGGTCCTGGCTACCCCAGGTCCTGCGCAGCCCCCGGCAGTTGCTCCTGGTCGCCGTCGCCGCGGTGCTCATCTCGGTGAACTGGTGGGGGTTCATCTACTCGGTCTCCATCACCCAGACCCTCCAGGCCTCACTGGCGTACTTCATCAACCCCCTGATGACGGTCTGCCTGGGCGTGGTCTTCTTCGCCGAACGCCTGCGCGCCGCCCAGTGGGTCGCGGTCGGGCTGGGCGTGGTGGCGGTCGGCGTGATGACCGTCGCCTACGGCTCCACCCCCTGGCTCTCCCTGCTGATGGCCTCCTCCTTCGCCGCCTACGGGGCGGTGAAGAAGTACGTGAGCCTGGACGGGATGCAGAGCCTGACCGTCGAGACCCTGATGATGTTCCTGCCCGCGCTGGGGTTCGTGCTCTACCTGGAGGCGACCGGGGCGGGCACGGCCTTCTCCATCTCCCCCGGGCACACCGCCCTGCTGGTCGGCGGCGGATTCGTGACCGCGCTACCGCTGCTGCTCTTCGGACTGGCGGCGCGCAGGGTGCCGCTGAGCGTGATCGGCATGCTGCAGTTCATCGCGCCGACCATGATGTTCCTGATCGGCTGGCTGATCCAGGGCGAGGAGATGCCGTTGAGCCGCTGGATCGGGTTCCTGTTCGTATGGCTGGCCGTGTGCGTGTTCGCCTACGACCAGATCCGGAGCTCACGCGCCCGCTCGGCGGTGGCCAGGGCCGAGGCGGCACGGGTCGGGGCCGCGCAGGCGCCGACACCGCGGCCCGAACCCAGAGTGTGACCCCTGACCGGGTCCCCGGTTTCGGCCAATCAAAACTACCCTCAGTGACAATGTGCTAACGTCAGGTCGTGGGCGCCGGGCTCTGCCCCGCCCCGACCTGGCCACACGTCCCGGAGGGTCCCCTTGATTCCTCGCACCAGCCGAACCGGCGCGCTCCGCGCCGCCTCGGCCGCGTGCGCGGCGGCACCCTCCCTCCTGGCCCTCCCGCTCCTGGTCGGCGCTTTCCTCGCCGTGTTGTGGCTGCTCGCCGCTCCAGCCCAGGCCGACGCCGGTTCCGGCACGCTCGGGGGCCCGGTCGCCGAGACCGCCTCCGCCGCGGGCGGAGCCCTCGGTCTGGGTGAGACTCCGACCCTGGAGAAGCAGACCCTGGAGCGGGTCGTGCCCGAGGAGATCACCGAACCGGTGACCGCAACCCTGGGCACCGTGCACCAGCGCCTGGAGAAGGGCACCGCGGACACCGCGGCCGTCGCCGCCACCCTGCACGAGCCCGCCGCCGAGGTCCGCGACGAGGTGCGCGGGGTGGTCACGGAGATCGACCGCGCCCGCGGCGAGACCGTCGAGCGGGGGCTGGCCCACACGCTCCCGACCACCGAACCCCGCGCCTCCCGCACCACCGGCCCGCCGGAGGACGAGGGCACCGCGGGGACCGGGGACGAGGAGCGGGATTCGAGCTCCGAGTCGACCGACGGATCCACCGAGGCCACGTCACCGAGCACACCTGACGCGCCCGTGCGTCCTGCCGTTACGGCGCAGCAGCACCACTCCGAGTCGGCCGCCGAGACCACCCGGGCGACCACCGCCGGGACCGGCGCCGCCGACCGCGCCCCCGAGCCCCAGCGCTTCCAGACCGCGACCGGCTCGGCCGCACCCGCCGCCAGCGCACCGGCCCCCGCGGGCGGCGTGGCCGGATACCTCACGGCGGCGCCGCTGCCCGCGCCTGCCGCCGACACCGTGCGCCTGGCCGCGCACCGGCTGCACACCGTGCCCGCCGACCCGGCCGACGACCCCACGGTCTCGCCGGACTAGCGAACGGTCCCACCCCAGGCGCGCCCTTCCCCGCGCGCCCCGGACCGTTCCCAGCCCGTACTTCTCCGGTACTTCTCCTGGGAGCTGACCTGAGTCCCGTGCCGTCGTTCACGTGATTCACGTCAGCCGGTGGTCCGCACCGGCTTCCCATGGCCGCCGTCCACGGCGTCGCGGCCGTTCCGACGTCCAGAGTTTCATCAGAGAAGGAAACCCATGACGCAGACCAAGCGTTTCTCCGCCCGAGCCGTTCTCCTGGCCACGGGTACCGCGGGCTTCGTGGCCCTCGGCGCCGGAGTCGCCGGCGCCGGGGTCACCGGCACCGGTGCCGAGACCATGGAGACCGTCACGCACGACATCGCTCCCATCGTGGAGCGGGCGCTCGTCGAGGGTGTGGCTCCGACCATGCACAAGCTGGCCCCCGAGGGGGTCACTCCGGTCGCCGACAACGCACTGAGCGAGCTCCAGGCCGCCGCGAACAACGAGAAGGCCGCCCCGGACCTGGGCACCGTGCTGCCCCCCTCCCCGCTGGCCGACGCGGTGACCGAGGCGCAGGAGGCCACCGGTCTGGACGGCGACCCGCACGACACCGTCGGCCAGGCCGCGGGCCGGGCTCTGGAGGCCAGCGCCCAGGACACCAGCATCGCGCTGGAGGACACCGCCCGTGAGGCCGGGGGGAGCGTGGAGGAGACCGCCAACGAGGTGCTGCCGCACACGGTCCAGTCCGTGGCCGACATGCGCGACGAGATGCTCGCCCTGCCCGAGCTGGACGCCACCGAGCTGCCCGACCTGCGGGACCGCCGTCTGCCCGAGCTGAGCGAGGCGCCCTCGCTCAGCGATGTCACCGGCCTGACCGGGCAGAACACGCTGTCGCTGAACGAGCTCGGCCCGGTCGACGCGCTGTCCCAGGCGGCCCCCGCGACGGTGCCCATGAGCGCCGCCGCCCCCGCCGAGTCCACCGACCTCACCGCGCCCAACATGTGGGACCTGGCCGCGGCCTTCGGCCTGGAGACGCCCGGTGGGCTCCAGGACGTGGTCGAGGCCACCGAGCTGACCGCCGACAACTACGTGAGCCTCGGAGAGGAGGAGGTTCTGGGCATGGTCGGCAACCGCGCCTGGGACGACGAGAAGCTGACCGCCGTCCAGACCGTCCCGCAGAGCTCACCCCAGACGGTCGCCGCCCAGACCCCCGGTGTGGAGGCTCCCGGCTTCGAAGCGCCCGGCTTCGGTGACCTGACCGACGCCCTGCTGACCGGTATGGGCGACGCGGGCAAGGCCGAGCCGATCGCCCTCAACGGCCCGCTGGCCGACGCCGGGCTGCCCCAGGTGGCCGAGGGCCTGGACACCACCACGGTCGAGGACCTGGTGGCCGGTCTCAGCGAGGGCGGCCTGCTGGACCAGCTGGACACCAGCGACCTGGTGTCCATCGAGGGCGGCAGCCCCGAGCCCGAGACCCCCGCGGGCATGGTCGAGCACCCCACCTTCACCGAACTGCCCGGCTCCGAGGCCCTCCCCCTCGTGCGCTGATCCTTCCCCGCACCCGCACAGCGTCACGGCGGCGCCGCCCTGCTCCGGGGCGGCGCCGCCGTCGTGTTCGCTCCAGGGAAGCCGTCAGGCCGGAACGTGGTCGGCCAGCGGGAAGTTGTAGGCCCGCTTCACCCCCGCCGTCACCCCGGTCCGGGTGGTGATCCCGACCAGCACCCCCATGAACAACGACATCACCCGGAGCCCCAGCTCGCCGGTGTCCGGGGCGGCCAGTGAGGTGTGCGTACCGCCCATGGCGTGGTTGGCGTCGACGAACTCGCGCATCGCCCGTTCGTAGGCGGGAAAAGCAGCACGGTGGTCGCCGCCCGCCCTGGCCAGCGCACCACCGAGCACGCACGCGCCTACGAGCGCCATGGTGCTCCCCTGGCCGGTCATCGGGTCGGGGCAGTAGCCCGCGTCCCCCAGCAGCGCCACCCTGCCGCTGGTCCAGGAATCCATGTGGATCTGCACGGTGGGCGACATGTGCGTCATCAGAGAGGTCTCCATCTCCGACAGCAGGTGGTCTGCCTCCTGCCCGTCCCCCGCGAAGCGCTCCTTCAGGGTGCGCCGGTGCCGGTCGAGGTCCTCCAGGGGTTTCTTGTCGCGGGTGAGGATGGTGCACTCGAGACGGTCGGGTTCCGGGAAGGGGGCGAGGAGAACGCCGCGCCCGGGCTTGATTCTCCCGACCATGCGATCGGTCAGACCGAGGTAGTTGTCGAGCTCGAAGAGAGCAAGATTGGTCCCCAGGTACCTACGGAAGCGCTCCTTCGGCCCGAAGACCAGCGACCGAATGTTGGAGTGGATGCCGTCCGCGCCCACCACCAGGTCGAACTCACGCGGCTCCCGGTTCTGGAAGCTCACGGTGACAGCGTCGGCGGTCTCCTGGAGTCCGGTCACCGAGTCGTCGAAGAGGTACTCGACCTCATCACTGACGTGCTCGTACAACACCTCGCAGAGCTCCCCGCGCCGGATCACCAGCCCGTTCTCCTCGCTGACCAGCGCGGTCCCGGGGATCTTCACCTCCCGGCGACCACCGAACCCGAATCGAACCTCGCCCGGCGCCAAGGATCCCCGCTCACGCGCCTGCCCCAGAACTCCCATACGGCGCAGGGCCTCGACCCCGACGCCCTCGATCTGGAGGCGGTGGCCGACAGCGCGCACCATCGGCGACCGTTCGACGATGGTCGGGCGGAACCCGTACCGGTGCAGCCAGTGGGCCAGGGCGGGACCGGCGACCCCGCCGCCGGAGATCAGGACTCGCGTTTCGGACATGTCGGCCTCCAGGAGTTCGCGTGCCTCACTTTTGATTGTACGTACGTTCAAATCCTCGTCAAGTGGTTCTCGTGCAATCCCGATACCGACCGGCGCCGCCAACAGAACACGCGCGACCACTGCCAGCACCGGCCGCACGCCACCGAAATCGTGGCCAATCCGATCCCTTAAGTCCAACTTGTCCATTTCTGCGCCCGCAAGAATCAGGACATGGTTCTCAGCAAGATCATCGAGTGGGACGACAACCGTATCGCCCGCAAACACGGCCTCACCTACGGCGAGGCCTGGCGTGACCCCGACCTCGCCGCCGCCCTCCCTGCCGTCACCAGCGGTGACATCGCCATGGGCCTGGCGCTCCTGGGCACCGACGACCCCCAGCTCCGGTCACTGCGCCTGCACGTGCTCTCCGACCGGACGATCCCCCTGCTCGCCAAGCTGGAGTCCGGGATGGACCAGCCCGACCCCGAACCAGACCTGCTCATGTGGGCGGGCGCCACCCGGGTGAAGGCCGCCTGGGAAGTCCGTACCTCCCAGCGCGCCAGGGACGTCGGGCCTGAGCGCTTCAAGCGCTTCCACGAGATGCTGGCCTCCGCCCGCGAACCCCTCCTGTACGCGGCGCAGACGACTCTGACCCCCACCGCCCTGGACCAACTCCAGTGGTTCGGACTGGGTATGGAGATCCCCCGGGAGGAGATGGACCAGCTGTGGGAGCGGATCGTCGCACTCGACCCGCACCATCACTGCGCGATGGAGGGCAGGCTCCAGGTGCTGTGCCACAAGTGGCAGGGTTCCCACGAGGAGATGTTCACCTTCGCCCGAGAGGCGCCCCGCAAGGCCCCTCCCGGTGACCGGTCCCACCCACTGATCGTCCAGGCCCACTTCGAGTACGCCGCCATGGCCCTGGACGATCGGGGTCTGGACACCTACGGCGCGGTGGGGAAGATGCTGCGGGACTACTACGGCGACCCCGCGGTGACCGCGGAGGTCGCCGCGGCCGCCGACCGCTGGCTCTCCGGCGACCCCTCGTACCCCACCGCAGCGGCGGACGCGCACTGCCTGGGTTCCGCGCTGTACGTCGGCGGCGACGAACAGCGGGCCGCGGCCGTCCTCGCCCGGGCCGGAACCGTGGTTCCGGAGTACGGCGCCCTGTGGAGCTACCTGGACACGAACCCCGCGGCCCGGTACGCCCGCGTCCGGACCAGGCTGGGCATTCCCCTACCCACCGTCTGAGCGGCTCAGACGCAGTCCTCGTAGACCGTCGAGTACAGCTGTCGCACCGCGTCATAACAGAGCCCGACCGGGGGTTCGCCGCGCACGTTCTCCTCGTAGTCGGGGTCGGTGTAGACGATCAGCCCCCGGTCCGGCGCTCCCGGGAAGAACACGCTCTCGTCGTCCGTCGACGGGTCGATCTCCTCATCCGGTGACCGGGCTGGAAAGACACCCTCCTGGGTGACGACGATGAGATTGCCCCGAGTGATCCAGCTGAGACCGGAAACCTCTGCCCCGAGATCGATGACGAGCTCATCCGCGCTCCCCCGAGAGATTCCGGAGAACAGTACCGACCTGCTGGCCGGTCCGGGGTTCACGGTGATCACCCCGTAGGGCGCCCGCTCCACATCCGGATAGTCCTCCTCGGTCCAGATCCTGTCGACCTGGCTGACTCTGGCCACCGTGGTGTGCCCGACGTTGGTGGCCGTGGCACGTGCGCCCTCCGGCGGCCATGCTTGCCCGTCGAGCCCGGTCCCGGGCACCCCGGCACCCGTTTCCGAAGCTTCCTGCTCGGTACCGGTCTCCGTGTCCGCTGTCCCTGCGTCCTGAAGCAGCAGCGCGGTACCCGCACCGATCACCAGTGCGGCGGCCACCGCGGCAACGACCAAGAACGGGGCGCGTCGGCGGGCCGGGGCCGGGGCGGCCGCGGAACCGCCGAAGCCCCGCCACTCCCGGTCGACCAGGGTGGCCGCTTCCTCCCCGCCCCGGGTCAGTCGGTGCAGCAGGTCAGCGGCGCCCGGGCGGCGCGCCGGGTCCTTGGTCAACGCCGCCTGAACCAGGGGCAGCAGCGGGCCCTGGAGCCCGACCAGATCCGGTTCCTCCCGGAGCACCCGGCGTGCGACCACCTGTGGCTCACCCGCCCCGAACGGTGCACGCCCGGTGGCGGCGTAGGCCACCAGCGCGCCCCAAGCGAACACGTCCGCCCCCGAGGTGGAGACCCCGTCCCGGTAGCGCTCCGGAGAGATCCAGCCCGAGGACCCGGCCAGCCCACCGGTCCGGGTCAGCACGGTTCCGTCCATGGCGCGGGCGATCCCGAAGTCCAGTACCCGGGGTCCGGCCGGGGAGAGGATGACGTTGGCGGGTTTGAGGTCCCGGTGCACCACTCCCTGGGCGTGCAGCGCACGGAGGGCCTCCAGGACTCCTGCCGCGAGGGACAGCAGTGCTCCCCCGGCCAGTGGGCCCCTCTCCCGGGCCCAGCGGTCCAGGGCCAGCCCCGGAACGTACTCGGTGGCCAGCCACGGCAGGCGTGCCCGCGCGTCGGCGGCCACGAAACGCGGGGCGAACGGGGTGGAGACTCGCTCGACCAGCCCGATCTCCCGGTGGAACCGGGCCCGGAACTCGCGGTCGGCGGCCAGCTCGGGGTGGACGGTCTTGACCGCGATGACCGCTCGGCCGCGTCCGCGTGCCGCGTAGACGGTCCCCATCCCGCCCGCACCGAGGCGGCCGAGCAGCGTGTAGGGGCCGATCCGGGCGGGGTCGGCAGTGGTGAGCGGCGCGAAAGTGTCTCTTGGCTGACGCACCGGATCACACCCAGTCCGGGTCGCAGTCGCCGCCCTGGTGGGCGGGGTTGACCCCGGGCCCGCCGGCCTCTTCGGCGTCCACGCACTTCAGCGCGGTGGGAGGCCCGAACTCCACGGACTGTCCGCCGTTCAGGTTCTCCTCCTCAATCACGTACTCCAGAAGGCTGCGTGGCGGCAACCCCTCGAAGGTGAGCCGGAACACGCCCGAAGGCTGTTCGGGGCTGAGGACGAGCACTACCTCGTCCTCCTCCGGTGTGTACAGGTCGGGCTCCTCCGTGCTGCGGCCGGAGAAGGAGCCAGGCGCGAAGACGTAGGCCAGGAAGTCCTGGCCGTGGACGACGAGGTCGCCGCTGTCCCGGGCATAGATCCCTTCGCCTTCGAGGACCACCTTCCCGTCCTCGACCACCGCCGAGGTGAAGGTGAGGGCGGCGTACACCTCGCCCTCACCGATCAGATCGGGCAGGCCTTGGGGGTTGCTGCCCGGGTCCGGGACCCCGTACAGCTGGATGCTGTTGGGTCCGCCCTCGACCAGCCCGACGGTACCGGCCACGTTGTCGCGGTTCTCCTCCAGGAGATTGACGCCGCCCAGGTCGGTGTCCGGGAACTCCACCACCGGCTCGGATGGTTCCTGCGCTGCCCCGGCCTCCTCCGCCTGCCCCGCTTCCGTGTCGCCGGACCCGGCCCCACCGCCCGCTTCCTCCACGGCCTGTTGGGAACCGAAGAACCACCCGCCCGCCGCCACCAGTACCAGGGCGGTGACCGCGGCCAACGACATCATCAGTGCCCTCCCCCTCCGGCGCCTGGGCCGCTGCCGCACCGGGCCACTGGTCCAGGCCGTGGTGTCGGTGTGCTGACCGACCACCCACGTGGTGCCGAGCATCGCGGGCAGCAGCCGGGTGGCGGCGTCCGCCTCGGCCTGCCCCTCCCCGCCCCGCCCCAGTCCGACCAGGGCCCGGAGCACACCGGCCGCGTCGGGACGGCGTCCGGGATCCTTGTCCAACGCCGCGGCGACCAGGGGCCGGATCTCGTCGGGCACCCCCTCCGTATCGGCTTCGCCCTCCAGAGTGCGGAAGGCGAGCACATCGGCCTCCCCGCTACCGAAGGGGTCCCGGCCGGTGGCTGCGAAGGCGACCAGCGCACCCCAGGCGAACATGTCGGCCGAGGGCGCGGGCCCGGCACCCGCGTACTGCTCGGGGGCGAGCCAACCGGGGGTGCCGAACAGGCCGCCGGTCCGGGTAAGGGCCGTGCCGTCCAGGGCTCGGGCGATCCCGAAGTCCAGCACCTTGGGCCCGGCCGGGGAGAGGATGACGTTGCCCGGTTTGAGGTCCCGGTGCACCACACCCTGAGCGTGCACGGCACGCAGCGCGTCGGCCACTCCGGCCGCGAAGGCGGTCAGCATGCCCCTGGTGAGCGGGCCGTGCTCGCGTACGTGCTGGCGCAGGGTGCGGCCCGGGACGTACTCGGTCGCCATCCAGGGGCGCTCACCGGTGACGTCGGCGTCGAGAAAGCGCGGGGTGCACAGGCTGTCGACCCGGCTGACCAGGGCCACCTCCCGAGCGAACCGGGCCCGGAAGTCGGGTTCGGCGGCCAGCCGCGCGTGCACGGACTTGACCGCCAGGGGGCTCCCGGCGGCGTCGATCGCGCCGTACACCGCGCCCATCCCTCCCGCACCGAGCCGCCCGACCAGCAGGTACCGGCCGATGTGTTCGGGATCGTCGAGGGTGAGCGGGGAGAGCCCGGGGAGTCGGTGGGATTTCGGGTTCAGGGGTGTGGCTGGGTTTCGGGGGGTGGGCGTCACGGCTCGACTTTCCGCTGTGAGGGGTCGGGGCGCGGAGGCAGGATGCGGCGAGCGGGGTCAGGGGTGCCGAAGGCCCCCGGCACCCGTGACGGGTGCCGGGGGCCTCAACAAGAATCGGGGGCGGTGGACCAGCAGGTCAGCCGTTGCGTTCCACCACGTAGTCGCACAGCGCCAGGAACGCGTCCCGCGCCGGGATGTCCGGCAGGGTGGACAGCTCCTGGCGGGCCTTGTCGGCCCAGCCGCGCAGGGTGGCGTCGGCCTCGGCCATGGCCGGGTGCGGGCGCAGCAGCGCCAGGGCCTCTTCGGCCTCCTCGTCCCCCAGCGGGCGGCCCAGCAGCGACTTCAGCCGCTCGTCCGCCACCTCCTGGGAGCGCATCGCGTAGAACATCGGCAGGGTCAGCACGCCCTCACGCAGGTCCGTGCCGGGCACCTTGCCGGACTCGTCGCTCTCACTCGCGACATCGAGAATGTCGTCGGCCAGTTGGAAGGCCATGCCCAGCGCGTCACAGGCCCGCGTCAGGGTGCTCACCGTCTCCGGGTCGACCTTGCCGAACATGCCGCCGAACTCCGCGGAGGAGGCGATCAACGACGCGGTCTTGTCGTCGATGACGTTGAGGTAGTGGTCGAGCGGGTCGACGCCATCGCGCGGGCCGGAGGTCTCCAGGATCTGGCCCTGGACCAGGCGCGCGAAGGTCTCGGCCTGCAAACGCACCGCCTCCGTACCGAGGTCGGCCAGCATCGTCGAGGCCTTGGCGAACACGAAGTCACCGGTGAGGATGGCGATGGTGTTGCCCCAGCGCTGGTTGGCGCTGGGCTTGCCGCGGCGCAGCTCCGCCTCGTCCATGACGTCGTCGTGGTAGAGCGTGGCCACGTGGGTCAGCTCGACCACGGCGGCCGCCGGGATGAGGTCGGGGACCCGGGGGTCGCCGAAGTGGGCCGCGAGCAGCACCAGCATGGCGCGGAAGCGCTTGCCTCCGGCTGCCAGCAGGTGGGAGGCGGCCTCGGTCAGCAGAGGGTCGCTCGACCGAACCGACTCCCTCAGCAGTTCCTCGACCTTCTCCAGGTCGTCCTGGATCTGGCTGGCCAGGGTCGGGTCGACTCTCGGCAGAGCGAGAAAACCGCTCGGGACAGCACCGCTCACCGTAAAGCTCCACCTGTTGAACGGGCGTGTCGGCGACCCCCTGTAAGGGGGCCGCCGCACGCTCAGCACATGAACATGATCCGACTTGCCACGGTATCCGACCCGGAATGATCGTCCAAAGCCACACCCGGGTCTGCGGTCATTCCCCGGTCGGAGCCTCCGTGACCTGGTCGACCATCACCGCGGCGGGCTCCTGACCCGGTTCCCCGGACGGCAGAAGGGTGTCCAGGAAGGCTCCCGGGAAGATCCCGAGCGCCAGCGTGGCCGCGACACCCACGGTGATCACACCGCCGGTGAGGAAACCGGCGCGGGCCACCGTGGGGCCCTCGCCCTCCGAATCCCGGAAGAACATCACAACGATGATCCGGACGTAGAAGAACGCGGTAACGGCACTGCTGAGGACACCGACCACGACCAGCGGAGTCGCCCCGGCCGCCACGGCCGCCTCGAACACCGCGAACTTACCGATGAACCCACTGGTCAGCGGGATACCCGCGAAGGCCAGCAGGAACAGCGACAGCGCCAGGGCCAGCCCCGGGGAGCGGCGCCCCAGCCCGGCCCACTTGTCGATGTCACCGAGCTCCTGACCGCCGTCCCTGGTGCGAATCAGGGTGACGACGGCGAACGCGCCCAGCGTGGTGAACCCGTAGGCGGCCAGGTAGAACATGGCTCCCGCGAGGCCCTCGACGCTGCCCGCGACCACGGCGGTGAGGATGAACCCGGCGTGCACCACCGAGGAGTAGGCCAGCAGCCGCTTGATGTCTCGCTGGGTGACGGCCACGATCGCGGCGACGACCATCGTCAGGATGGCCACCGTCCACAGCATCGGCTCCCAGATCTGCGCCGAGGTGCCGAAGGGCACGAAGAACACCCGCAGCAGGGCGCCGAAGGCGGCGACCAGTGTGCAGGAGGCCATCAGCGCGGTGATCGGGGTCGGTGCGCCCTGGTAGACGTCCGGCTTCCAGTTGTGGAAGGGCACGGCGCCGACCTTGAACAGCAGGCCGATCGCGACCAGGCCCACACCCATCAGCAGCAGCGGTTCGCCGTTGCCGCCCTGGAAGATCTCGGCGCCGCCGGACTCCACGGCCTGACGGATCACGGCGAAGTTCACCGAACCCGCGTAGCCGTAGACCATGGCGATGCCGAACAGGAAGAACGCCGAGGAGAACGCGCCCAGCAGGAAGTACTTGACCGCGGCCTCCTGCGAGAACAGGCGGCGTCGACGGGCCAGACCGCACAGCAGGTACAGCGGCAGGCTCATGACTTCCAGAGCGATGAACATGACCAGGAAGTCGTTCGAGGCCGGGAACATCAGCATGCCCAGCACCGCGAACAGCACCAGCGGGTAGATCTCGGTGTGCTGGGAGCCGGCGAGGATGTGCGTGCGCTCCTCCTCGCTGCCCGGGACCGTGGCGGCCTGGGCCGAGAACGCGTCCCGGCCGTCCCGCCGCTCGGCGATCAGCATCAGGCTGATCAGGGCCAGAACGGTGATGGTGCCCTGGAAGAAGAGCACCGTGCGGTCCAGCGCCAGCACGCCGTTGCCGACGGTAGTGCCCTCGCCGACCGCCTCCACCTGGAGGACGATCAGCAGGAACGTGACCAGCAGGGAGATCGCCGTGAGGGCGATCTGCACGGTGCGGCGGGAGCCCTTGGGCCAGAAGGCCTCGAAGAGCACCGCCAGCACACCGGCGCCGAACAGCACCAGGAGCGGCGACAGCAGCCACCAGTCCAGGACAGGCGTCACCTCGGTGACGCCGTGGAGCGCCGGAGGCGCCCCGTCCGCGAGGTTGAGGGGGATCACTCCTCGACTCCTTCCGCGTCGCTGTCCGCGACCGCCACCTCGGTGTCGGCCTCGGCCTCCACCGTGCGTTCGACGGCGGGGTTGATCACGTTGAGCAGGGGCTGCGGGTAGACGCCGAACGCGATGATCAGGGCGATCAGCGGGGCGACCGCCCAGGTCTCACGGGCGGACAGGTCCGGCAGCTTGGACAGCTTCTCGGGGGTGGGACCGGTCATCGTGCGCTGGTACATCCACAGGATGTAGAGCGCCGCGAGGACCACGCCGACCGCGGCGATGACCGCCGGGACCGGGTTGAAGGCGTACACCCCGACGAACACCAGGAACTCGCTGACGAAGGGTGCCAGGCCCGGCAGTGCCAGACCCGCCAGACCGGCGATCAGGAAGACCCCGGCCAGCTTGGGCGCGACCTTCTGGACGCCCCCGTAGTCCTCGATCCGGGCGCTGCCCTGGCGGGCGATGAGGAAGCCGACGACCAGGAAGAGCGCGCCGGTGGCGAACCCGTGGTTGACCATGTAGAGCGCGGCCCCGGCCTGGGCCTGGTGGGTCAGGGCGAAGATGCCCAGGGTGATGAAACCGAAGTGGGACACCGAGGTGTAGGCGATCAGGCGCATCATGTCGCTCTGACCGATCGCGAGGATCGCGCCGTAGACGATGCTCACCAGGCTCAGCGCCACCACCGGCCACACGAACCAGGACACGGCGGCCGGGAACATCTCCAGGCAGTACCGGAGCATGCCGTAGGTACCGACCTTGTCCAGCACACCCACCAGCAGGACCGCGGTGCCGGGGCTCGAGGAGCCCGCCGCGGTGGGCAGCCAGGTGTGCACCGGCCACATCGGGGCCTTGATCGCGAAGGCGATGAAGAACCCGAGGAAGAGCCAGCGCGCGGTGGCCGGGTCGATCGCCGCGAGGGCGCCGCCCGGGTCGGTGAGCTCGGTCCACAGGAAGGTGCCGCCGATGACGTACACGCCGATCACCGCGACCAGCATGATGAGGCCGCCGGCGAGGCTGTACAGCAGGAACTTCATCGCGGCCTTGGCGCGGTCGGCGCCGCGCCCGTAGCGCCCGATCATGAAGTAGACCGGGATCAGCATGACCTCGAAGAACACGTAGAACAGGAAGACGTCGGTGGCGGCGAAGACACCGATCATCATCGCTTCGAGGGCCAGGATGAGCGCGAAGTAGCCGCGCCCGCCGTCCTCGCGGTCCGCGTGCTCGTTCCAGGCGGCCAGGATGACCAGCGGCACCAGGATCGCCGACATCAGGATGAGGACGAGCGCGATGCCGTCGACCCCGACCGCGTAGTGGATCCCGAAGTGCGGGATCCACGGGTGGACCTCCTCGAACTGCAGGCCCCCCGCCCGGGAAGTGTCGAAGTTCAGGGCCATGACCGCGACCAGGACCAGGGTCGCGAGCGAGAAGCCCAGGGCCAGGCGCTTGGCGGTCAGCGCCGGATCGCCGGAAGCCGAGCCGGTGGCCGGGCGGGCCTTGGTGGCCGTGGCGGTGCCCGCACCGGCCTGCCCGGAGACGGCGGCCGAGGCAGACACACCGGCCGCGGCAGCACCACCCGCCGGGGTCTTGATGCGCGGCAGCGCCCAGATGACGGCCGCGCCGATCGCGGGGAGCGCGATCGCGAGAGTGAGCCAGGGGATCATTTAGAACCTCACAACCAGCGTCGCGGCGACGATCACGGCGCCGAGGAGCATGGTGAGCGCGTAGGTGCGGGCGAACCCGGTCTGCGTCTTACCGAGTCCGGTGGAGGAGTCGCTGACACCGGCACCGATCCCGTTGACCGCGCCGTCGATGACCTTGTCCTCGATCACCACCAGCGCCTTGGTGAGCACCTGGCCGGGACGCATGAACAGGCCCTCGTTGATCTCGTTGCCGTACAGCTCGTTGCGGGCCGTGTTGGTGACGAGGTTGCCCTTGGGCGCGGTGCGCTCGACGGGCTTGCGCAGGTACATGAACCAGGCCAGCGCCACCCCGAGGACGAGCACGACCAGGGCCGCGATGCCGTAGGGGGCGGTGAAGGCGTGGCCCACCGTGAAGTGGGGCAGTTCAGCGCCGGTGACGGGCTGGAGGAACGCCGCGAAGCGGTCCCCGGCCACCAGGAAGGCGCCGAGGGCGACCGATCCGATCGAGAGCACCACCATGGGGGCGGTCATGCTCACCGGCGACTCGTGCGGGTGCACGCCCTCGTCCCAGCGCTTCTTGCCGAAGAAGGTCATGAAGACCATCCGCGACATGTAGAAGGCGGTGAGCGCGGCGCCCAGGATGATGGCGCTGCCGAAGACCATCCCGGCGGTGCCGCCGATGCCGAAGGCCGCGGAGATGATGCTCTCCTTGGTCCACCAGCCGGACAGGAGCGGAACCCCGATGATGGCGAGGTAGCCCAGGCCGAAGGTGGCGAAGGTGATCGGCATCTTCGATGCCAGACCGCCGTACTTGCGCATGTCGACGTCGTCGTTCATGCCATGCATGACCGAACCGGCCCCCAGGAACAGCCCGGCCTTGAAGAAGCCGTGCGTGACCAGGTGGGCGATGGCGGCGACGTAGCCGACCGGGCCGAGCCCGGCGGCCAGCACCATCATGCCGATCTGGCTCATCGTGGAACCGGCCAGGGACTTCTTGATGTCGTCCTTGGCCGCGGCGATGAGACCGCCCGCCAGCATGGTGGCGGCGCCGACCGACATCACCGCGATCTGGGCGACCGGAGCGCCCTCGAAGATCGGCCCGGCGCGCACGATGAGGTACACACCGGCGGTGACCATGGTGGCGGCGTGGATGAGCGCCGACACCGGGGTCGGGCCCTCCATCGCGTCCAGCAACCACGCCTGCAGCGGAAGCTGCGCGGACTTGCCGCAGGCTCCCAGCAGAAGCAGCAGGCCGATGGCGAGGAGGATGCCGTCACTGGCCCCGGGCACCGCGGCGAAGACCTCACTGAAGCTCACCGCGCCGAGCGCCGTGAACATGATCATGATCGCCACGAGCAGGCCGATGTCGCCGACCCGGTTGATCAGGAACGCCTTCTTGGCCGCGGTGGCGGCGGAGGGCTTGTACTGCCAGAACCCGATGAGCAGGTAGGACGCCAGCCCCACACCCTCCCAGCCGAGGAACAGCAGGACGAAGTTGTCCGCGAGCACCAGTACGAGCATGGCGGCGACGAACAGGTTCAGGTAGGCGAAGAAGCGCCGCTTACCCGGGTCCTCGGCCATGTAGCCGAGGGAGTAGATGTGGATGAGTGAGCCCACGAAGGTGATCAGCAGGACGAAGCTGATCGAGAGCGGGTCCACCAGGAGGTTGATCTGGGCGGAGAAGTCACCCGCCGCGAACCACTCGTAGACGGGGACCGAGACGGTGCGCTCGGCGGCGCCCCGGCCCAGGAGGTCGAACAGGGCCAGCAGGGCCCAGACGAAGGAGCCGATCGGCAGGAGGGTGGCCAGCAGCGGCCCCCATCCGTTGGTGCGCCGCCCGCCCAGCAGCAGGACCGCCGCGCCCACCAGGGGCAGGGCGATCAGCAGCCAGGCGTTCGACAGCACCGCGCTGTCGGCCGCGGTCGCCACCGCGGGGTCGGCGGCGAGGTACGCGTGATGTTGTGTCACTTTCCCGTCGCCTTCTAGTGCTTGAGCAGGTTCGCGTCATCGAGCGACGCCGACCTGCGGGTTCGGAAGATCTGCATGATGATCGCGAGGCCCACGACCACCTCGGCGGCGGCCACGACCATCACGAAGAAGGCGACGACCTGCCCTTCGATGTCCCCGTGCATCCGGGCGAACGCGACGAACGCCAGGTTGCAGGCGTTGAGCATGAGCTCCACGCACATGAAGACGATGATCGCGTTGCGTCGGACGAGGACGCCGACCGCGCCGATGGTGAACAGGAGCGCAGCGAGGACGATGTAGTTCATCGGGTCCACGTGGACTCGACCTCCTGCCCGTTGCCGTTCTCTTCGCCGTCCGATTCGGAGGCGGCCCCTTCCCGTTCACCGGGCCGGGCTTCCTCGTCGGCGACCGGCTCGCTCTCCTTGGAGCCGGCCGAGTCCGAAGCACCGCCGGGAAGGGCGGCGCGTCCGGTCCGGGCCTCGCTCGGGACGCCCGACTGGAGTTCGGGGTCGCGGGCAGCCAGGACCGGGTTGACGGAGAGCTGGGAGACCGTGCCGTCCGGCAGCAGCGCGGGCATGTCGATCGCGTTGTGCCGGGCGTAGGTGCCGGGTCCGGGCAGCGGGGTCGCGTGGTCGCCGCGGATGCGGTCCTCGGACATCTCCCGCTGGGTGCGGCGCTTGCCGGTGCGGGCGGTGTGCGCGAGCACCATGGCGCCGAGTACTGAGGTGATCAGTAGCGCGGCGGTGGCCTCGAAGGCCACCACGTAGCGCAGGATGAGCTCGCTGGCGATCCACGGGATGGTGCCGCCGACCGGGGCGGCCGCGGCGGCGATCCCGGCCGGGTCGCCCACGACGATGCGGGTGATCCCGGTGGTCAGGGCGCCGACGAAGCAGATCGCGACGATCGCGGTCATGAGCCGCTGTCCGCGCAGAGTCTCCACCAGGGAGTCCGCGGAGCTGACGCCCACGAGCATCAGCACGAACAGGAACAGCATGAGCACGGCGCCGGTGTAGACGACGATCTGCACGACCATCAGGAACGGCGCTTCGTTAATGCCGTAGAAGATGGCCAGGCCCACCATGGACAGGGCCATCGACATCGCCGAGTGCACGGCCTTGCGGGAGAAGACCACGCCCAGGGCCCCGAGCACGACGATCGTGCCCAGGATCCAGAAGACGGTGGCCTCACCCGAGCCGATCGGGGCCCCGGCGGCCAGGCTCAGCGTGGGGGACTGTGTCACTGGAATGGGGGAGGCGAGCGGGTTCAACGGGCCGCCTCCGTGTTCTCCGGACGGTCCTGCGTCCCGTGCTCACCGCGCCCGGTGGCGTAGTAGTCCAGGTCGCTATCGCCGAGCCGCATCGGGTGCGGCGGCTGCTCCATGCCCTCGCGCAGCGGGGCGAGCAGCTGCTCCTTGGTCCAGATCAGGCTCTGCCTGCTGTCGTCGGCCAGCTCGTACTCGTTGGTCATGGTCAGGGCCCGAGTCGGGCAGGCCTCGACGCACAGACCGCACAGGATGCACCGCAGGTAGTTGATCTGATAGACGCGCCCGTAGCGTTCGCCGGGCGAGTACCGGTCGTCCTCGGTGTTGTCTCCCGCCTCCACGTAGATGGCGTCGGCCGGGCAGGCCCAGGCGCACAGTTCGCACCCGATGCACTTCTCCAGGCCGTCGGCCCACCGGTTCAGCTGGTGCCGTCCGTGGAAGCGCGGCGCCGTGGGGCGCTTGACCTCCGGGTACTCGACGGTGGGCACCTTCTTGAACATCGTGTGGAAGGTGACACCGAAACCCTTGACGGGGTTGAGCCACTCAAGCACCGGTAACCTCCCCCTTCTTCTGATTGCGTTCGGCGGTGGCGGCCGAGGCCGTCCGCGACGGTTCGGCGAGCACGCTGCTGCCGTAGTGGGCGGCGGTGCTCGGCGGCACCGGGAACCCGCCGAAGGAGGGTTCCTTGTGGGCGCGGCGCGCGTTCTCGGCGCGCTGTCGGGCCTCCTCCGCGCGCTCTCGGCGCACGAAGCGGACCCAGGCGGCGATGGCCGCGATCGTGGCGACGGAGAAGCCCGCGACCACGGCGGCGATGATCGCCGGGTGTGCCTCGTCGATGACGAGCATGCGGACGACGGCCACACCGGTGATCCACACGAGCTGGATCGGGATAAGGACCTTCCAGCCGAGCTTCATGAGCTGGTCGTACCGGACGCGCGGGAGGCTGCCGCGGGCCCAGATGAACAGGAACATGACGGCCACGAACTTGAGCAGCCACCACAGGGCGGGCCACCAGCCCTCGTTGGCGCCGGGGAAGATCGCGGTCATCCCGGGCGGGGCGTACCAGCCGCCGAGGAAGAGCGTCACGGACACCGCGGCGACGGTGCACATGTTCACGTACTCCGCGAGGAAGAACATCGTGAACTTCATGGACCCGTACTCAGTCATGAAGCCGCCGACGATCTCGCCCTCACCCTCGGCGAGGTCGAACGGGAGCCGGTTGGTCTCGCCGACCATCGTGACGAGGTAGATGAGGAAGGAGGGCAGGAGCAGCACCGCGAACCACAGGTTCTCCTGGGCCGCGACGATGCCGGAGGTGGTGAGCGTGCCCGCCATGATGAAGACCGCGACGAACGAGAGGCCCATCGCGATCTCGTAGCTGATCACCTGGGCGGAGGCGCGCAGGCCGCCGAGCAGGGCGTACGGGGACTGGGAGGCCCAGCCGCCGAGCACGAAGCCGTAGACGCCGAGCGCGGCGGTGGCCAGGACCAGCAGGGCGGCGATCGGCAGGTCGGTGAGCTGCAGCGGGGTGATGACCCCGAACATGTTCACCTCGGGCCCGATTGGGATGACCGAGAAGGCGATGAACGCCGGTACGGCCGCGATGATCGGGGCGGCGATGTAGACGAACCGGTCCACCCCGCGCGGGATCAGGTCCTCCTTGAGGGAGAGCTTGATGCCGTCGAACAGGGACTGGAGGAGGCCGAAGGGCCCCATCCGGTTGGGTCCGTGGCGCTGCTGCATCCGGCCCATGACCTTGCGGTCGGCCATGATCATCATGAGCACGCAGACCATGAGGAAGGCGAAGATCCCCAGGGCCTTGATGGTGGTGATCCACCACGGGTCGTTCCCGAACATGCTCAGGGTGCTCTCCGAGGCCAGATGGGCCACACGCGGATCGAGAGCGTCGGGGGTCACTGCTGCCTCCCGTTGGTGGTGGGCGCGGCCAGGGTGACCGTCTGCCCGGCGGTGCCGCCCAGGTCACGGCGGATGTCGCAGCCGTGGGCGTTGGCCGGGAGCCAGACGACCCGGTCGGCGATGTCGGTGACGACCACGGGGACGGTCACCGAGCCCCGCTCCCCCGTGACGCGGAGCGAACCGCCGTCGGGGACCCCGACCTCGTCGGCCGTGGCCTTGGACAGGTAGGCGCGCGGCTGGCGGGCGGTACCGGCGAGGTAGGGCTCGCCGTCCTCCATCCGGCCGGTGCCGAGCAGCTGCCGCCAGGTGGACAGGAGTGCCTGCCCCGGGGCGGGTTCGGGCAGCGGGGCCGGCCGGACCGAGGGTCCGGCGGGCCGATCCCCCAGCCACATGCCCAGCTCCAGCAGCTCCCCGTAGGCGCTGGCGGAGTCGGGCAGGCCCAGGTGGACGTCCATCTCGTCGGCGATCGCGGCCAGCACCCGCAGGTCCGAGAGGGACCCGGGCACCTTGAGCGCGTCGCCGAAGGGCCGGTGGCGGCCCTCCCAGTTGACGAACGTGCCGGACTTCTCGGCCACGGCGGCCACCGGGAACACCACGTCGGCGCGGTCGGTGACGTCACTGGCGCGCAGTTCGAGGCTGACGATGAACGGC
Source organism: Nocardiopsis valliformis DSM 45023 (assembly GCF_000340985.1). Classification (NCBI taxonomy): domain Bacteria; kingdom Bacillati; phylum Actinomycetota; class Actinomycetes; order Streptosporangiales; family Nocardiopsidaceae; genus Nocardiopsis; species Nocardiopsis valliformis. Next base: position 57,627 of record NZ_ANAZ01000002.1, read on the forward strand.
ACCTTCGCCAGGGCCGCGCGGGCGGCCTCGGGGTCGGGCAGGTCGTCCAGCTCGACCCCGGCGATGACCAGGGCGTCGAGTTCACCGGCGGCGGCCGCGGCGATGATCGCGTCGGTGTCGCGGCCGGGGGTGTCCGGCAGTGAGCCGACGTTCCAGGCGCGGGCCACCTCGGCGCGGGCCGAGGCGTCGGCGACCGGACGGCCTCCGGGCAGCAGGCCTGGCAGCGCTCCGGCGTCGACCGCTCCCCGCTCACCGGCGCGGCGCGGCACCCAGGCCAGCCGGGCCCCGGTGCGTTCGGCCAGGGACACGGCGGCGGTGAGCGCTCCGGGGACGGCGGCGAGCCGCTCGCCCACCAGGATGACGGCGCCCTCCTGGCCGATGGCCTCGACCACCTCGGGGTGCTCGGTGTCCAGGGCGTTGAGGACGCGGCCCTCGTCGCCGGGGACCGTGCGGACCAGGGTGCCCTCGGTCTTGGTGAGGCCCAGGCTGGCGTGCGAGGCGACGGAGTAGACCTTCAGGTTCCGCTTGCGCGAACCCTTGCGCAGGCGCAGGAACACCAGCGGCGACTCGTCCTCGGGCTCGAACCCGGCCAGCAGGACCGCGGGCGCCTTCTCCAGGGAGGTGTAGTCCACGTCCACCGGGGTCCCGGCCACGCGGGCGGCCAGGAAGTCGGCCTCCTCCTTCGAGTGCTCGCGGGCGCGGGCGTCCACGTCGTTGGTGGCCAGGGCCACGCGCGCGAACTTGGCGTAGGCGTAGGCGTCCTCGTAGGTGAGGCGCCCGCCGACCAGCACGCCCACGTTGCCGCGGGCGGCGGCCAGCCCCTGGGCGGCGATGCTGATCGCCTCGGGCCAGGAGGCGAACTCCAGGGCGCGGGAGTCCTCGTCGCGGACCAGCGGACGGGAGAGGCGGTCGGACTGGGTGGCGTAGGTGAACGCCCACCGGCCCTTGTCGCAGTTCCACTCCTCGTTCACCTGCGGGTCGTCGCCGGCCAGGCGGCGGGTGACCTTGCCCCGGCGGTGGTCGGTGCGCTGGGCGCAGCCGCCCGCGCAGTGCTCACACACGCTGGGCGTGGAGACCAGGTCGAAGGGGCGCGACCGGAAGCGGTAGGCCGATCCGGTGAGCGCGCCGACCGGGCAGATCTGCACGGTGTTGCCGGAGAAGTAGGAGTTGAACGCCTCCCCCTCCGCGATACCGACCTGTTCCTTGGCGCCGCGCTCCATCAGCTCGATCAGCGGGTCACCGGCGATCTGCGCCGCGAAGCGGGTGCAGCGGGCGCACTGGATGCAGCGTTCGCGGTCCAGCAGCACCCCGGTGGAGAGCGCGATCGGCTTGGGGAAGGTCCGCTTGACGTCGATGAACTCGGACTCCCCCTGCCCGGTGGACATGGCCTGGTTCTGCAGGGGGCACTCGCCGCCCTTGTCGCAGACCGGGCAGTCCAGCGGGTGGTTGATCAGGAGGAACTCCATGATCCCGCGCTGGGCCTTCTCCGCCACCTCGGAGGTGAGGTGGGTGTTGACCACCATCCCCTCCATGACGGTGATGGTGCAGGAGGCCTGCGGCTTGGGCATCCCGCGCCCGTTGCCCATGTCGGGGATCTCCACCAAGCACTGGCGGCAGGCCCCGACCGGGTCGAGCAGCGGGTGGTCGCAGAACCGGGGGATCTGGATGCCGAGCAGTTCGGCAGCCCGGATCAGCAGGGTGCCCTTGGGGACTCGGATCTGGAAGCCGTCGATGGTGACGGTGATCAGGTCCTCGGGGGGCGGGGCGGGTGAGGACCCGCCCGAGGTGTTGGAGGTGACGGTCACTGGTTCCCTCCCTCTTCCGTGGTCGGCCGGTCCGCCCAGACGGTGGACCTGGAGTGGTCGAAGGGGCAGCCGCCCTTCTCGAAGTGGTCGACGTACTCCTGGCGGAAGTGCTTGATCGACGACATGACGGGGCTGGTGGCACCGTCGCCCAGCGCGCAGAACGAGCGGCCGAGCAGGTTGTCGCAGATCTGGAGGAGCTTGTCGATGTCGGCCTCGGTGCCCTCGCCGCGCTCCAGCCGGTCCAGGACCTGGACCATCCAGAAGTTGCCCTCGCGGCAGGGCGTGCACTTGCCGCAGGACTCGTGCGCGTAGAAGGCGATCCAGCGGCCGACGGCGCGGACCACGCAGGTGGTCTCGTCGAAGATCTGGAGCGCGCGGGTGCCGAGCATGGACCCGGCGGCGCCCACCGACTCGAAGTCGAGCGGGGTGTCCAGGTGCTCGTCGGTGAAGATCGGCGTGGACGAGCCGCCCGGGGTCCAGAACTTGAGCTGGTGCCCCTCGCGGATCCCGCCCGCCATGTCCAGGAGCTCGCGCAGGGTGATCCCGAGCGGCGCCTCGTACTGGCCGGGGTTGGTGACGTGCCCGGACAGCGAGAAGAAGCCGAAACCGGCGGACTTCTCGGTGCCCATGGACGTGAACCACTCGGCGCCGTTGGCGACGATCCCGGGGACGCTGGCGATGGACTCAACGTTGTTCACCACGGTGGGCGAGGCGTAGAGCCCGGCCACGGCGGGGAACGGCGGCTTGAGGCGGGGCTGGCCGCGGTAGCCCTCCAGGGAGTCCAGGAGGGCGGTCTCCTCACCGCAGATGTAGGCTCCCGCACCGGCGTGCACGACCACGTCGAGGTCGAAGCCGCTGCCGAGGATGTCCTTGCCGAGCAGCCCGGCCGCGTAGGCGTCGGCGACCGCCTGGCGCAGGCGGCGGATGACGTGGACGACCTCGCCGCGCACGTAGATGAAGGCCTGGTTGGACTTGATCGCGTAGGAGGCGATCGCCACCCCCTCCACCAACACGTGCGGGTTGGCGAGCATGAGCGGGATGTCCTTGCAGGTGCCCGGCTCGGACTCGTCGGCGTTGACGACGAGGTAGCGCGGGTTGGGGTTGTCCTTGGGCAGGAACCCCCACTTCATCCCGGTGGGGAAGCCCGCGCCGCCGCGGCCGCGCAGGCCGGACTGCTTGACCAGGTCCACGATGGAGTCGGGGTCCATGGCCAGCGACTTGCGCAGCGCCTCGTAGCCGCCGGTGGCCCGGTAGCCGTCGATGGTGAAGGAGTCGGGGCGGTCCCAGTTCTGGGACAGGATCGGGGTCAGGGTGGTCATTTGGTGCCCTCCTCACCCTTTTCGGAAAGGGAAGGGAGGTTCGCCGGGTCCGGCGCCTTCCAGCCGTTGCGCTCGGCGATCCGGAGCCCGGCCAGCGAGGGACCGGCGGCCTGGACGCCCTCGCCCGCGCGGCCGTCGTCGAACCCGGCCAGCACGCGCGAGGCCTGCTTCCAGGTGCACAGGCTGGCGGGACCGCGCGTGGGCGCGACGTCCTTGCCCAGCCGCAGGTCGTCCACCAGCTGCTTGGCGGTGGCCGGGGTCTGGTTGTCGAAGAACTCCCAGTTGACCATCACGACCGGTGCGAAGTCGCAGGCCGCGTTGCACTCGACGTGCTCCAGCGTGACCTTGCCGTCCTCGGTGGTCTCCGCGTTGGCCAGGTCCAGGTGCTCCTTGAGGGCGGAGAAGATCTCGTCCCCGCCCATCACCGCGCACAGGGTGTTGGTGCACACGCCCACCTGGTAGTCACCGCCCGGTTCGCGGCGGTACATCGTGTAGAACGTGGCCACCGCCTTGACCTCGGCGAGGGTAATGTCCAGCTGGTCAGCGCAGAACTGCATGCCCTCCGCGCTGACGTGCCCCTCCTCTGACTGCACCAGGTGCAGCAGGGGGAGCAGCGACGAGCGCGGCTTCGGGTAGCGGCTGATGATCTCCTTGGCGTCCTGTGCCAGACGCGCGACGACCTCGTCGGTGAAGACCTCAGGGGTCCGCGCTGTGCTCTCTACGGGGCCTTCGACTCGGCTGTTCTCGTTGTGTTCGCTCACCGGTCCACGCCTCCCATCACCGGGTCGATACTGGCCACGGCCGCGATGACGTCCGCCACCGTGCCGCCCTCGCACATCGCGGCGACGGCCTGCAGGTGCGTGAACGAGGGGTCGCGGAAGTGCACGCGGTAGGGGCGGGTGCCCCCGTCGCTGACGGCGTAGCAGCCGAGCTCGCCCTTGGCGCTCTCCACCGCCGCGTAGGCCTGGCCCGCGGGGACCCGGAAGCCCTCGGTGACCAGCTTGAAGTGGTGGATGAGCGCCTCCATCGAGCCGGTCATGATGTGCGCGATGTGATCCGGGGAGTTGCCCAGGCCGTCCGGGCCCAGCGCCAGCTTGGCGGGCCAGCCGATCTTGGCGTCCTGGATCATCACGGGGCCGGGCTCGAGCTTGTCCAGGCACTGCTCGATGATCTTGAGGCTCTCGTCCATCTCGGCGATGCGCACCCGGTAACGGGCGTACACGTCACCGCCGTCGGAGACCGGCACGTCGAACTCGTAGTTCTCGTAACCGCAGTACGGCTTGGCCTTGCGCAGGTCCCAGGCCAGGCCCGAGGCGCGTACCAGCGGCCCGGTGACGCCGAGCGCCATGCAGCCGGGCAGGTTGAGGTAGGCGACGTCTTTGGTCCGGGCCAGGTAGAGCGGGTTCTCGTCCAGGAGCTTGCGCATGATCTGGATGCGCTTGGGCATCTCCTTGAGCAGCTCCCGGATCTTGCCCACGGCTCCGGGCGGCAGGTCCTGCGCCACCCCGCCGGGCCGGACGTAGGCGTGGTTCATCCTCAGGCCCGTGACAAGCTCGAAGATGTCCAGGATCATCTCGCGCTCACGGAAGCCGTTGGTCATCACCGTGGTCGCGCCCAGCTCCATGCCGAACGTCGCCATGGCCACGAAGTGCGAGGCCATCCGGTTGAGCTCCATGAGCAGCACCCGGATGACGCTGGCGCGCTCGGGCACCCGGTCGGTGATGTCGAGCAGCTTCTCGACCGCCAGGCAGTACGCCGTCTCGTTGAAGAGCGGCGTGAGGTAGTCCATGCGGGTCACGAACGTGGTGCCCTGCGTCCACGTCCGGTACTCCATGTTCTTCTCGATACCGGTGTGCAGGTAGCCGATGCCCACGCGGGCCTCGGTACAGGTCTCGCCGTCCAGCGTGAGGATCAGCCGGAGCACCCCGTGCGTGGACGGGTGCTGCGGTCCCATGTTGACGACGAGGCGCTCGGCGCTGGTGCCCTGGGCCTTCTCGATAACGTCGTCCCAGTCCCCACCGGAGGCGTCGATGTAGTCCTCGGTGACGGTCATGCCGTGCCTCCCTTCTGGAGTGGCCTTCGTGTGGCCGGTGTGGTGGCCGTGCGGATCACTGGGCGGGTCACTGGTAGGACCGCCGCTCGTCCGGCGGGGGCACCGTGGCGCCCCGGTACTCGACCGGGATGCCGCCCAGCGGGTAGTCCTTGCGCTGGGGGTGGCCGTGCCAGTCGTCGGGCATCTGGATGCGGGTCAGCGAAGGGTGGCCGTCGAAGATCAGCCCGAAGAAGTCCCAGGCCTCGCGCTCGTGCCAGTCGTTGGTCGGGTAGACCGACACGATCGAGGGGACGTGCGGGTCGGCGTCGGGGCAGGTCGTGGAGACGCGGATCTCGCTGTTGTGGGTGATCGACCGGAAGTGGTAGACCGCGTGCAGCTCGCGCCCGACGTCTTCGAGGTAGTGCACCCCGACCACGCCCGTGCACAGCTCGTAGCGCAGGGCCGGGTCGTCGCGCAGGACGCGGGCCAGCTCCAGCAGGGCCTCGCGACGCACGTGGAAGGTGATCTCGCCGTGGGCGATCTCCACCCGTTCGACCTCGCCCTCCTTCCCGATCGCCGTGAGGGCCGTCTCCAGGTCGTCGGCGACCCGGTCGAAGTCCGCGGTGCGCGGGTCGTCGGGGTCGGTGAAGGGCCGCTGGCTGTGCACGGGAGCGCTCCCCCGTACCTTGAGGCCGCCGAACCCGGAGGTGTCGCCCGATGTGCCGGCGCCGAACATGCCGGTGCGCTTGACCGGTGCGGCCAAGCGCTCGCGGCCGAGCTGGTCGGGAAGGTTCTCCGCCGCCTCGTCGCGCTCGTTCTCGTTGCTCATGTCAGTCCTTGGTCACCAGGGGCAGCGAACGGCGGAGCATGCGCTCCTCGGTCTCGGTGATCTCCTGCTCCCGGTGGGCGCCGAGCTTGGTGTTCTGCACCTTGTCGTGGAGCTTGAGCACGGCGTCCAGGAACATCTCCGGCCGCGGCGGACAGCCGGGCAGGTAGATGTCGACCGGCACGATGTGGTCGACGCCCTGGACGATCGCGTAGTTGTTGAACATGCCGCCGCTGGAGGCGCACACGCCCATCGCGATGACCCACTTGGGCTCGGGCATCTGGTCATAGATCTGGCGCAGGACGGGGGCCATCTTCTGGCTCACGCGTCCGGCGACCACCATCAGGTCGGCCTGGCGCGGGGTGGCGCCGAACTTCTCCATGCCGAACCGGGCGAGGTCGTAGTGGGGGCCGCCGACGGACATCATCTCGATGGCGCAGCAGGCCAGGCCGAACGTGGCGGGCCACATCGAGCTCTTACGGGCGAGCCCGACAACCTGTTCGACCGTGGTGAGCGCGACTCCGGCTGGCAGTTTCTCTTCGATTCCCATCAGCTGCGGACCTCCTCCGGGCTGGGCGGCTGGGTCTGGTGTGTCTGTGCTCGGGGGGTGGCGGTCAGTCCCATTCGAGGCCTCCGCGGCGCCACTCGTAGGCGTAGGCGATGGAGACGTTCACCAGGAAGAGGATGATCGCGATGACGCCGAACCAGCCCAGGGCGTCGAAGTGCACCGCCCACGGGATGAGGAAGATGATCTCGATGTCGAAGATGATGAACATCATCGCCGTCATGTAGTACTTGACGGTGAAGCGTCCGCCGCCCGCGGGCTGCGGGGTGGGTTCGATACCGCACTCGTAGGCCTGCATCTTGGCCCGGTTGTACCGCTTGGGGCCCATGACCGCGCCGGCGACCATCGACAACACGACGAACGCGGCGCCGATCCCACCGAGCACGAATATCGGTGTGTACAGCTCCACGGCTCACCCTCCTCCGCTGAATGGCTGGTCGGGGCGCGCGACCGGCAGTCTTGTGAACGTTTTCACGTGGCTTCTCTCGGCTCTTCCCGAAATTCCTTGTGGTGCGGCCGGACCGCCGTCGGCGAAATACCCCGGGGTGAATACCGGAGGACGCCGCCAGTCCGGCCGCATGAGTTGTCCGCTACGCGGCGGGCGCCATCTTGGAGAGGCCGTTGATGACCCGGTCCATGGCGTCGCCGTTGCTCGGCTCGGTGAGGTTGGCGAGCATCTTCAGCACGAACTTCATGAGCGTGCGCTGGCGCAGTCCGTACTTGGTCGCGTACTTCATGAACTCGGGCTGGCCGATGACCTTCACGAAGTAGCGGCCGAGCGTGTAGTAGCCGCCGTAGGTGTCCGCGAGAACGTCCGGGTAGCGCAGCAGCGCCCGCTCACGGGTCTGCTGGGTGGTGCGTCCGTGCGCCTGCACGATCACGTCGGCGGCGATCTGCCCGGCCTCCATGGCGTAGGCGATGCCCTCGCCGTTGAAGGGGTTGACCATGCCGCCCGCGTCGCCGACCAGCAGCAGGCCGCGCGCGTAGTGCGGGACCCGGTTGAAGCCCATCGGCAGCGCCGCGCCGAGGATCTTGCCCTTCTGGTTCGCCTCGGTGAAGCCCCACTCCTCGGGCATGGACTCGGTCCACCGGCGCAGCAGCTTGCGGTAGTCCGTGTCCTGGAAGGAGGCGGTGGAGTTGAGGATGCCCAGGCCGACGTTGCTGGTGCCGTCGCCGACACCGAAGACCCAGCCGTAACCGGGCAGGAGGACGTCCTTGTCGCCGCTCTTGTCCCACAGCTCCAGCCAGGACTCCAGGTAGTCGTCCTCGTGGCGGGGGCTCTCGAAGTAGGTGCGCACGGCCACGCCCATGGGGCGGTCGTCGCGCTTGCGGATGCCCATGGCCACGGAGAGCCGGGAGGAGTTGCCATCGGCGGCCACGACCAGCGGCGCCCGGTAGGTCACGGGTTCGCGGTCGGCGTTCTTGGCCTGGACGCCGACGATGCGGTTGCTGCGCTCGTCCATGAGGGGGCCGGTGACGTTGGTCCGCTCCAGGAGCTTGGCCCCGGCGGACACGGCCCGGTTGACCAGGATCTGGTCGAAGTCGAAGCGGGTGCGGACGAGCCCGAAACCGGGATAGGCCGCGAGGTCGGGCCAGGGGAGTTCGAGGCGCACGCCCGCGCCGACGATGCGCAGGCCGTGGTTCTTGATCCACCCCTCGTCCTCGAAGGTGATCCCCATGGCGGTGAGCTGTTTCACCGCCCTCGGGGTGAGTCCGTCGCCGCAGACCTTCTCCCTCGGGAAGGAGGTCTTCTCCAGGAGCAGGACGTCGAGTCCGGCCTGGGCAAGGTAGTAGGCGGTGGTGGAGCCAGAAGGGCCAGCGCCGACGACGATGACGTCGGCGTCGTACTCGATCCGTTCCCGGCCTCTGGGAGAGGAGGTGGCTGTCTCGCTCACGGATGTGTCCTCGACTACTCGCGCGGTACGCCGTGGCGGGTCAGTGCGGGGTCGACCCGCTCACGGGGGGTGTTATGGGGCGGTTTGGGACTTCCGACATATCCGACATGGGTCTTGTGGCATATGCCTCGCGTGCTTGTGAAGCACTTCACAAGCCTCTTTTCCGCAGTCTAGACCCTCCGGGACCGTGAGGCGACCCCCGGGGTGCCCTCTTCGGTGAATCGGATATTGAACCCATAAGCCTCCAGACGCCCTCCAAAGCAGTCACTTGGCACCAAAAGCCCAGCTGGCAACACTCATGAGCAACAAGTGACTCACGAGTAACAAGAAGAACCCCGAGGAACAGATCGTTCCTCGGGGTTTGAGTGCTTTTTAGTTAAAAGTGAAGACTTTCGACTTATGGGCGCTATGTCTGATTTTACTTCTCGCGGAAGCCGCGGTGCAGGGCCACCGTGCCCAGCGTCAGGTTGCGCCACGCGACCCGCGACCACCCGGCGCCCTGGAGATACTTGGACAGCTCGGCCTGGTCCGGCCAGGCCATGATCGACTCCGACAGGTAGTCGTAGGCCTCGCTGCGCCCGGAGAACGCACCGGCGATCTTCGGCAGCGCCGCCATCAGGTACGTCGAGTAGAGCTTGTCCACGAACTCCACCGGGATGTGGCTGAACTCGCAGATCACCAGCCGTCCGCCGACCTTGGTCACCCGCAGCAGCTCCCGCAGCGCCTGGTCCACGTCGGCGACGTTGCGCAGACCGAAGGAGATGGTGACGGCGTCGAAGGTCTCGTCCGCGAAGGGCAGCGAGAGCGCGTCCCCGGCCACGAAGGTCACCCCGCCGCGCGAGGCGCCGCCCCGGCGGCGCGCGCCGTTCTGGAGCATGCCCAGCGAGAAGTCGCAAGCGATCACCCGCGCGCCCTTCTTGATGAAGGACTCCGAGGATGTGCCGGTGCCCGCGGCGAGGTCCAGCACCAGTTCACCGCTGTACGCGTCGACCGCGTCGACCACGGCACGTCGCCAGACGCGGTCCTGGCCGAGCGAGATGACGTCGTTGACGAGGTCGTAGTTCTCTGCGATGCCATCGAACATCGCGGCGACGTCCTGGGGCTTCTTGTCGAGCTTCGCGCGGGTCATGGCAACAGCCTAAGGGGGGTCGGGCATCGGTGCGGACCCGGCTCGACCAGCGGGACGTTCAGTTACTTCAAGTAATCAAACGACAACTGCATGCAATAATGGAGCTTCCGAAACCACCCCGCCGCGTGCCCGAGGAGAGACCCGTGAAACCGGCCCGATCGTTCGTCGCCCTGACGATGAGCTCTCTGCTCCTGCTTCCGCTGGGAGTCGCGACCGCAGCACCGGCCTTCGCGGCCCCGCACGACGGTGTGGTCAGCGAGCAGCCCGTGCAGTGGACCCCCCATGTCCTGGACGGGGCGATCAAGGACATCCTCCGCATCGGCGACACCGTCGTGGTGGCCGGGGAGTTCAACCGCGTGTCCGACGCCAACGGGAACCGCACCCACAACCGGCGTAACCTGTTCGCCTTCCGGCACGGCAGCGGGGAGCTGCTGTCGAACTTCACCCCCCGGGTGGACGGCACCGTCACCTCGTTGGCGGAGGGGCCGGACGGTTCGCTGATCCTCGGCGGCCACTTCCGCCAGATCAACGGGAAGATCAGCCGGGGCCTGGCCCGGATCGACGCCGCCACCGGGCAGAACGTGCCCGGCTTCGACGCGTCCGTAGACAACGGGAACGTGTACCGGCTCGCCAGCGACGGCAGCGCCGTCTACCTCGGCGGGAACTTCCCCGGGGTGAACGGCCAGAGCCGTGCGGGACTGGCCCGGATCGACGCCACCACCGGGCAGCTGGACCCGGACTTCACCCCGACCGTCTCCGAGCAGCGCCGGGGCAGCCTGAAGGTGCAGGAGCTCGCGCTGAGCCCGGACGGGAGCCGGTTGGTCATCAACGGCACCTTCACCAAGGTCGACGGCCAGGACCGCTACCAGATCGCCATGATCGACACCGCGGCCGGAGCGCTCACGCCCTGGTCGACCTCGGCCTACGAGGCGCCCTGTGACTACTCGGCGATGCAGACGTACATGCGGCAGATGGACTTCTCCCCGGACGGCTCCTACTTCGCCGTGGTGACCGCGGGCGGTCCGCAGATGAAACCCGGCCTGTGCAAGTCCACGGCTCGCTTCGAGAACAACGACGCCGCGGACTCCGCGCCCACCTGGACCAACCTGACCGGTGGGGACTCGCTGTACTCGGTCGAGGTCACCTCGTCCGCCGTCTACGTCGGCGGCCACCAGCGCTGGATGGACAACGAGCAGGGCGCCCACCACCCGGGTCCGGGTTCGGTCGCCCGTGAGGGCATCGCCGCGGTGGACCCGCGGACCGGCCGGGCCCTGCCCTGGAACCCGGGCCGTTCGCGCGGCCACGGGGTGGAGGCCCTGCACGCGACCTCCGACGGCCTCTACGTCGGCAGCGACACCGACCGCCTGGCCGACGCCTACCACGCGCGGCTGGGCATGTTCCCAACCTCCTGAGGCCCGCGCAGCACAATCTTGACGGGGCCATGACGGGGTGGTGTCCGCCGCCGGCGGGGCCACCCCGTTCGTCATTCCTACTTCCTGGTGCCCTCGGCCTCGGGGGCTTCTTTGTCGTCCTTCTCGGCCTCCCGGGCGGGCTTCTCGCCGTTCTTCTCCGCCTCGGCGGCGGCCGCGGCCTCGGCCTCCTGCGCGCGCAGGAGCTCGTCCTGGATCTCGTCCTCCCGGGCGGCGCCGCCGACCAGGCGGCTACCCACCGCCTTGTCCTGTTTCTCGCGCTTGTTCGACCAGTCGACCACCGAGGCCGACATCTGGTCGCGCCACTTGGAAAGGAGAACGTAGGAGGCGAGACCGCTGATCACCCACGCGAGAATCAACGCGATCCACGACCGCGCGCCGAACAGGTAGACCACTCCGAAGGCGCCCGCGAAGAGCGCCAGTCGGGCGGCGGTATAGGTCAGCCAGCTACGCATCAAAAAGCCTCACAACAGACGTTTACCTGCACTAGATTGGGCAGCGCACCCATCCACGCACGTTCACGCACGTGGGCGGCCGAGTCGTGTGACAGCGATCGAAGGGGTGGCGTCCCGCATCAGGCAGCCTTACCTCCAGGTTAAGGGCGTGTCCGCGCGGGTGCGCACCAGGGCGGGGTGTGTCCCTCCGCAGGCCAGGCAGGGCACGATCGGCATCGGATTCAGATAGTCATGGGATGTTTCCAATCCCGACAGCAGGGCCTGAACATCACGTTCCGATCACATATCTCCCACTCATCCCCCGAACACCGCAATTTCTCCGAAAACTAGGGAGGAAACGGACCAACTCGTGCACACTAGGGGATCAAACGCCCGCCGCCCCCTCAGTCCAGGCGGGCACGATTAGGGGGAATGTGAAGGTGGAACGAGCAAGCGAACGCCTGTTGACCCCCGGGGAAGTGGCCTCACTCTTCCGGGTTGATCCCAAGACCGTCACGCGCTGGGCCGCCTCCGGGCGGATCAGCAGCATTCGGACCCCCGGCGGACACCGCCGTTTCCGGGAGTCCGAGGTACGCGCCCTGCTGCTCGGGGAACCGAGCGAGAGCACTACCTGACACACGTTCAGCACGCCCTCTACGGCCCCGGGCCCGAAGATCCGCGGGGTCTCCCGCACCCCTGGGCCGGTGTCCCCGGCCGTGAGGAGTCGACAGCAAGAGTAGGCTGGAACCATGGTGTGGCTCAGTGGCCTGATCGGACTGGTATCGGTCGTTCTATGGGTGTACGCGTTCTTCGACGCGCTCACCACCCCTGCCCAGGAGGCCCGCAACCTCCCGAAAGTGCTGTGGCTGGTCGTCATCGCGCTGTTCATGCCAGTGGGATCGATCCTGTGGCTCTTCCTCGGCCGCCCTCGCAAGCCCGCCTCCGTCCTGGGCAACGCGTCCTCTCCGGCTGAGGCCGCGGCGTCCATCGACGACCTTGACCCGTCAGACTTCGCCAAGCCTTCCGACAGCCCGCACCCGCTGGGCCCGGACGACGATCCCGACTTCCTCCGGAACATCAACCGGCGGATTGACCCGGAGGACTGACCCGCGGGCCGGGGCCGCACTGCGGTTCGCGGTGGTCGGCAGCAGACAGACATGACGGTGGGGCCGTACCCGGGGACACAGGGGTACGGCCCCACCGCTGTTTCCGGCCGCTCCGCCGGAATCCCGTACCGGCGGCCGCCTACAGGCGCCCGCTGCCCACCTCACGCGGCAGCCCGCGCACCGCGTGCACCGGCTCCACCTCGGCGGTGAACTGCGGCACCCAAGTGAGTTCGGTGCCCAGCGTCCGGTCCGGGAACAGCGCGTTGTGCTCGGCGACTAGGTCGACCGGGGCCAGTCGGCCCTTGCCCTCGCTCATCAGCACGTTGCCCTGCTCCACGATGTCCGTGCCGCCCCAGTTGTAGAGCAACTCACCGGCGCCGATCCCGTCGTGCAGGTCGAAGATGTTGTTCTCCGCGTACAGGTGCGACTCCCTTCCCACGCCCAGGCTGTAGCCGAAGTGCTCCGGGTCGCGGACCGTGTAGTAGTTGTTGTGCACGTGCACCTGGCCGTAGCGCACCCGGGGCATGCGCTCCCCCAGCCCGTCGAAGTGATTGTGCCGCCAGGTCACCCGCAGGTAGCCCCGGTCGGTGGTCCGGCCGTCGCTGTTGCCGAGCAGCAGCGCCTTGTCCCGCCCCTCGAAGTGGTTCCGGGAGACCGTGACCAGGTCGGCCTCCCGCACGATGTCCAGCAGACCGTCGTGCACCTCGTACTTGCGGCCGAAGTACTCGGGCAGCTCCGTGCCAGGGTTGTCCCCGTCGTCGAAGGTGTTGTGGTCCACCCACACGTTGGTCGCTCCGGAGACCTCCACCTGGTCGTACTCGGAGTTCCAGTTGCCGCTGTCGCCGTCGCCGGGGTCCCAGCCCGGGAAGCAGTCGTGGGTGTCGGAGAAGGTGAGGTTGCGCAGGATGACGTTGTCGACGTCGCGCACCCGCAGGTTCACGCCGGTCAGGACGGCGTCGTCGCCCAGGCCCAGGACCGTGGTGTTGGAGCCGACCTCCACCCTGATCTGTTCGGCCTGCACGGCGGCCGAGGCCAGCCGGGCGTCCTCCAACGGGCCCTCCACGTCCTCCCAGCCCCAGACCTCGGGGTCGTAGGTCTGGAGGTACTCCTCCAGCGTGTACCCGTCCACAGCGTAGTCCGCGCAGGTCAGCGGGGTTCCGTCCGCGGTGGTGTTGGCGTCGATGGTGCCTTTGACGTAGACGATCCTGGGCGTGTCCTCGTCCTTGCCGCCGACCGCCGCGCGGAAGTCCTCGAAGGTGGAGACCACGTGGACGTCCTCCGGGGCGGCCTCGGAACCGCCCGTGGTTCCGTATCCGGCCGAGCCCCAGCCGTCGCCCTCGGGCAGGGTCTGGCGGCCGATGCCGCGGGGGTCGGGATCGGGTTCGGCCGCGGCGGGGGTGAAGGAGGTGGCGGCCAGCAGGACCGACGCGGCCAAGGCCAATGCCAGGACAGGGGCCGGGCGCGGGATGGACCTACGCATGGGGGTTGCTCCTCGGGGATCGGGGGGACATGGGGATCCGACGACAAACGTTTGCAAGAATCTCTCTGATCCACCCGAGAGCGTCAACCCTCCTCGGCGAAGTTCCTGCCGGAAAACCCTGGAAAAGCGGGCCTTCGATAGGACAGGATGACAAAAGCGGCAGACGCGAAACTGATTCTGTACAGCAAACGGTTGCTGCAACAGCAATGCACCAGCGGAACGGAGAACACGGGTGGCCGTCACCATCAGGGACGTGGCACGGGTGAGCGGGGTCCACGTCTCCACGGTCTCGCGGGCCTTCACCGCGGCTCACCTGGTCAACCCCGAGACCCGCGCCCGGATCCTGGCCGCCGCGGAGGAGCTCGGCTACCGGCCCAACCGGGCCGCCCGGGCCCTGTCCACCCGGCGGACCGGCAACCTCGGCCTGATCGTCGCCGACATCGCCAACCCCTTCTTCCCCCCGCTGCTCAAGGCCGCCCAGGCCCAGGCCCGCGCCCGCGACTACCACGTGTTCATCGCCGACACCGACGAACAGTCCCGGGTGGAGGAGGAACTGGTCCGCTCGATGGCCAAGCAGGTGGACGGCGCCGTCCTGGTCGCGCCCCGGCTGACCAACACCGCCATCACCGCGCTCGCCGAGGAGATTCCGCTGGTCGTGGTCAACCGGCGGCTGCCGGGCGTGCCCGGGGTGCTGATGGACGTCGGGTCGGGCGCCCGCCGGGCCTTAGAGCACCTGCTCGGCCTCGGGCACCGCGAGGTCGCGCTGGTGAGCGGTCCCGGCCGTGCCTGGACCAGCGGGGAGATCGAGCGCGCCGCCGCACGCGTCGCCGACGACCACGGGGTGCTGATCCAGCGGATCGGCCCCAACCCGCCCACCGAGGAGGGCGGGCGCGCCGCCGCCGAGGAGGTCGCGGCCTGCGGGGCCACCGCCGTCCTGGCCCACAACGACCTCGTGGCCTTCGGACTGATCCGCCGGTTGGCCGAGCTCGGGCTAAGCGTTCCGGGCGACCTCAGCGTGGTCGGCGTGGACGACAGCCACCTGGCCCGCTACGCCTCCCCGGCCCTGACCACGGTGCGCATGCCGGTGGCCGAGGCCGGGCGCGGGGCGGTCGACCTGCTGCTCCGGGCGGTGGCCTCCGGCGGTTCCGCGGGCACGGTGTCCCTGGAGACGTCCCTGGTCGTGCGTGACTCGGCCGCGCCCCCCAAAACGGGAAGCGCGGCCGAGTAAGTCGAACGAGGAAACGGGACTACGCGTAGCTGTGGAGCCCGCTGAACATGTAGTTCACCGCGAAGAAGTTGAACATGACGGTCAGGAAGCCGATCACGTTGATCCACGTCGCCTTGGGACCGCGCCAGCCGCCGGTGGCCCGGGCGTGCAGGTAGGCCGCGTAGATAACCCAGGAGATGAAGGACCAGACTTCCTTAGGGTCCCAACCCCAGAACCGGCCCCAGGCCTCGTCCGCCCAGACGGCGCCAGCGATGACGCCGAAGGTCCACAGGGGGAAGGCGAAGAGGATGAAGCGGTGCGAGATGCGGTCGAGCAGCTCGGAGCTGGGCAGGCGGCCGGCGATACCGGCGACCTTCTCGCCCAGGGCCCTCTTCGCCTCGGCCCGGTGCGCCACCAGGTAGGTGATGCCCGCGACGCCGGAGACCATGAACGCGCCACCCGCGATGATCACGGCGGTGACGTGGATGGGCACCCAGTAGGAGTGCAGGGCCGGGATCAGCGGCCCCGGGTCGACGTACAGCCAGCGCACGCCGATGCCCAGCAGGATCAGCACCGGAACCAGGACGAAGGCGCCGAGGAAGCGGGCCTGGTAACGCCAGGCGGCGTAGAGCAGACCGCCGACGGCCACCAGGCACATCGCCACGATGAACTCGAACATGTTGCCCCAGGGCCAACGGCCGGCGGCCAGCCCTCGGGTGATGATCTGGGCCAGACCGAGCAGGAAGCCGAGCGTGGTCACGGCCAGGGCGATCGTGCCGAGCACGCTCTGTGAGGCCTGGGCCTCGCCCTCGGTGGTGCGGACGTTGACCTCGATGCCGGCGTCGTCCGCGCTCTCAGCGGCCCCGGCGCCCACGGGCATGAGCCTCCCGGCCCGGAGCTTGGTGCGTTGTCCGTAGGCGGCCTCGATGGCGAAGAGGAACAGTGCGGCCGCGTACGTCACGATCATCGCGATGATCAGCGTGTCACTGGCCGACGCCATCGTCTCGTCCACCGGTCCGGCGAGTGTGTACGTCACCGGTCACTCCCTTTTGTCGTCGACTCTGACGGGTCGGATGGTGTGTGGGGGTCGTCGTCCGACTCGTTCCGGAGCCGTCCGGCTAGCTGCTTGGTGATCTCGTGGAACTCGGCGTTGTCCCCGGCCACCTCGGTCTTGCCGAGTCCGGCCAGTTCGACGCGGGTGCGTCCGTCCTCGCCCTTCGTGGCGCGCACCCACACCCGGCGGGGGCGCACGAACAGGGTGAGGAGCAGACCGGCGACGGCCGCGGTGGCCGCGCCCAGGGCCGGGAGGCGGGCGCCGTCCCGATTGGACTGGAGGGTGGCGTACTGCTTGTAGCCGGTGAAGGTGACCGAACCTGCCTCGTCCGGCAGTTCCCAGGTGTCGCCGACGGCCATCACGGGGGACTCGCCGAGGTGCTCCATGTTGGCGGTCCGCAGCTGGTAGACCGACTGCGGGTCGACCATGCCCAGGTCGCCCTGGTAGGCCTCCAGGGTCACCATGGGGTTCTCCGGGCCGGGGAAGGACGAGACCAGCTCGCCCTCGTTGTCCTCCATCGCGGTGGGCAGGAAGACCCCGACGAAACCGAGCTCCTCGCCGCCGGTGTCCGGGACCTTGAGGACGCCGTCGGAGGTGTAGCTCATGGTGTCCCGGTGCAGGAACGGTACCGCCTGGTCGAAGACGAGGTCTCCGTCGGCGTTGCGGACCTGGAACTCCGGGGCGTAGCCGTGGCCCAGCAGGTAGACCTGGACGCCGTCCACGCTCAGCGGGTGGTTGACCTCCAGTGTGTGCTGCTGTTCCTCGGCCTCGGGAGATTCCTTGTAGGTGACCTCGGCGACGTAGGACTCGGCCTGCCCGCGCAGGTTGCCCTCGCTGATGAAGTTGGCCTGGAAGCTGTCCAGGTGCATCGTGAAGGGCGCGAACTGGTCGGTGTCGGTCCAGTGCCCGGGGTAGATGGCGTCGTAGGACGGCAGGGTGTTGGCGAAGCCGTCGCCCTCGACGATGAGCATGTTGCCGCGGTAGCCGAAGAAAGCGCCCGCGGCCAGGGCGAGCAGCAGGGCCAGGAGCGCGAGATGGAACAGCACGTTCCCGACCTCGCGCAGGTAGCCGGTCTCGGCGGAGACCGAATCGCCGTACTTCTCGACCCGGTACCCCTTGAGGACCTTGCGGGCCTGCTCCAGCGCGGTCTCGGGGGCGGCGTCGGTGCTGAACCGGGCCACGTAGGGCATCCGGCCCAGGTTGCGCGGGGTGGCCACGGGGCGCGCCCGCACCGCCTTGGCGTGCACCAGGGCACGCGGGATCACGCACCCGGCCAGGGACACGAAGAGCAGCAGGTAGATCGCGGCGTACCAGGGCGAGGAGAAGACGTCGAAGAGGTAGAAGCGGTCCAGCCAGGGCGCCAGTTCCGGGTTCTCCCGGAAGTAGGTGGCCACCTCGTCGACACTGACCACGTTCTGCGGCAGGATCGAGCCGGGGATGGCGCCGACCGCCAGCAGGAACAGCAGGATCAGTGCGGTGCGCATCGAGGTGAGGGTGCGCCAGATCCAGCGCCCCCAGCCCGCGGGGCCCAATCCCCTGGAGCTCGGCCCCTTGGAGCTCGGCCCCTTGGGGTCCGCCGCTGCGGGTTCGGCGTCGGAGGTCCGGCCCCCGGTCGTGTGGTCCGGGTTCCCGGACGTGCTCGTGGTCAAGTCAGATCACCGTCGTGAAGTTGGCGGCCCAGCCCTGCATGGCGATGGTCATCTGCGTCCAGAGGCCGGTGACCATGGCCAGGCCGACGAGGACGAGCATGACGCCGCCGATCATCGTGACGGTCCGGGTGTGGCGCTTGAGCCACCCGAACGCGTTCAGCGCCCGCCGGTAGAGCAGCGAGGCGACGATGAACGGCAGGCCCAGTCCGATGCAGTAGATGAGGGACAGGAGCATCCCCCGGCCCGCACCGCCCTCGATGAAGGCGAGGGTCTGAACGGCGGCCAGGGTCGGTCCGATGCACGGGGTCCAGCCCAGGCCGAACAGAACGCCGAGCAGGGGCGCCCCGGCCAGTCCGGCGCGGGGCAGGCGGTGGAAACGGAACTCGCGGCCGAACCCCGGCATGAAACCCATGAAGGCCAGGCCGAGGACGATCGTGAGCGCACCGAGCACCCGGGTGATGGGGTCGGTGTAGTCCATGAGGATGTCGCCGAGCCAGCCGATGAACCCGCCCACGGCGATGAACACGAGGCTGAACCCGGCGATGAACAGGATGCTGCCGGTGACCATGGTCCAGCGGCGCTGGGCAAGCTCGGCGTCGATGTCGGCGACCGTGCTGGTCGCGGTGCCGCCCTCGCCGCCTTCGCCCTTAGCCGCGGCGGCCTGGCGCTCACGCACGTGGGAGCCGCTCATGCCGGACACGTAGGACAGGTAGCCGGGCACCAGGGGGAGCACGCACGGGGAGAGGAAGGAGACCAGGCCAGCGGCCAGGGCCAGGGGTGCGGCGAGCAGGAGGGAACCGGTCAGGACGGTGGTGCCGATCGGATCCATCAGCCGTCGTCCCCGTCCGCGTCGGCGTCGTCGCTGTCGGGGTCGTCGGCCTCAGCGTCCGCTTCGGCGTCCTCCGGGTCCTCAGCGCCCTCGCCGTAGCCCTCTTCCTCGGAGACGCGGGGACGGTCCTCGGGGTCACCGAAGTCGAACTCCACCACCAGCGGGTCGAGGAGGCCGGTGAGCTGCCCGTAAGTGGTGGGGCCGATGACGCGGGCGGCGATGTTGCCGTCGGGGTCGATGACCAGGGTGCTGGGGATCGCGCGCGGCGGGACCGTGTCACGGAACGCCTGCGGGATCTCGCCGGGCTGGTCGTACAGGCTCGGGTAGAGCACGCCCTTGCTGTTCGTGTAGGCGATCGCGGCGGTCTCGTTGTCCTTGATGTTCACACCGAGGAAGTCCACGCCGAGGTCGCCGTACTCGGCGTGCACCTCGTCAAGGACGGGCTGCTCGGCGCGGCAGGGGCCGCACCAGCTAGCCCACACGTTGAGTACGAGGATCTCGCCCTCGTAGTCGCTCAGGGAGAGCGCGTCACCGTCGAAGGTGGTCCCGGTGACCTCCGGGGCCGCATCGCGCTCCCCCGTCTCAAAGACGGTGGCGCTGCCGTCGCCGGAGATGAACCGATCCTCCTCGCCGCCGGTCTGGATCTCGGTGCCCCCGGCGCATGCCGACAGGGCGAGGACGGCGGCCAGCGCGGCCGACAGGCGCGGCACGGCACGGCGGCGTCGCGTACCTGTGCTGGTACTGGGCATCGAGGGGACCTCGCGAACCGGGTGTGAACAGGGCGGACTACAACAACGACAAAGTGTAGTAGATACCCTGGAGCACCCTCCGGCGCCCCGACGCAAGTCAGGGAGTGATGCTCGGCGAGGTGAGAGTTTCCCGGTGGGGGCGATGCTGGGGAATCATCGCCCCCGGGTTGTCGGCGGACCGGGCGCTGGGCGTGTCGCCCCCGCACCCGGGTCCGGCCTGGCCGTCAACCAGCCTCGACGAAAGCCTCGCGGAGGTAGTCGTGCACGGCACGTTCGGGGACCCGGTAGGAACGCCCCACACGAATCGCGGGGAGAACTCCCGAGTGCACCATTCGGTAAACGGTCATCTTGGACACACGCATGATCGTGGCGACCTCCGCCACGGTCAGGAACCTGACCTCTTCGAGAGGCGGCTTGCTCCCGTTCATCTTCCGACGCCCTCATTCCCGGACGTGAGCATTTGTCTACCCTTCAGCCCTGGCGTGCCGGGCGGTGGTCGAGCGACCCCGGAAAACCTGCACTCGTCCCACCGACACGCCAGCGTGTCATGCTGTCACTGCTGACACGTCCGTTTTCAGAGTAGAGCCGAGTTCCCTTCTACGGAAGGTCGTTTGTGCTGTCTTCCGGGCTATGCGTTGACTAAGGGTCAGATGAGGTTTAACGGTGGGTATAAATGGTCGACCCTGCTCAAAGAAGGCCCGCTCTGGCCAGAACGTAGTCGCGCAGCGGGGCGTAGTCCTCCGGCAGATAACCGTCGTCCAAAGGCACCGTGACCAGTAGTTTCCCCTCGTGTTCGGCGAGGAACAGAGCGGGGTCGTTGCAGTCGGCGAAGCCCACCGTGGGAACCCCTGCCTCCCCCGCCGCACCCGCGTACCCGTGGTCGGCGATGACCAACTGCGGCCATGGCTCGCCCCGCCCGGAGAGCTCGCCGAGGATGGCCCGCATGGCGAAGGGGTGGTGGCTGTGCCGGGGCAGGTGCCCGTCCGTCACCAGGGCGACGTCGCCCTTCCACACCACGATCCGGCGGTTGGGTGGCCGTTCCGTGGTCACCTCGTAGGAATATCCGCCCGCCGCGGTGACCACCGTGCAGCCGCAGCGGACCAGGGCGTCCTTCCAGGCCTGGTAGGTCTCCAGGAGGTTGCGGGGGTGGCCGGTGGCGAACATGACGCTCTCCCGGCGCTCGGCCGCCAGCGCCAGCCGGTCGGCGAGGGCCTCCAGCGCGTCGATGGTCAGGTCGGGGTCGATCGTGTCGATCCCCCAGACGTACTCCTCGTCGCCCACCACACCGCAGCGCTTGCTCATCAGGGAGAGGACCTCGGAGAAGGTCCAGTCGTGCGAGAAGGTCAGCCCGAACTGGTGGTACGGGTCCTTCTGTACGAGCCTCCGGTAGTGACGCAGGTTGTTCTGCCGTGGGGTGTCGACGTGCCCCGCGATTCCCGTGCGAACCAGATAGGTGATGAGTTCAGCGCGTGTCGGCGGCGTCACCTGCGTTCCCCTTCCTCCTCTGCGCGGCGAGCATGCGAAACGCCGCGCGACCACCACGACGTCGGCTCCTGTTCGCCCGGTATTCATCCTCTTCCTACCCGCTGAACGCGCGCCACTCGGTAATCGAGGAGATTTCACCGGGGTGTGATCAGAGCGGGGTGCTGCGAAGAGGAAAGAGTCGGGGTCAGAGGGTGGGGTCGATCCCGTGGCTCGGGAAGACAGCGGTTCGGGTGGCGTGAATGGCCCGGTCGACCGGGTCGCCGGGGTCGTAGCCCTGCTCGAACGGGGTGAAAGAGACCTCGCGGCCGTCAGTCATGTAGAGCGGGGCCAGCTCGCCGGTGCGCCGGCGCACGAAGTCGCGCCATCCCTGCGGGGTCTCGCGGTCCGGGTCGATGGGCGCGCCCGCAGCCTCGGCCAGCAGGTGGGTCCAGGCCCGAGGCACCACGTGGACGAGGCCGTAGCCACCGCCTCCGAACAGCAGCCAGCGGCCGCCCGCGGTCTTGCGCGCCAGCTTGTGCAGCTCCTCGTAGGCCCGGCGCTGGCCGTCCACGCTGAGTGTGAGGTTGGCCAGAGGGTCGAGGGCGTGGGTGTCACAGCCCTGCTGGGTCACCAGGATCTCGGGTTGGAACTCGTGCAGCAGCGGTGGGACGACCGCGTCGAAGGCGCGGTGCCAGCCGGTGTCGCCGGTCCCGGCGGGCAGGGCGACGTTGACCGCGTACCCCTCCGCCTTCGGGCCGCCGACCTCCGAGGCGTGCCCGGTACCGGGGAACAGGGTCACCGGTGACTCGTGGAGGCTGATGGTCAGTACCCGGGGGTCGTCGTAGAAGGCGTTCTGGACGCCGTCGCCGTGGTGGACGTCGATGTCGACGTAGGCGACGCGCTTGGCGCCCTGCTCCAGGAGCCAGGCGATGGCCAGCGCCGGGTCGTTGTAGACGCAAAAGCCCCACGCGTTGCCGTGCATGGCGTGGTGGAGGCCGCCCGCGATGTTGGCGGCGTGCGCGCTCTGCCCGGTCCACACGGCCTTCGCGGCGGCCACCGAGGCGCCGGAGATCAGCGCGGAGGCCTCGTGCATGTCGCGGAACACGGGGTTGTCCAGGGTCCCGAGCATGTGGGTGTCGTCGGGCTCCAGGGTCCGGCCGGCCCGTTTGACCGCCTTGATGTAGGCGGGGTCGTGCACCAGGGAGAGGAGTTCGTCGGAGGCGGGCTCGACCTCCAGGAGATCGACCCCCGGCCTGTCGAAGACGCCGAGTTCACGGCTGAGCGCCATGGTCAGCTCGACTCGGATCGGCGCCATCGGGTGCTGCGGCCCGAAGTCGTAGGCGGTGAGTCCGTCGTCCCATGCCACCCGAAGCGAGCAGGACGTGCGCCCTCCCATGTGGTGACCCCCGTTTCAGGTGTGCGTGCTCCGAAGCACACAGTACGCAAGGCCGGCCCCCGGACAGAACTCCGGGTCCGCAGTGAACGGAAAAGGCCCCGGCCCCGGAGGGTGGTTCCTCCGAGGCCGGGGTGGGAGACGGACAGCACTGCCGCGGCAGCAGGCGCCCTAGTTCTCCACTCGGAAGTAGCAGTTCTCGTAGGTTTCGCCAGCCTTCAGGTCCACGTTGCCGGTGATGGGCTGACCGAAGAGGCTATCGGTGAAGGTGACCATCAGCCGGTACTTGCCCGGGTCCAGCTTGATCTCCATGACGTCGCCATCGTCGAAACAGGAGTTGCCCGTGGGCGGCGAACTGTAGACCTCGCAGTCCTCGCAGGCGTCGACGAACTCCTCACCGTGGACCGCGTCGGGGCCCACATACATGAAGTGCATCTCCCCCGGCGAGTTGTTGGTGAACTTGAGGGTGACCTTGTCTCCGTTGCCCGTGCTGAAGGGGGACAGGTCGAGTTCGGTTTCTCCGAAGAGGGTCTGCCGGTCCATCTCCTGCTCGATGTACCCGGCGCCGATGTGCTTGGTCAGGTCCTCGACGTCATCGGCCTCGTGGTCGGGGTAACTGGCCTCGAGGTACTCGACGGTCTGTTCGGCGTCCTCGACGTCACCGGCGTCGAGATGAGCCCAGCCGCAGTTGAGGATCGAGTCCGGGTGTTCCTCTTCGATGCGCTCACCGAGCTCGGGAGCGGCGTCCCAGCTGAAGTCCTCGTCAGCGAAGAACCCGATCTTGAAGGAGGCGACGCACCAGTTCTCGTCGGCGTAGTCAGCGGTGGCCTCGTTGTAGAAATCGACCAGGGCGGTGGGCATGTCCGCGTCCAGGGGGGCGTCGGAGAACTCCTCCGCGACGAATTCGTAGGCCGCCAGCGCCCCCTCATAGGCCACCATCGCCTCGTCGAAGGCCGCCTTCGCCTCATCCTGGTTGACCTGCTGTTGCTCCTGCTCGTCCGGGTCTGCGGGAACCCACTCGAACATGTATTCGTCGAAGCTTCCCCCCAACTCCTCGAAGAGGTCCTCCGCCTCGGCGAAGAGCTCCTCCGCCTCGGCGGCGAGCTGGGCGGCGTAGTCGAAGTTCACCTGGGCGACGCTGCCGTCAGTGTCCTCCCAGCGGGAGGCGTCGTGCGCGAAGTACTTGCTGTAGGACTCGATCGCGTGGTCGTAGTTCTCGCTCTTCACGTCGCGCTGGGCACGGGCCAGCATCTGGCAGGCCTCGCTGCCAGCACGGGCCTTGTTCATCAGCGACGGCGACATGGAGAGCTGGAAGCCGCTCTCGACCTGGCCGTAGACGTCGATCGCGGTGTCGCAGTCGCCCCGGGCGTGCGCGGCGTCGGCGACCCGCAGGCGCCACTCGCCGGTCTGCCACACGCCGACGAGCGAGAGGATCATGACCACGACGAGACAGGCCGCCAGGACGACCGGCTTCCCCTTGACCGCGGGCTGTTCGCCCCGGACCAGGAGGCGGCGTTCGTGCTGGCGGCCCGCGAAGAGGCCGATCACGACGGTGAGCAGGACCCAGGCCAGCAGGGCCGGGGCCCAGGTGAGCAGGTTGTCGGCGGCGCCCATGATGGCGGCGGTGACCAGCAGGCCGATGGTGACGGCCAGGTTGATCCCGAAGAACACCCAGCTGCGCAGGTGGAAGAAGCCCGCGCCGACACCGGACAGGTTCAGCAGCGCGACGCGCCGCCCCACCTTGGACTTGAAGAGGCCGAGCGGGGGCAGGGGCGGCGGGCCGCTGAACTGGCCGGGGCCGCCGGGACCGCCGGGAGGCATCCCACCAGGGGGCATTCCACCGGGCGGCATGCCGCCGGGGGGCGGCGGGCCGAAGGGCGGGTTGCCGCCCGACGGGGTGCCGCCGGGAGGGGGCGGGCCGAACTGGCCGGGGCCGCCCGGGCCGCCGGGAGGCGGGCCACCTGGACCACCAGGGGGCGGACCAGCAGGGCCACCAGGAGGCGGGCCGCCAGCGGGACCACCAGGAGGCGGGCCTCCCGGGGGTGGGCCGAGTGGCCGCTGGCCACCGGAGGGCGGACCGAATGGCGGCTGGCCGCCGGAGGGGTTCTGCGCGACCGGGTTGCCTCCCGCGGGAGAACCCCCAACGGGATTCTGCGGGCCGCTCGGAGCAGGAGGAGGCGTCGCGGATCCGGGCTGGCCGGGGAAGTTGGACGGGTCCGAAGGGGGTTGAGGATTAGTCATGGGGCCCCGGAATCAGTAAAGAGGGGAACACGTACACAGCGGGAGGGGGAAAGAGGGGCACAACCCTCTTATCCCGACTTTATTCACCAGGTACGACGCTCCGTCCGGGACCCCTGACTAACCGGAACGGGAATTGAATGCGTGATATGTGTCACACGCCCCGCAGGTCAGCTCTCGGAGAGCGCCCGGCTCCGGTCCCGAGCCGCCTCGATGGCATCCGTGAAGGCGGTCCGCACTCCGTGTCGCTCCAGCTCACGCAGGGCAGCGGCAGTGGTCCCGCCCGGCGAGGTGACGGCTTCGCGCAGCACCACCGGGTGTTCCCCCGAACCGTCGAGCATGGCCGCGGCGCCGGTGATCGTCTGCCCGACGAGCCGCTGCGCTGTGACACGAGGCATACCCATCGCGACACCGGCCTCGATCATGGTCTCGGCGATGAAGTAGACGTAGGCCGGTCCGCTGCCGGAGATGGCGGTGACCGTGTCCATGTGCTGTTCGCCGACCCGCAGCACCTCGCCGACCGTGCCCAGGAGTTCCTCTGCGCGGTCCAGGTGCGCGGCCTCGGTGTGCGCGCCGCCGGAGACGGCGGTCATCCCCTTGCCCATGAGCGCCGGGGTGTTGGGCATCGCGCGCACGACCGGCACTCCGGAGGGCAGGTGGCTCTCCAGGACGACCGTGGTCAGTCCGGCGGCCACCGAGATGACCAGGTGGCCCCGGGTCAGGTGCGGGGCGATGTCGTCCAGCAGGGCGAGCATGTCCTGCGGCTTGAGAGCCAGCAGCAGAGTGTCCGCGCGCTTGGCGGCGTCCGCCGCCGGGACCGTCTCGACCCCGTAGCGGCCGCGCAGCTCCGCCGCGTGTTCCGCACGCGGCTCGGTGACGAGCACGTCCTCCGGAGCGTGGCCCTTGGCCAGTAGTCCGGCGAGCAGTGCCTCGCCCATCTTTCCTGCGCCGATGATCGCGATCATGAAAAGGGGTCCTCTCTGCGAGTCCCCTCCACGCTAGTCGCCCGTGAGCTCCCGAACGGACCGGTTGTCTCACTCGGCGGACAGTCGGCGGCGGAGCCGGGCCCGCGCCCGGACCATCAGCCCTTGTCGGCCGAACCCTCGTCGTCGACCGATCCTTTGGGGTCCACCGAGAAACGCCGGGGCGGGGCCTGGGGGCGCCTGCGCAGCAGGGCGATGCGCTCACGGCGGCCCAGCCGGGGTTCGGAGGTGGGCGGTCCCTGCGCGAAGTGCAGCCGGGTGAATGCCAGCGCCTCGGCGAGTTCGCGCATGCGCGCCTGGCGGTCGGCGGCCTTGCGGGTGCTCACCTCCAGGACCAGTTGCCCCTCGTAGCCACTGCCCGCGAGGTGTTCGAGCAGCTCGGCGACGGGCTGGCTGCCGCGGCCGGGGATGAGGTGTTCGTCGAGGTTCTGGCCGCCGAAACCGTCGGTGACGTGCACGTGGGAGAGGCGGCTGCCCAGCCGCTTGGCCATGTCCATCGCGTCGGAGCCGGACATGGCGGTGTGCGAGAGGTCGAGGGTGACGTCCGGGTAGTCGCGGTCGAGCGGGTTCCAGCTCGGCGCGTAGGGGACGACCTCGCGGTCGCGGACCCGCACCGGATACATGTTCTCGACGGCGAAGACCACGTCGGTCTCCTCCTGCATGCGGGCGACGCCGTTCTCGAAGTCGCGGGCGTACTCGCGCTGCCAGCGGAAGGCCGGGTGCACCACGACCGTCTTGGCGCCCAGGGCCTCGGCCATCTCCTTGGAGCGGACGAGCTTGCCCCAGGGCTCACGGCCCCACACGCGCTGGGTCAGCACGAGGCAGGGCGAGTGGACGGCGGTGACGGGCATCTGGTGGTAGTCCGAGAGGCGCCGGAGGAGTTCGATGTCCTGGCTGGCCGGGTCGGAGGAGACGAGGACCTCAACGCCGTCGTACCCCAGCTTCGCGGCGATCTCGAAGGCGGCCGGGGTCTTCTCCGGGTAGACCGACGCCGAGGAGAGGACCACGGGCGCGTCTGGGACCTGGATAGGGCTCACGTGACCCAGACTATGCGCTCCGCGGCGTTTCGGGGCGCCCGCCCGGGTGAACGCGGCGTGGCGGATGCCCCCTCCGGACAGCTCCGCGGGCCCCTTGCGACAGGGGGACGGCCGCTCCCCCGGGTGCTCCGGGAGAAGCGGCCGTCGAAAGGAATGTGGCGCGTGACGGTGCACGGTCACGTGGTCGGCGGACTCAGAGCCGGACGGCGCCCGCGAGGTTGTAGCGGGTCACGTCCCGCTCGGCGATGCTGCCTCCGGAGCGCGGGGCGTCGATCATGCGGCCGCCGCCGAGGTAGATGGCCACGTGGTAGGCGTAGCCGCCGCTGTCGGCCCAGTAGAGGATGTCGCCCCTCTTGGCGTTGGCGTAGCTGACCCGGGTCCCGGAGTTCACCTGGTCGTGGGCGATGCGGGGCAGGCTCACCCCGGCCTGCTTGAAGGAGTGCTGCACCAGCCCGGAGCAGTCGAAGGAGTTCGGGCCGGTGCCGCCCCAGGCGTAGGGCTTACCCTTCTGGGCCTCCGCGGCGCCGATGGCCTTCTCGATGGTGCTGGAGGAGAGGGCCTGGTGGACGCGCTCGGCGCTTGGGGCGCTCTGTGCCGCCTGGAAACTCGGTGCCGGCTGGGCCAGGGCCGGGGCTCCCCCTGCGGCCAGCGCCGCGGCCGCGAGTGCGGCGACGGCGAGTGCGCGTGGCGTACGGCGGCGCGACTGAGCGGGTGCGGCCTGCCGCGCCGGATCCGTGGTGGAACGGCAGGCCCGCGTTTGCTCGTGGTGTCGCGGTAGTCGCATGACGTGGTTCTCCCTGCATGGTCCGTCGGGGCCGCCCGCGCCGCTGTGACGCGGATCTCCTGACCGCCAACACACCACCATTGGTCACACAGACACCACGAATTGTCACTCTCCGTAGTCTTATCGATACCGAAAGTTGGTAAAGCCTGCTTGACCTCGGCGGACAAAACGGCCAGTGAACCATCAACCCACCGTCCGCCGCCGAGACCCGTGACCGTCGGCTACAAGCCGCGCGGTCACTTCGACTAGGGCTTGTTCCGTGGATGCTTTCGGCAGGCTCGGCGCTTGCGCCGATCGACGCGAGCGGCCTCGCCCCTACTGTGCCCTGCTACGCAAGCTCCGCGGTGTCGCACAGCGGGGGCCCGCCTGGGTTTGGCTGTCCGAGTGAAATCGGCGCAGCGAGAGGCAGCCTGGTGGTCGCGAGCCCGGAATGATCCGCGGAACACCCCTAGGGCTGCGGGACCCCCAGGGCAGTGCGGACGAAGTCGGTCGTCGCCGCCATGCCGAGGTTGTTCGGGTGCACGGGCGCCCCGTCCTCCGGGATCAGCCCCTCGACCCAGCGGGTGCCCGACCCCTGGCAGACGTCGTGGCCGCGCTCGAAGGTGTCCACGAAGGCCGCGCCCTGGGCCTCCGACTCCTCCTTGATCATCGCGTTGAGCGCGGTCTGCGCCTGGTCAAGGAACGGGACGTCGCCACGGGCGATCGGCGTGCTCGGCCAGCAGCCGCCGCTCTCCGGCAGGATCTGGAGATAGCCGACGCTGAGGACCGTGGCGTTCGGGCTGCGCTCGGCGATGTCCGTGTAGACCCCGGAGACCTCGTCCCGCAGCCCGTCGATCCGCTGGTCCAGCTCATCCCCGTAGTGGTCGGCGCACGGGCTGCCCAGCGGGTTGCGCAAGCTCCGCTTGGCGCACTCGATGAGAACCTCAGAGAAGCCGAAGTCGTTGCCCGCGATGCCCACCGTGACCAGGTCGGTCTCCGGCCGGAGCGCGTCCAGTTGCGGCGGGGCGTCACTGAACTGGGCCTCGTAGAGGTGGGCCATCCGCGCGCCCGAACAGCTGACGTCGGTGATCTCGGTGATCCCCAGCTGCTCGGCGAGGCGCTTGGGGTAGTTGACCGAGGACTGCATGCAGCCGAGCAGCGGCATCTGGGCGCTGACCATGGGACCGGCGACAAACGAGTCACCGATGGCGACGTAGTGCTCGAACGCGGCCGCCTCGGCCTCGTCCGCGGCGGCGGGGGCGGTGGCCAGCGAGAGGCCCAGGACCGCGAGGGCCAGCGGGGCGGTGATCCGGGCGAGTCGGCGCAGGCCGCTGGCGCGGTCGGCCCTTCCCGGGGCGTGGGGGACGGCGGGGGATCGGTGTGTACGGAACACGAGGGTTTTCCTCTCTCCAAGGAGCGGGGGCTTCGGAGTGTTCGGACCCTGGGAAGAGGGTGACTCTCCCCACACACTCTCTAACATGACCTACGAAAAGAAGCACCTAACCCGTAGGTAACTTTCACGTGTCCCCAGCGCCCCCTCCAGTGACAGCGGAACCTGTCACCGGGAGCCGTTAGCGTGTCGACCATGGCCAAAGCAGCGAAGACCACGTTCCGGTGCGCCGAGTGCGGATGGACCACCCTCAAATGGGTGGGGCGCTGCGGCGAGTGCCAGGCCTGGGGCACCGTCGAGGAGGCCGGAGCCCCCGCCCCCTCGGTCGTCGCGGCCGCCCCGGTGACCTCCCGGGCCCGCCCCATCACCGAGATCAGCGTGGAGAGCGCCGAGGCCGTGCCCACCGGCGTGGACGAACTCGACCGGGTCCTGGGCGGCGGAGCCGTCCCCGGAGGCGTAGTCCTGCTCGCCGGTGAGCCCGGCGTGGGCAAGTCGACCCTCCTCCTGGAGGTCGCCGCGATGCGCGCCGCCAAGGCCAACGTCCTCTACGTGACCGGCGAGGAGTCGGCCGGGCAGGTGCGCCTGCGCGCCGAACGCCTCAACGCCCTCTCCGAGCAGCTCTACCTGGCCGCCGAGACCTCGGTGGCCACCCTCGCCAGCCATGTGGACGCGGTCGCGCCCCAGCTGCTGATCGTGGACTCGGTGCAGACCATGGTCTCCCCCGAGACCACCGGCGTCCCCGGCGGTGTCACCCAGATCCGGCAGGTCACCGGGGCGCTCATCCAGATCGCCAAGGAGCGCGGCATCGCGACCGTGCTGGTCGGCCACGTCACCAAGGACGGCTCGATCGCCGGACCCCGCCTGCTGGAGCACCTGGTGGACGTCGTCCTGCACTTCGAGGGCGAACGCCACTCCCAGCTGCGCCTGTTGCGCGCCGTCAAGAACCGCTACGGACCCACCGACGAGATCGGCGTCTTCGAGCTCACCGAGAAGGGCATCTTCGGCCTGCCCGACCCCAGCGGCCTCTTCCTCACCGAACGCACCGACCCGGTGCCGGGCACCTGCGTGACCGTCACCCTGGAGGGTCGTCGCCCCCTGATCACCGAGGTGCAGGCCCTGGTCGCGCCCACCCCGCTGCCCGCGCCCCGCCGCGCCACCTCGGGTCTGGACACCTCACGGGTGAACATGATCCTGGCAGTGCTAGAGAAGCGCACCGGCATGAAGCTGGCCAACATGGACGTGTACGCCTCGACCGTGGGCGGGGTGAAGCTGGGAGAGCCCTCCGTGGACCTGGCCCTGGCCATGGCCGCCGCCAGCTCCAACAACGACGTTCCGCTGCCCGCGGGGTTCATCGCGATCGGCGAGGTCGGCCTGGCCGGTGACGTGCGCAGCGTGAACGGTGTGCGGCGCCGGGTCGCCGAGGCGCAGCGCCTGGGCTTCACCGAGGCGGTCGTTCCCAAGCACTTCGGCGACCCGGTCAAGGGCATCCGCGTCCACGAGGTGGAGGAGCTGAGCGAGGCCCTCACCTGGGTCGAGCGGCGCCGTCCGCGCCGGAGCCGCAAGAACGAGTCCGCGGCCGCCGGAGAATAGGCCAGGGACGGCAAGGCCGCGGACTCCGAAACAGGTTCCTAGAAGTCGAAGATCGCACCCTTGGCGCTGTTCATGACGCACTGGTTGCCGAAGGTCTCCTCGTACTCCTCGGCCCCGGAGACCCGGACGGTGACCGGCCGGTACTCCATCGTGCAGAAGCCGTCCCCGACCGAGGTCACGCTGGCGATGTCACCATGCCGGGCGATGAGGTCGCAGGCCTCCTCGGCCTTGGCGTGGCCGCCCCCGGCCGGGTCGCACGTCAAGGTCGTTGCGCGGTGCCAGCTGATGGCGGTGTCCTCGTGCCGCTCGACGGCGCCGAAGACCTGCAAGACGTACACGTCCGACCCGGCGGGCTCGGCGTGCGCGGGTGTGGCCAGTGCGAGCGCGACGGCGGTGCACGCGACAACGGTGGCGGTGCGTATCACTGAAAACTCCCAGGGTGACGGAATCAGATGCACCACGAATAGTAAGCATTCAATGACTAAATGTCATGGGACTTCGGTCATCCGTTCCGTGAACAGACGAACCCCGCCCGGGGCCGGGCGGGGTTTACTGGCGCTGACGCCTCGGGCTCAGGCCTTGAGCTGGAAGACGAGCTGGTCGACGCTGCCCACGTGGTCGCCGTGCAGGTTGGCCTTGTACCAGCCGGGCTGGGCCCTGGCGCTGCTGTCCCGGCAGTCGGTGAAGGAGCGGTCCAGGTCCCAGGTGATCGTGAAGTCGTGCGGGGTGCCCCGTTTGAGCTGGCGTTCCTCCTGGGCGTTGCCCTCCACGCAGTCCGCGGTGGAGTAGACGCGGTCGCTGCCGGACTCGATCCGCAGCTCGAACGCTTCGGGGCCCACGTCCACGGTGCAGGTCTGGTCGGCGGTATTGACCACGGTCACCTTGAACTCGGGGCTGGTACCACCGCCGTACACCTCGCGGTCGCTCTCCGCGAAGTCGAAGGTGACGACCACGTCCTGGGGACGGCACGGGTCCTCGGGGCGCTCGGGTTCGGGGGCCTCGGCCGAGCCGCCGCCGGAGCCGCTCCCTCCGCCCTCGCCGTCCTCGCCGTCCTCGCTGTCCTCGTCCGCCGAAGGGGACGGGGAGGGCGAGGCGGACGGTTCCTCGTCGTCTTCCCCGGTTTCGGGGTCGGAGGGCTCGTCGGCTGGCACACTGGGGGAGGCTTCGGGGGTATCGACACTCGCCTCGGAGGAGCCCGCCGGTTCCGCTTCGTCCCCGGTGTTCCGGAAAGCGAGCGCGACCAGCGCGAACACCAGCATTACGCCAGCCAGCACGAAGGCCCGTCGTTTCCAGTAGGTCTCGCGGCTGACAGGTGCTGGTTGTCCGGTACTTGACGCCATGGGCCGTAGTATTGCGGTTTTGCACGCCACTCACCTACTCAACCCGCCGATTTACCGTTAAAGATGAGCGATAACCCTTACAGCACCGCGGTTCTGGCGTGGTACGAGTCCAACGCCCGAGACCTTCCCTGGCGTACCCCGGACGCCTCCCCCTGGTCCGTCCTGGTCAGCGAGATCATGCTCCAGCAGACCCCCGTAGTGCGGGTACTCCCCGCCTGGGAGGCCTGGATGGAGCGCTGGCCCACCCCCGCGCACCTGGCCAAGGAGCCCTCGGGTGAGGCGGTCCGCATGTGGAACCGGCTCGGCTACCCGCGCCGGGCCCTGCGTCTGCACGCCTGCGCCGTGGCCATCACCGAGGAACACGACGGCCAGGTCCCGGACGACCATGCGACCCTGCTCTCGCTCCCCGGGATCGGCGCTTACACCGCGGCCGCCGTGGCGAGCTTCGCCTACGGCCAGCGGCACGCAGTTCTGGACACCAACGTGCGCCGCGTCCTGGCTCGAGCCGAAACCGGGATCGAGTACCCGCCGAAAACCCAGACCAAGGCGGAAACTGCCCTGGCCAAGTCGCTACTGCCACCGACGGCCTCGGTGGCGGCCCGCTGGGCCGTGGCCGTGATGGAGCTGGGAGCCCTGGTCTGCACCGCACGCTCCCCGCGCTGCGCGGACTGCCCCATCGCCGGACAGTGCGCCTGGAAGCTCGCGGGCAAACCCGCCTACGACGGGCCGCCCCGGCGCGGGCAGACCTACGCGGGCACCGATCGGCAGGTGCGCGGCAAGCTCCTCGCCGTTCTGCGCGACTCGCCCGGCCCGGTGGTCAAGGACGCGCTGGACGCGGTCTGGGACGACCACGTCCAGCGCGAACGGGCTCTGGACGCCCTGGTCTCCGACGGCCTGGTCGACCCCCTGGACGACGGCCGCTATGCCCTGCCGGGGTAGGGCCGGCGCTCAGTTCCTCCGGGCGTCGGTCTCGTCGGAGAGCGCGGCCTCGACCTCTTCCTGGGTCTGGTCGACCGCACCGCTGCACGCGGCACCGGGTTCGGGCACGTTCGGGCTCTGCTCGTACTCGCGCAGGAACTCGCCCAACCGCGGGTCGTCGGCCTCGTCCAGCTGGAGCTGGACGCCCCAACCCGAGGCCACCACGGCCGAGGGCAGGCCCTCCATCGGGCTGACGATCACGTAGGAACCGGGCGTGTGGAGGTCGGTCAGCGTCTGGACGTCGGAGCCGGGCAGGTCCGGGTCGTAGGTGATCCAGACCGCGCCGTGCTCCTGGGAGTGAACAGCCAGCTCAGGCGTGACGGGGGCGTCGTAGACCCCGCAGTTCTGCCATGTGGGGTAGTGCTGACCACCCACCGGCGGGAACTGGTCGTAGTCGACTTTCTCCCCGATCTCCACGTGTGAGTAGTCCAGGACCTCGAAGGTCTCCACGCCCTCGATGCCCTTCTCCGCTCCCCCTGCCACGTCGCCTCCGGAGGCGGAGCCGGAGCCGGAGCCGCCCGCCCCGTTGTACAGCCACATTCCGCCGAAGACCGCACCGCCCGCCAAAACCAGTGCGAGCGCGATCCCGCCGACGATCAGCCACGGCGAGGCGCCGCGTTTGGGCGGAGGAGAACCGCCGGGGTACCCCTGTGGCGGGTATCCGGGAGGGGGCCCTTGCGGCGGGTAACCGGGCGGCGGGCCCTGCGGCGGGTAACCGGGCGCTAGGTAGCCGGGGCCGGGCGCGGGCCCTTGGCCGTGCGCAGGCCCCTGAGGCGCTTGGTGCGCCCCCGGGGGGCCGTGAGGGGGCGGAGGTCCGTGCGGAGGCCCCTGCGGCGGCTGAGCGCCGCCCTGGCGGGGATCGTTTGGATAGGCCACGGACCGCACCCTAGCGTCTCCCCCCTGCCCGTGCTCCCCCCGGGAACGCCGACGGGGGCACCCCTCGCCAGGGATGCCCCCGTCCTCAGACAGCTGCCGGCGCGGAACCGACCGGCGGTGCTACCGCTTACTCACTCTTGGTGGCGGACTCCACCTCGGGGGTGTCCGGAACCGCGGCGGGCTTCGGCACACCCTTGAAGGTGAACTTGGCGTCCGTGCCCTCGCCCTCGGCGTCGATCACGACGATCTGACCCGCCTTGAGGTCGCCGAACAGGATCTTCTCGGACAGCTGGTCCTCGATCTCCCGCTGGATCGTGCGACGCAGCGGCCGCGCGCCCAGGACCGGGTCGAACCCGCGCTCGGACAGGATCTTCTTCGCCTTGGGACGGAGCTCGATGCCCATGTCCCGCTCCTTGAGGCGACTGTCCAGGCTCGTGATCATCAGATCCACGATCTGGAAGATCTCCTTCTCGGTCAGCTGGTGGAAGACGATGATGTCGTCTACACGGTTGAGGAACTCCGGCCGGAAGTTGGTCTTGAGCTCCTCGCTGACCTTCGCCTTCATCCGCTCGTAGTTGGTGTTGGCGTCGTCCTCCTTGGCGAAGCCCATGGCCTGGCCCTTGGAGATGTCCCGCGTACCCAGGTTGGTCGTCATGATGATGACCGTGTTCTTGAAGTCGACGATGCGACCCTGAGCGTCGGTGAGACGACCCTCCTCCAGCACCTGGAGCAGAGAGTTGAAGATGTCGTTGTGGGCCTTCTCGATCTCGTCGAACAGGACCACGGAGAACGGCTTGCGGCGCACCTTCTCGGTGAGCTGGCCGCCCTCTTCGTAGCCGACGTAGCCGGGAGGCGAACCGAACAGCCGCGAGACCGTGTGCTTCTCCATGAACTCGGACATGTCGAGCTGGATCAGCGCGTCCTCGTCCCCGAACAGGAACTCGGCCAGGGTCTTGGACAGCTCGGTCTTACCCACACCGGACGGACCGGCGAAGATGAACGAACCACCGGGGCGCTTGGGGTCCTTCAGACCGGCGCGGGTACGGCGGATCGCCTGGGAGAGCGCCTTGATGGCGTCCTCC
This sequence comes from Nocardiopsis valliformis DSM 45023, assembly GCF_000340985.1. Taxonomy (NCBI): domain Bacteria; kingdom Bacillati; phylum Actinomycetota; class Actinomycetes; order Streptosporangiales; family Nocardiopsidaceae; genus Nocardiopsis; species Nocardiopsis valliformis. The sequence continues at coordinate 92,270 of NZ_ANAZ01000002.1, forward strand.
TGGCCGATGACCCGGCGGTGCAGCTCGTCCTCCATGCGCAGCAGGCGCGAGCTCTCCTCCTCGGTCAGCTTGAAGACCGGGATACCAGTGGAGGCGGCCAGAACCTCGGCGATGAGCTCCTCATCGACCTCGGCCACGACGTCCATGTCGCCGGCCTTCCACTCCTTCTCCCGCTGCGCCTTCTTGTTGAGCAGCTGCTTCTCGTCGTCACGCAGGGACGCGGCCTTCTCGAAGTCCTGCTCGTCGATGGCCGATTCCTTGTCGCGGCGCACACCGGCGATCTTCTCGTCGAACTCGCGCAGGTCCGGCGGAGCGGTCATCCGGCGGATGCGCATCCGGGAACCGGCCTCGTCGATGAGGTCGATCGCCTTGTCCGGCAGGAACCGGTCGCTGATGTAGCGGTCGGCCAGCTGCGCGGCGGCCACGAGGGCGCTGTCGGTGATCGAGACCCGGTGGTGGGCCTCGTAACGGTCGCGCAGGCCCTTGAGGATCTCGATGGCGTGCGTGATCGTCGGCTCGTCCACCTGGATCGGCTGGAAGCGGCGCTCGAGTGCCGCGTCCTTCTCCAGGTACTTGCGGTACTCGTCGAGCGTGGTCGCACCGATGGTCTGGAGCTCACCCCGGGCCAGCATGGGCTTCAGGATGGAGGCGGCGTCTATGGCACCTTCCGCCGCGCCCGCTCCGACCAGCGTGTGCAGCTCGTCGATGAAGAGAATGATGTCACCGCGGGTGCGGATCTCCTTGAGCACCTTCTTGAGGCGCTCCTCGAAGTCACCGCGGTAGCGGCTGCCCGCGACCAGGGCGCCCAGGTCGAGCGTGTAGAGCTGCTTGTCCTTGAGCGTTTCCGGGATCTCACCCTTGACGATCTTCTGGGCCAGGCCCTCGACGACCGCGGTCTTACCGACACCGGGCTCACCGATCAGCACCGGGTTGTTCTTGGTGCGCCGCGAGAGCACCTGCATGACGCGCTCGATTTCCTTGTCCCGGCCGATGACCGGGTCGAGCTTGGACTCACGCGCGGCCTGCGTCAGGTTGCGGCCGAACTGGTCCAGCACCAGCGAGGTGGAGGGGGTGGACTCGGAGGAGGCGCCAGTGGCCTGCGGCTCCTTGCCCTGGTACCCGTGCAGCAGCTGGATGACCTGCTGGCGGACCCGGTTGAGGTCCGCGCCGAGCTTCACGAGGACCTGGGCGGCGACGCCCTCGCCCTCGCGGATCAGGCCCAGCAGTATGTGCTCGGTACCGATGTAGTTGTGGCCGAGCTGAAGCGCCTCGCGCAGCGACAGCTCAAGGACCTTCTTGGCGCGCGGGGTGAAGGGAATGTGCCCCGACGGCGCCTGCTGGCCCTGACCGATGATCTCCTCAACCTGCTGCCGAACCGCTTCGAGGCTGATACCAAGACTCTCCAGAGCCTTGGCGGCGACACCCTCACCCTCGTGGATGAGGCCGAGCAGGATGTGCTCCGTACCGATGTAGTTGTGGTTGAGCATCCTGGCTTCTTCCTGAGCCAGAACCACCACTCGCCGCGCGCGGTCGGTAAACCTCTCGAACATGTTCGTCGCTCCTCTACAGAGCGGTCAGGCGGGGACGGTCATTACCGACCCAACTCTTCCGCATATAGGCCCCACAGGGATTAACCGCCCCGGGGAGCGCTGCCGCACCCGTCCACCTTGCCGACGGCTGCCGACAGGGTGGACGTCTCCGTACGGGCGACCGCAGCCGTCCGTGCCAGAGACTTTCCCCGACGATAGGGCGTTCACCCAACATCCAACTACCAATTGACGCGTCAGATTTCCCTGTACGCCGAAGGCGAACGGCCCAGACACTCCCATCCATCACGAGAGTGCCCGGGCCGCACGTGCGTATGCCGGATTATCGGCTCTAAGCGAACAAGCCGAAGGCGTGTTGTTCTTCAAGCGGAAATTACCGACCCTGCGGACTCCTCCTCGACGATGTCGCGGAGGTCACCGTGCGGCGCATGCGGCAGTCGCCGTCACCGGCGACCGGCGGAGGGGCCGGGGTCGGGCCGCACACTTCCCAGGGTCCGGGCCGAGATCCGTCCCTGCCGGGGTTCGCGTCCCTTCGCACTCCCCCGCACCCCGGTGTCACGGGCTCTCGGCGGCGCGGGTCCCGACGGGACGGGGTCCGTCGCCGACGGGTACCGGTGATCCGGTTTCTCCGGCGACTCGGACTCCCTCGCTCATAGGACGTCCGGGCCGAATCGGGCCTCGGGGTGCGGGGGTCAGGGACAGCGAACAGCAGGGCCTGGGGCGAAATTTCGATCAAGACCTGACAACATTTCGGCCGCCCGGGTCAGTGGCAAACCTAACCCTTGATGGCCTCATATTCGGCGACGATGGCGGCGGGGATACGGCCACGCTCATTGACGGGCTTCCCAGCGGCCTTCGCCCACGCGCGAATCTCCGCGCTGCGCTCACGGCTGGGAGCATTCCGGCTTCCGCGCCGAGCGGCACCGCGAACCTGCTTCGCCGGGGCCTTACGGGAGGCCTCGACGAACGGGCTAAGGGCCTCGCGGAGCTTGGCGGCATTACCCGCGCTGAGGTCGATTTCGTACGTCGATCCATCGAGACCGAACGTCACCGTCTCCTCGGCCTCGCCGCCGTCGAGGTCGTCGACCAGGAAAACCTGGACCTTCTGTGCCATGGAATCAAACCTTTCAGAAGAGCGGTGTCTCCACACCTGAATATAAAGCTATCTCGCGAGAACGCGAAAGACAATTCCCGGCGCGTCAGAAATCCTCCGAGACCGGATCGAGAGGATTCGGGGTCACCGGAGCAGCGCGAAGCGGCAAGTTGGCCCGCACACACGGGTATCCCTCGCGGGCGGGGGCACTCGGTGCCGGTTTCAGCCCGGCACCGTATCTAACGACCGTCGGATTCGCTACGTTCCCCGTCCCGGGCAATCGGCGTCTCATTCGCCGCTCCGGCCTCCTGGACCTCGGCCGAGCGCTTGTCACTCGCAGCGGACTCACCGGTCTCATCGTCGCTGACCAGGCTTCCGTCCATCCTGCGCGGTGCCATCTCCTTGCGCAGCAGCTGGATGACGAAGGCACAGAACACGGACCCGACAACCACCGGCGGGATGAGCGCGGACAATACGTCGATCAGTCCGGGGGGAAGCACCGATGACAAAAAGTCGCCCATCGAAGCGGCCTACCCTTCCTGGTTGTTACTTATTGCAGCAAATACCCGACTCAGGGTTCGGGACACTCCCGGGGGATGGCGCTCCGGCACGACCGGGCAAACGCATACCAGACATCATAGACATCGTTTGCCCCCGGTTTGACACCGGACGTACCCAAGACGTCCCGGCAAAGCCTGATGGCGACCAATGTCCGGTCGGCTGTTACACCCTCGCGCGGCAAGACTCCCCGCAGTGCGACGGTCGAGCACTGGCGGCATCCGGCAAATCCGAGATGCTGAACGTCTCACCCTCACTTCACCGGGTAACCGGAGATCCGAGCGGACGCAGGTACACATTACCTGCCTTGTTCCACACGTATACCACCCGGTGCACTTAAGCGCCCACAGCGGCCGGAGGAGGCCGCGAACCGTTCAGAAGGGGAAGGATGTCCTATCCGGGGTCCAAATCCTTTAGCCGGCCGCGCCCGACTGACTCTCGTCGAGGTGTACAAGCATGCGAGTGTTCCCCAGGGTGTTGGGTTTGACCCGCTCCAGGTCGAGGAATTCGGCCACTCCCTCGTCATAGGAACGCAGGAGTTCCTCGTAGACGCGGAAGGAGACCGGGGTGCCCTGGATCGGGGCAAAGCCGTGTTTGGCGAAGAAACCGGTCTCGAATGTCAGACAGAACACACGCCGCACACCCAACTCGCGCGCGGTGTCCAAAAGCTCGGTCACGATTCGGTGACCGACGCCGAAACCGCGTAGGGAGGGGTCGACTGCGACGGTGCGCACCTCCGCGAGGTCCTCCCAGAGGACGTGGAGGGCTCCGCAGCCGACCACGCTCAGCTTGCCCTCCTCCGGCGGGAGCTCGCCCGGTGTGTCGTCGGGCAGCGTCTCCGCTTCGGCCACCCAGAACTCCTGGATGTCCTCGTAGAGGTTGACGGTGCTCTTGGAGAGCACTCTCCGGTCGACGGAGTAGGTGTCGACGAGGCGGCGGATGTGGGTGACGTCGCGCGTCCTGGCGCGACGGACCCGGACATGACGAACGGGCATAGCCGGACCAGACTACGCCTATGCGGCCTCACCCCGGAACGCTCTTCATCCGGTGCTCGGCGACGCTCGGCTTCCTGGGCCGGCATGCCCGCGGTGTCTCCCGGCGATCACCGGGAAGCGCCTCCTACTGGTGCTCGGTCATCGGAGCATCAGATCAGCTGGCGCCTCGCGGCCCACACGACCGCCTCGATGGGTGTGTTCACGCCGAGCACGTCGCAGATGTTGCGAATGCGTCGGCGCAGGGTTCGGGCGCTGAGCTCGAGGTGCCGAGCGGCCACTTCGGTGGTGACACCGGTGGCGATCTCGGCGAGCAGCTCCAGCTCCTCATGACTCAGCTCAACCGGCGTGTAGGCGCCGTTGAGCGTGTTCTCACGCGACCGAGCCTGAAGGGGAACCACGTTCTCTCGGTGCTCTCGCGGCGAGAGGGTGTTCTGGTCCTCAACGGTACGTCGTACGAGTGTGGCCTGTTCCACTCCGTCCTCCCTCATCTATGTGAGTGCGGAACATCAACTCGTCACCGAACGGTCAAGCGCGTCCGACTGGCTGTCGGTGCGGGTGAGTCCCGGCCACCCCTGCCCTCTCCCGAAACCCCTCTGGCACAGGGGTGGGAGTCGAAGGGGAGCACAAGGACACACGAACCCCGGACGCTGAGGCCTGGGACGGACAGACCACACCGTGGGTGCGTGCGCGGCGGATTCCGGGACCTCGTCTGGCCCCGAACCCTTGCTCACCGTTGTTCTCGATCAATTCGGCAAACTCGCGGACCAAGGCCCGCCCTCAGCACGCTAGGCGCCGTGGATGATACCGTCAAGGCCCCATAAATCACCATGCGTAATTAGGTGAGGCCACTGGGTCACAGAGTCACGAGCATGGAAATACCCCGCCCGCGCTGACCTGCGTAAACAATCTTCAACAAAAGCGAGATCGCGGCAACCGAGCTCCCAGGGGAAAAACTGCTCTCTATCCCCGAGTGCATCCACTCCTGGCTGGGATTTTGTTCCGTATGACCGGTAAGTGAGCCAGGTCTCGTGCCCTTCGCCACATTCCCGCAGGCGGGCGGGTACGACTCGGGGCCGCCGCACGCCAGGTGCGACGGCCCCGAATGTGGCCTTTCGGTCATCCCTCTATCGAGATTCGCCCTCTCCCCTTTTCCGTCAAGTGGGAGCCAAGGGAGAGCGGCTAGTCCCCGGAGGGCTTCACGATCGGGAAAAGCACAGTTTCCCGAATGTTCTTACCGGTGAAAGCCATCAGCAGGCGGTCGATCCCGACGCCCACACCACCGGAGGGCGGCATGCCGTACTCCAGGGCGCGTAGGAAGTCCTCGTCCAGCTGCATCGCCTCGGGGTCGCCCTCCGCGGCCATCAGCGACTGCTCGGTCAGGCGGCGGCGCTGCTCGACCGGGTCCACCAGCTCGGAGAAGCCCGTGCCGAGCTCCATGCCGAAACCGATCAGGTCCCACTTCTCTGTGAGCAGCGGGTCCTCTCGGTGCTGGCGGGTGAGCGGGCTCGTCTCCAGCGGGAAGTCGCACACGAACGTGGGCTGGACGAGCGTGTGCTCCACCAGCTCCTCGAAGATGTGCTCGACCAGCTTGCCCGGGCCCCACTCGTGGCTGTACTCGACGCCCTTGGCCTCGGCCAGACGGCGGACGTCCTCGATCGGGGTGCGCGGGGTGACCTCGGCGCCCAGGGCCTCGGAGACCGAGCCGTACAGCGTGATCCGCGGCCACTCCCCGCCCAGGTCGAAGGTCTGGCCGTCGCGCTCGATCATGGTGGAGCCGAAGACCGCGCGGGCCGCCTCCTGGATGAGCTCGCGGGTCACCTCCGCCATGTCGTTGTAGTCGGCGTAGGCCTGGTAGAACTCCAGCATCGTGAACTCGGGGTTGTGCGTGGAGTCCGCACCCTCGTTCCGGAAGTTCCGGTTGACCTCGAAGACCTTCTCCAGGCCACCCACGACCAGCCGCTTGAGCGACAGCTCGGGGGCGATGCGCAGGTACAGGTCCATGTCGTAGGCGTTGATGTGCGTGACGAACGGACGCGCCGTGGCGCCGCCGTGCACGCGCATCAGCATCGGGGTCTCGACCTCGATGTAGTCGCGGTTGTTCAGCCCTTCCCGGATCGCCCGGATGGCGGCCGAACGGCTGCGCACCATTTGCTGCGACTCGGGGTTGACGATGAGGTCCACGTAGCGCTGGCGCACCCGGGCCTCGGGGTCGCTCAGCCCCTTGTGCTTGTCCGGGAGCGGGCGCAGACACTTGGCCGTCAGCGTCCAGCCACTCACCAGGATGGACAGCTCACCGCGGCGGGAGGTGATGACCTCACCCTCCACACCCACGTGGTCGCCGAGGTCGACGTCGGCCTTCCAGGCGTCAAGGCTCTCCTTGCCGACCTGGTCCAGGGACAGCATGATCTGCACGTCCCCGGTCTCGTCGCGCAGGGTCGCGAAGCACAGCTTGCCGCCGGAGCGGTAGAGCATGACGCGACCGGCGATGGCGACCTTCGCCCCGGTGTGGGTGTCGGGCTCCAGGCCCTGGTGTTTCTCACGCACGGGGCCGATCGACGTCGTCCGCGGGTAGTTCACGGGGAAGGGGTCGATGCCCTCCTCCCGGAGACGGTCCAGCTTCTGCCGCCGGACCCGCATCTGTTCGGGCAGGTCGTCGTAGTCGTCGTGCGTGTCATTCACGGCCACGATCCTACCGGCGCCCGCGCCCCCGACGGCACGCGTTACACGGCCTTCCGGCCGCCGGGGCGGGGGAACCGGCCAACCGGTGGATCACCCCTTGAAGGCGACCGGATCCTGTCATCTCCGCTGCGTTGAGGAGCGGAAACGGATTGAGGAAAAGCCTCCTTGATCGGCGAAACACTTGTGTATCGTTGGTGTATGAGTCGCACAAATATTGACATTGACGATGAACTGGTCAACTCGGCCATGGAGCACTTCCAGGTACGCACCAAGCGGGAGGCCGTGGACATCGCCCTACGCCGTGCCGTTGGCGCTCCCCTCACCAAGGAGTTCCTCCTCAACCTGGAGGGCATCGGTTGGGAGGGCGATCTGGACGAGATGCGACGCTCCGGATTCGAGGGTTCCGAAGAGTGAAGAACATCTACCTCCTCGACAGCTCCGCCTGGGTCGAGTACTTCCGCAGCACCGGCTCCGAGACCAACGACTTCGTCCGGGAGCTCATCGAGGACGGGGCCCACCTGGCCACAACGGAACCCGTCGCCGCCGAAGTGTTGAGCGGCGCGCGCAACACCAGCGAAGTACTCCGTCTGGAACGGTTGACCAACGGGCTCATCCAGCTGTCCCTCGACAACCGGCTGGATTTCCACCACTCCGCCAGCATCTACCGGGAGGCTCGGTCCAAGGGGAAGACCATCCGGAAGCTCTACGACTGCCTCATCGCGGCTGTTGCCATGCGGACCGACGCCGTGCTGGTGCACTGCGATCGCGACTTCGACCACCTCGCCGAGGTCTACCCGCGGTTGCGCGTCCAGCGCCACAACAAGAGTTGAGGGGCGGGCGAGTCTCCTCGCCCGCCCCTCGGCTGTCGGACCGGATCAGCCGTGCACAACGGGGGTAGGGCATGCGTGTGCCTCGGCCTTACCCGGGGTCTTCGGGAGTGCGGGAGGGGGTTCGGGAAGGTCAGACTCATGTCAGCCGCCCACGGTTGCGATCCGGTCCGCACTCGGCCCTGAACCTCCGGGCCCCGGACCTCGCCGCCTCGAACCGCCCCGCCTCAGCCCGCGTTGCGTTCGAAGACCAGGCGCAGGCCGATCAGGGTGAGCCAGGGCTCGTGGACGTCGACCGTCTCGCACTCGCCCACCACCGTCGAGGCCAGGCCGCCGGTGGCCACCACGGTGACGTCGTCCGGGTTGTCAGTGAGCTCGCCGACCATGCGGTCGACGATTCCATCCACCTGACCGGCGAAACCGAAGACGATTCCCGAACGCAGCGCCTCCGTGGTGTTCTTGGCGATGGCCGCGCGCGGCTTGACGATCTCCACCATGTGCAGCTGAGCCCCGCGCCGGGAGAGGGCATCCACCGAGATGTCGATGCCCGGGGCGATGGCCCCGCCCACGTACTCGCCCTTGACGCTGACCGCGTCGAAAGTGGTCGCGGTGCCGAAGTCCACCACCACGCTCGGCCCCCCGTAGAGGTGGCTGGCGGCCAGCGCGTTGATGATCCGGTCGCTGCCCACTTCCTTGGGGTTGTCCATCCGGATCGGCACGCCCGTCTTCACACCGGGTTCGACGATCACCGCGGGCAAGTCACCGAAGTGACGGCGGAACATGTCCCGCATCTCGTGCTGGACGGAGGGAACCGAGCAGCACATCGCAATGCCTTCGACCTCGGTCAGATTGCTCAGGGAGCTACCGTCGATGAGCCCGCGCAGGACCACGGCCCACTCGTCCGCCGTGCGCCTGGTGTCGGTTCCCACCCGCCAGTGTTCGAGAAGGTCGTCGGCCTCGAACAGACCAAGAACCGTCTCGGAGTTACCGACGTCGATCGCGAGCAGCATTCTGGGGGCCTCACTGGTCGAATTGGTGTGTACCAAAGGAATCTTCCACCAAGTGGGCCGATCACAACAGGTCGAGCGCGATATCCAGTGCCGGGCTGGAGTGCGTGAGCGCGCCGACAGCCAGGTAGTCCACACCCGTGCGGGCGACGTCGGCGGCGACGTCGAGGGTGAGTCCGCCGCTGGACTCCAGCCGGGCCCGGCCGTTGACCAGGGCCACCGCCTCGGTCAGCTGCTCCACGGTGAAGTTGTCGAGCAGGATCTCCTCGGCCCCGGCGGCCAGCGCGTCCTCGATCTGGTCGATCCGGTCCACCTCGACCTCCAGCGGAAGGTCGGGGAAACGCTCGCGGATGGCGCGGACCGCCGCGCCCACACCCCCGGCGGCGACCACGTGGTTGTCCTTGATCAGTCCGGCGTCGCTGAGGCTATAGCGGTGGTTGACCCCGCCGCCGCAGCGCACCGCGTACTTGTCGAGGGCGCGCAGCCCCGGGGTGGTCTTTCGGCTGTCCCGAATGCGCGCTCCGGTCCCAACCACCACGTCCGTCCAGGTACGGGTGGCGGTGGCGATGCCGGACATGTGGGTGAGCAGGTTCAGCGCGGTGCGCTCTGCGGTGAGCAGGTCGCGGGTTCGGGCGGTGACAGTCATGAGGACGTCGCCGCGCTTGACGGAGTCACCGTCCGCCGCCTGCCGGGAGACCTCCAGGGCGCCCTCGGCGACCAGCCAGAAGACGAGCTCGGCGAGCGGGAGGCCGCTGACGGTGCCGTCTGCGCGGGCCACCACGTGGGCGGTACGGACCTGGTCGGCGGGGATGGTCGCCACGGTGGTGACGTCGATGCGCGGGCCCGCGGTGAGGTCCTCGGCCAGGGCGCGGCGGACGGTGTCCACGTGGGACTGGTGCGGGGCGGTCCACGGGAGGGTGAACTCGGCGCGCGCCTCGACGTGCCCTTCGCTTGGCGCCTCCGGCCGGGCGAGGGGGAAGGCGATGGTGTCGAGCTCGGCCACGAGGGCGGGCGGGAGGGAGGGCTGCCAGGTCTCGTCGGTGGTCACGATCGAGTCCCCTTCCAGTCGGACGACCACGGGCCGCACGCGCAGCTCGGGTCGGGGTTCGGGTGCGTCGGCGCGCTGGTGGGAGCCCCGGCTCTCGGTGCGGTGCCGGGCGGCGGCGGCCACGAGGCGGGCCACGGTGAGCAGGTTGGTGGCCTCCCAAGCGGCGACGTCGGGGGCGACGTGCTCGGCGGGGGCTGCCAGGTCGTCGAGCCGGGCCACAAGTTCGGCCAGGCCCTCGCCGGTGCGCAGGACCCCAGCGTCGCGGGACATCAGGGTACGGACCGTGCCGGAGGTGGCCGGGTCGACCAACGGTGTGGTCATACCCAGGGGCTGCGCCTCACCCGAATCCCGTGCCGGGGCATCGGCCAGCCGGGTGGCGATCCGATCGGCGTAGACCAGCCCCTCCAGCAGGGAGTTCGAGGCCAGGCGGTTGGCCCCGTGCACGCCGGTGCGGGCGACCTCGCCGACGGCCCACAGGCCGGGGACCCCGGTGCGGCCGTCGATGTCGACCTCCACGCCGCCGGAGGCGTAGTGCGCGGCCGGGGCGACCGGGATGGTCCGGGCGAGCGGGTCGATGCCGTGGGCGCGGCAGGAGGCCAGGATAGTCGGGAACCGCTTCTCCCAGGTGGCCCGGCCGAAGTGGCGGGTCTCCAGGTAGACGTGATCGGTGCCCTGCTCGGCCATGGTTCGGGCGATGGTGCGGGCCACGACGTCGCGCGGGGCGAGGTCGCTGAGCTCGTGCACCCCTTCCATGATCCGATGACCCTCGGCGTCCACGAGGTAGGCGCCCTCGCCGCGCAGGGCCTCGGAGATGAGCGGCTGGCGGCCGCGCGCGTTCGGGCCCAGCCACAGGACCGTGGGGTGGAACTGGATGAACTCCAGGTCGCGCAGGCGGGCCCCGGCCCGGGCGGCCAGGGCGAGCCCGTCCCCGGTGGACACGGGCGGGTTGGTGGTGGCGGCGAAGACCTGCCCCATGCCGCCGGTGGCCAGCACGACCGCGGGGGCCAGGACGGCGCCGACGCCATCGCGCTTCCCCTCACCCATGACGTGCAGGGTGGCGCCGTGCACCGCGCCGCTACCCGAGTCGCGCAGAGCGTCCAGGGCGATGGCGTGCTCGACGACCTCGATGCGTTCCTCGGCCAGGACGGCCTGGACCAGGGCGCGCTGGATCTCGGCGCCGGTGGCGTCACCGCCCGCGTGGGCCACCCGATCGGCGCGGTGGCCGCCCTCGCGAGTCAGGGAGAGCTCGCCGTCGTCGTCACGGTCGAACTCCGCGCCCAGGCCGATCAGCCAGCGCAGGGCGTCGGGGCCCTCCGTGGCCAGGACGTTGACCGCGTGGGGGTCGCACAGTCCGGCCCCGGCCAGGAGAGTGTCGACCATGTGGGCGACCGGCCCGTCCTCGGGCGCCATGGCCGCGGCGATACCGCCCTGGGCGTAGGCGGTGGAGCCGGTGGAGAGCCGGTCCTTGGTGACCAGGACGACCCGGCCCGACCCGGTGCGCCGCACGTAGCGCAGGGCGGTGCTCAAACCCGCGATCCCCGAACCGACCACCGCGACGTCGGCGCGCACGGCCCAACTGGGTTCGGGGGCCTCGATCCGGGTCTGTCCGGCAGAGCTCATCTGGGGTCTCTTTCCGCGAGGGTGACCGACACGTTGTCGATGAGTCGGGTGGTGCCCACCCGGGCGGCGACGGCCAGGACGGCCTCGCCCCGGTGGTCGGCGGGGGCGTCGGCGAAGGTGGCCGGGTCGACCAGCGCCAGGTAGTCGAGCTCGACCGGCGGGGTGGCCTCGGCGGCCTCGTCCAGGACGGCGCGAGCCGCTTCGCGGACGGCCTCGGCGCCCGCGGGCGCGGCTTCGGCGCCCGTGCGCAGGGCCCGGGACAGAGCCAGGGCACTGGTGCGCTGGGCGGTGTCAAGGAAGACGTTGCGGCTGGAGGAGGCCAAGCCGTCGGGGTCGCGCAGGGTGGGGGCGCCGACGATCTCCACGGGCAGGTTCAGGTCGGCGACCAGGCGGCGGACCAGGGCGATCTGCTGGGCGTCCTTGGCACCGAAGACGGCGAAATCCGGGCGGACCAGGTTGAACAGCTTGGAGACCACGGTGAGCACGCCGGTGAAGTGGCCGGGGCGGGAGGCGCCCTCCAGGCGTTCGCCCATGGCGCCCGCGTCGACGGTGACCATCTGCGGGAGCGGGTACATGGTGGCGACCTCAGGGGCGAAGACCACGTCCACGTCCTCCTCACCGCACAGCGCAGTGTCGCCGGGCAGGTCGCGCGGGTAGCGGTCCAGGTCCTCGTTCGGACCGAACTGGAGCGGGTTGACGAAGATGCTGACCACCACGGTGTCGGCCTGTTCACGGGCCAGCCGCATGAGGGTGCGGTGGCCGCCGTGCAGGGCGCCCATGGTGGGGACCAGGCCCACCCGGCCCGCGTCGGCCAGGGCCCGGCGCAGTTCCGCGGGTGTGCGGACGACGACGGGACCGCCGGCGGGCCTGCCCGAGGATCCGGGCGGAGCGGTTTTGGTCATGGTTCTCTCCTTGCTGGTCTGCCTGGGCCGCATCGTGTCCGGGCCGGTGCCCGGTACCCGTGCGTCCGCCGGTGCCGCGGGACAGTGAAGACAGTGAGAATCGTGCTGGTCGCGGTGAGCGGTCAGCGCCGCAGGACGTCCAGCAGGCGTGCGGCGTCCTCGGGTTTGAGCATCCCCGCGTTGATGGCGCGGTCGGCGGTGAGCCGGGCGAGCTCGACGTAGCTGGCCACGCTCTCGGGCGCGGTCTCGCGCAGCTGCTCCACGTGTCCGGCCACGGTTCCGGCGTCACCGCGCAGAACGGGCCCGCTGAGGCCGTGGATGCCCAGGCGCAGGGCGTTGTCCAGGGCGGCGCTGAGCATGGGCGCGAGCATCCGACCCGGTTCGGGAACCCCGGCCGCGCTGAGCAGGGAGGCGCTGTCGGCGACCAGGGTGACCAGGTGGTTGGCCCCGCCCGCGAGGGCCGCGTGGTAGAGGGTGCGCTTGTCCTCGGCGATCCACACCGGCTCGGCGCCCATCTCGACCACCAGGGCCTCGGCGATGGGGCGGAGCTGTTCGGGCGCGGTCACACCGAAGGCACAGTTGGCGAGCCTGTCGATGTCCTCGTCCCGGCCGGTGAAGGTCATCGCCGGATGCAAGGCCAGAGGGAGGGCCCCGGCGATGGTGGCGGGGGCGAGGATCCCATAGCCGTGGGCGCCGCTGGCGTGCATGATGATCTTGCCGCGCAGGTCGGTGCCGGTGGCGGCCAGGCCCTCAACCAGGTCGGGGAGGGCGTCGTCGGGGACCGTCAGCAGAACGAGGTCACTGGCTTCGGCCACCTGGGCGGGTTCGAGGATCCGCGCGCCGGGCAGGCGTCCCTCGACCCTGGCGACCGAGGCTTCGGAGACCGCCGAGGCGGCCACGACCTTGTGTCCGGCCCGCGCCAAGGCGTTGCCGAGGGCTGAGCCGACCCGGCCGGCCCCGACGACGCCGACGCGCAGGCGCGCGGGACGCGCCTCTGTCGTCTCCATGTTCCGTGTCCCCTCATAGTCCGGTGCGTCCGCTTCTCCCCGCACCGTCTGAGCACACGATAGCCCTCCCGGACCGGTGACCAGCCGCCCCGCCCCCGGCGGAGGGTTCGGGCACAGGTCGGACACGCGAACGGGGGTGGGCACCGTCGCCCACCCCCGCGGGTGTCCACCGCACCCCTCTCGTCAGAGGGGACCCGGCAACTAGTTCTGGATGATCACTCCGGAGTTGACGCAGGAGCCCAGGGACTGGCCGAGGACGGCGTTGGAGTTGCCGCAGCCTTCGTTGGTGTTGTGCACGCCGTTGATGTAGGAGATGTTCCCGCTGGCGTTGGAGCCGTTGCCGGAGGTCCAGGCACCAGCGTGCGCCGCGGCCGGGGCGGCGGAGAGGAGGACCCCGGCGGAGGCGAGGACCACGGCACCGGCGGCGAGCGTCTTCTTCAGCACTACTTTGTCTCCTTCAATATCCGGGCGGGGGGACCGTCCGGATTCGCAGTGACTCTTCGGTGGCGCCGGGGGGCGCCGAGAAAGAAATTACCGACGCAGAAGCCTCATGAACATGCCCTGAACTGTATTGATCACAGAAAATCCAACCATGCTCACACTGGGTGTCAGAACACCACGGGCGTGTTCCGTACAAAGGCGGGGAGTTTGGCACTCCCGGCGTGCGCGCAGCGTCACCGCCCATCCGGGTTGTAGTCAGGCACCAATGCCGTTTCCGGGCGTGCACCCGATCTCCGAGCACGGACTGCGCCCCGAAACACGGACTGCGCCCCAAAACACAGGCTGCGCCCCCGAAACACAGGCTGCGCCCCCGAAACACAGAAAAGGGCGCCACTCCGTCGTCACAGAGTGGCGCCCCTTGCGCGAAAAGCTCGCTGACCCAGGCCGGGTCGGATCAGTCGGGACGTCTCCGACTGGACACCCCGCCCGACAGGGCCGGGAAGTCAGAGTGCCGCTAGTTCAGCACCTTGGCGTCGGAGTTGGTGCAGGAAGCGCCAGCGACACCCAGGACGGCGATGGCGTTGCCGCAGACGTTGATCGGCACGTCCAGGTCGGCGACGATCTGGTTGCCGCCGAGGATGCTGCCGTTGCCGGAGGTGAAGACGTTGCTGTTGGCCATGGCCGGGGCGCCGGCGAACAGGACGCTGCCAGCGGCAGCGGCGATGGCCGTGGCGGCGAGAGCCTTCTTCAGCATGTGTTTCTCCCGTCGGACCGGAGGGCAGGGGTGCCAACCGGTCGATAACGTTGACGATGTGTATGACAGTGAACACTCAACGTGTTCACCACTATTTAGCCACACTCGGTCGCTGCACGTGACCAGAACACGGAAGAATTTTGCGGCCCTGACCTGGAAGTATCACCATGAGTGAGCAGACATGTCGGACATGAAACCCATAACTGGAACCCCCTGGGCATCATTATGTGACACACGCCACACTCACCTCTCGGGGGTGTCACCCTTCAGGCCCTCCGATTCCTCACCCTCGTACCGCTTGGTCACCGACTCTCCGTGCATGGTTGCCCGGGTTGCCCACCGTTCCGTGCCCGCCGACGGCACCCTGGCCCGCCTTCCGTACTCCACTAGAGCGGCCAGGAGCCGGCGTGCCTGCACCGCCTCCCGGCCCGGGGCACGGGCCGCGACCGGCCCCGGGGGTGTGTCCACGTCGACGGTTGCCCTCCCCCTGATCTGCGCGATCGGCCCCGCCGACAGCCGCAGCGTCTGCATCCGCTCGACCGGGACGATCTCCGTCACCCGGCAGAACAGTCCGCGCACGCTCACGAACAGCCGCTCGTCCGTCCCCGCCGCGGTCGACAGCAGACCGCGGTTGACCACCAGCGGCACCATCGCGGCCTCGCTCTCCGGGAACAGCTCGTTCACCAGCGAGTACGCCCGCCCGAGCGGTGCGACCGGGAGCAAGTACGTGGAGTCGCCCTGGCGCGCCCCCGCGTACCCGGCCACCGTCGCCTCGACCCTGGTCACGCCGAGGGCCCGCCACAGCAGCGGCTCGACCACACGCACGGCCTGGACCCGGCCGGGCGGGACCGTCTGCATGCGGCGCTGGAACATCCCGTAACGCAGCCGTAGCCCGTCCGAGGAAAGCGACGCATAGAAGTCCGTGTAGCGGGCCAGCGGGCCCCAGTAGTAGCGCAGCAGCCCAAGGATGAGCGGGACAGCCCCGCCCAGCACCCCGGGTTCGAGGAACACCAGGAACGCCGTGACCAGCAGGAGCAGCAGGATGAAGGACAGCAGCACCGGCACCCGGAAGGTGAGCGCGCCCAGGAGCAGCAGGAAGGGGAGTCGGTAGAAGGGCCACTCAGGCGCCTCGGGTGAGCGGCCCGGCAGTCCGGCGGCGTGCGCCAGCACCGCCACCCGCAGCCGTTCGGCCACCTTCCGGCGCAGGCAGCGCAACCGGATGGCACTCCCGTCACCGCCGGCCAGCTCGATCCGCAGCTCCGCCAGCCCGAACACCTGCATCAGCAGGGGCTGCACTACGTCCACCGCCTGGAGACGGCTCAGCGGGATCTCCCGGGAACTGCGCATGAGCAGCCCGCTGTGCACGACCAAGTGATCCTCGCGCAGCCCGAAGGATCCGTACCACCAGGCGGGCAGGGCGTAGGCGAGGGAGCCGAACACCACCGCGACGGCCAGTACGAGCACCCAGGCGAAGCCGAACTGGGTCAGGATCGGCCCGACCAGCGCCACGAACACCAGGGTGACCGCGATGACCTGGAACGGGATGATCAGCCAGTGCGCGCGGAAGACCCCGGTGGTGACGTCGGCGTCCTGCTGGGGCCGCGGCGGCGGCATCGGCGGCGGCATCGGCGGCGGCCCGCCCCGGACGTGGGGCGGTGGCAGCATCGCGGGCCCCCAAACGGGCGGCTGGCCGGGCGGCGGCGGGCCGGGAGGTCCAGGCGGCGGGCCGGGAGGCCGAGGAGGTCCGGACGGTTGAGGTCCCTGCTGCGGGGCCCCGTACGGCGGGGACCCGGGATTCTGCGGCGGTCCGTGCACTTACAACCCCGTTGAGAAGCTCTCGCTGCGCGCCGCGAGCCGGTCGCGCAGCTGGACGGCATCGGCGAGTGGAAGCCCCACCACGCGCGTGTCCGCAGTGCTCGCGGCGGTCCGCACCCGCACGGTCGCGATCCCCAGAGCCTGTTCGAGCAGGTCGGCGGTGACGTCCACGACCTGCATCCGGCCGTAGGGGACCACCACCAGCTGACGGACCAGCACCCCATAGGTGAGGTACAGCTCGGCGGAGGCCTCGGCGTACCCCCAGGACCGCTGGAAGCGCCCGGCCAGGAACCACAGGACGACCACGGCCACCAGCAGCAGCCCCGCCCAGACCCCGGCGAGCAGTGGCTGGCCCCACAGGAGCAGAAGCAGCACGCCCCCGCCGCCCACCGCCAGGCAGGCCGCACCGGTCACTAGTCGGCGGTACCAGGCCAACGCGGTCGGAAGCCGCTGCCAGGGCGCGTCAGCGGGCGCGGCGAAGGCGTCGTCCATGGAGCCGATGTAGGCCTCGTCCGCAGCGTCCACGGGGCCGGGCTGCACCTGGAGCCCGTCCGCCGGCCGCTCCGGCTCGCCCTCGGCCGGCCGCTCCCGGATCTCTTCCACTCGCGGTGGTGTCGGTTCACTGGTGTCCACTGCCTCAGTCAACCATCAGCGGGCAAGCCCAGCCCGAATCGGCTCGGCCGCTCCCGCCGCCCTCCCCCTCCGGTGACTTGCCACCAGAAGCGCTGTACCACCGAAAACCCAAGACGCCGAACTCGCTACTGGTAGCAAGATCACGGCTCAGGCGGGGCCCGGCGTGTCGTCGCGGTCCTCTTCGTCGTTCTCCGGCACCCGGCAGGCGTACTCCAGGTAGAGGGCGGCAGCCAGCAGCAGTCCGGCGGCCAGGGCGGTGCCCAGCGCGGTGAGGAAGACCTCGCGGTGGCTGGGCAGCTCCAGCCGTTCGGTGACCGCGAGCGCCGTCCCCGCGAAGTACCCGAGGGCCAGCGAGGCGAACAGCGCGCTCGCCTTGGCCAGGGCCACCAGCCGGGCCGCGCTGAGCGGCTCGATCGGTTCGGTCCCCGGCGCCCGGCGGATACGGCGCGCGGTGCGCCCGGCCGTGAAGGCCTCGGCGAAGGCGAGCAGCAGCAGGGTCGGGATCGCCGACCACGGCATCATCGGCAGACCGCTCACCGCATTGGTGACCAGCAGCCCGGCCATGGCGCCGATGAGTACCAGCAGAACCGGGACACGCCACCCGGTCGGGGTGAGCGTGCCCCCGCCCTCACCCGACACGGTCCGCCTCCCCCGGCAGCCGCAGCCGCAGGTCCTCCCGGCGTGTCAGCCGCTGTTCGCCGCCGGTGTCCGCTTCCTCCACCCCGGCCAGCAGGACGGCGACCGGGGCCCGGCCGGGCAGGACCGCGGCGGGGTCCGTGTCCAGCCAGGGGCGCAGCACGAACGCGCGCAGGTGGGCGCGCGGGTGCGGCAGGGTCAGCTCGGGGTCGTCGTCGGTCAGGCCACCGAAGGCGATCACGTCCACGTCCAGGGTGCGCGGCCCCCACCGGACCTCGCGGACCCGTTCGAAGGCGCGCTCCGCCGACTGCGCCAGCTCCAGCAGCTCCTTCGGCTCGCCCTCGGCGTCCACGACCAGGACGGCGTTGAGGAAGGCGCCCTGTTCGGGCCCACCCACCGGGGCGGTCTCGTAGACCGGCGACACCGCCACGGGCGTGACGCCCGCACCGGCCGCCAGCAGGTCCACGGCGCCCTGGAGGGTCGCCATCCGGTCCCCGAGGTTGGACCCCAGGGAGAGCACCGCACAGGTGGCCTCCGACCTCACTACTGGCCCCTCTTTCCCCGCGTGACGGTGACCGCCACGTCCGCGAACTCGTGCTCGATGGGGGCCGACGGCTTGTGCACCGTCAGCTCCACGCCCTCCACCAGCGGTTCGGCCAGGCACACCCCGGCCAGCCGCTCGGCGAGTTTCTCGATCAGGTTCACCGGCTCACCCGTGACCACCGCGACCAGTTTGT
Organism: Nocardiopsis valliformis DSM 45023; assembly: GCF_000340985.1. NCBI lineage: Bacteria > Bacillati > Actinomycetota > Actinomycetes > Streptosporangiales > Nocardiopsidaceae > Nocardiopsis > Nocardiopsis valliformis. The sequence goes on from NZ_ANAZ01000002.1 coordinate 110,569, forward strand.
CGGCGAGCAGGCCGTAGTGCACGGTGTCGCCGACGTCGTCGCTGGCCGCGGCGGTCGCCGTGTCCAGGTGGAGCACGGCGTCGATCACGAAGTCCTGGCCCTCGCGGCGCTCGAAGTCGAACACCCCGTGGTAGCCCCGGGCGGTCAGGCCGCGGAGCTCGATGCGGTCCCGCATCAGTCCTCGGCCTCCGTCTCGTCGTCGTCCTCCATGAGCACCGGCGAGGCGTGGTGCGACCACAACCGCCACCCCTGCTCGGTGTCGACAAACAGGTTGGTGGTGACCACCTGCCCGCCCGCCACGAACCCGGGGCTGCCGTCCTCGGCCGTCAGCACGTTCTCCTCGCAAGTCACCATGGCGATGTCGCCGCCGACCCCGATGTGCGTCTCGGTGAGTACGTACTGGATGTAGGTCACGTTGGCCATGATCAGGGACCAGGCGCGCATGATCTCGGTGCGGCCGCGCAGCAGCGGCCAGCCGGGGTTGACGCACACCAGGTCGGGGGCCTCGTGCTCCTCCGCCCACACGGTGCGCATCAGGTCGATGTCACCGTTCTCGATCGCGCTGTAGAACTGCGCGTTGGCCTCGGCGACGCGCTCCATGACCTCCTGACGGGACTTCACAGGCCGCTCCGGTCCACGGTGCGGTCCCGGCCCTCGTCGAGCGCGGCACCGCCGTCGGCCCAGGCCGCGGCCACCCGCACCGCGTCGGCGTTGGGCCGGACGTCGTGCACCCGCACCGCCCAGGCGCCCCGGTCGGCGGAGAGCGTGGTCACCGCAGCGGTGGCCGCGTCGCACTCGACGAAGGGCCGGTCCTCGCCCTTGGCATCGCCGAGCAGCCGGCTCAGGAAGCGCTTGCGCGAACCCGCCACCAGGACGGGTCTGCCCAGTTCGTGGAACCGGTCGAGATGCTGGAGCAGCGCCCAGTTGTGCGCCTGTTCCGGACGCTTGGAGAATCCCAGCCCCGGGTCCAGAACGATCTGGCCGGGGTCGACACCTGCGCTGATCATGGCCTCCATACGGTCGCGGAGCTCATCGAGGACCTCCTGGACAACATCCGTGTACACGGCACGGCTCTGCATGTCATGACTATGCCCACGCCAGTGCATCAACACGTAGGCGACACCGGAAGAAGCGACGAGTCGGGCCATTTCCGGGTCGGCCAGGCCGCCGCTGACGTCGTTGACCAGAACCGCACCGGCCTCGACCGCGCTCGCGGCCACCTCGGCCCGCATGGTATCGACGCTGACCGCGATCCCGCGCGCGGCGAGCTCACGCACCACCGGCTCGACCCGGCGCAGTTCCTCGGCGGCCGAGACCCGTTGGGCGCCGGGACGGGTGGACTCACCACCCACGTCGACGAGGTCCGCGCCCTCCTCGACGAGGTGCAGGCCGTGCTCGATCGCACGCTCGGGGTCGAACCAGGACCCGCCGTCGGAGAAGGAGTCGGGGGTGACGTTCACGACCCCCATGACCAGGCACCGCCCGCGGTCGGGCAGCCCCGGAAGTGTGTGTTTCGACGCCATGCGCATCACCCTACGCGTACGCCGAGGGGCCGGGGGCACACGGCCCCCGGCCCCTCGGCGGGTGTTGTCAGAGTGTGTCCGGACGCCGTCGCGGCACCGGATCAGCGCTTGTCGGATCAGTGCCTCCGGAGCAGCGCCGGTCCAGTCAGCGCTTGTCCAAAATCAGGCTCATGGCCTCCGACCGAGTGCGGTCGCTGCTGCGGAAGATGCCCCGCACCGCGGAGGTGACCGTCTTGGCCCCCGGCTTGCGCACCCCGCGCATGGTCATGCACAGGTGCTCGGCCTCGACCACCACGATCACGCCGCGCGGGTCGAGGTGCTCCATGATCGCGTCCGAGACCTGGCCGGTGAGGCGTTCCTGGACCTGCGGGCGCCGAGCGTAGACGTCCACCAGCCGGGCGAGCTTGCTCAGCCCGGTGATGCGACCGTGCGCGCCCGGGATGTAGCCCACGTGCGCAACCCCGTAGAACGGCACGAGGTGGTGCTCGCAGGTCGAGTACAGCTCGATGTCCTTGACCAGGACCATTTCCTCGTGGTCGGCCTCGAAGACCGTGGTGAGAACGTCACCGGGCTTCTGGCCGAGCCCGGCGAACTGCTCCTCATAGGCCCGGGCGACCCGCTCGGGGGTCTTGGTCAGGCCGTCGCGGTCCGGGTCCTCCCCGATCGCGATGAGGATCTCCCGAACCGCGCGGGCGATGCGCTCCCGGTCCACGCGTCTGGCGGGCAGGTCCTCGCTCACGCCTGGTCTCCTTCTGTGCTGGTGGACGGCCCCGTCGGAAGCTGGCCGTTGGTGGAAGAGCCCTGGATCTCGACGCCGTTCAGCGCGGCCAGCTCCTTCTTGGAGTGGACCGGGGGCCGGTTGGAGGGCATGCGCTTGCCGTAGCCGGTGTAGGAGCCACGCGAGGGGCGCTTGCGCACCGGCGCGAAGATCTCCAGCACCTGGCTCTTGGTGAGCGTCTCCTTCTCCAGCAGCTGCACGACCAGCTCGTCGAGCACGTCGCGGTACTCAACCAGGACCTCGTAGGCCTCGTCGTGCGCGGACTCGATGAGGCGGCGCACCTCCTCGTCGATGATGGAGGCGATCTCCTCGGAGTACTCGCGGGCGTGGGACATCTCCCGACCCAGGAACGGCTCGGTGTTGCCGGAGCCGAACTTGCGGGCGCCCAGGCGCTCGCTCATGCCGTACTCGGTGACCATGTTGCGGGCCAGGTTGGTGGCCTTGTCAATGTCGTTGCCCGCGCCCGTGGTGGGCTCGTGGAAGACGAGTTCCTCGGCGGCGCGACCGCCGAGCATCATGGCCAGCTGGTCCATCATCTGCGAGCGCGAGGTGAGGAACTTGTCCTCGGTCGGCACCGACATCGTGTAACCGAGTGCGCGGCCGCGCGGCAGGATCGTGATCTTGTGAACCGGGTCGGAGTTGGGCAGCGCGTGGCCGACCAGGGCGTGACCGCCCTCGTGGTAGGCGATGACCTTCTTCTCGCGGTCCGACATCACGCGGGTCTTGCGCTCGGGACCGGCCATCACGCGCTCGATGGCCTCCTCCAGCACCGCGTGGGTGATGACCTTGCTGTCCGCGCGGGCCGACAGCAGCGCGCCCTCGTTGATGACGTTGGACAGGTCCGCACCGGTCATCCCGGCGGTCTGGCGGGCGATGACGGTGAAGTCGACGTCGTCGGCCATCGGCTTGCCCTTGGCGTGGACGGCGAGGATCTCCTTGCGGCCGTCCATGTCCGGGCGGTCCACGACGATCTGACGGTCGAAGCGGCCCGGGCGCAGCAGGGCCGGGTCGAGGATGTCGGGGCGGTTGGTGGCAGCGATCAGGATCACGCCGCCCTTGACGTCGAAGCCGTCCATCTCGACCAGCATCTGGTTGAGGGTCTGCTCGCGCTCGTCGTGCCCGCCGCCCATGCCGGCGCCGCGGTGGCGGCCGACGGCGTCGATCTCGTCGATGAAGATGATCGCGGGGGCGTTGGTCTTGGCCTGCTCGAAGAGGTCGCGCACCCGCGAGGCGCCCACACCGACGAACATCTCGACGAAGTCCGAACCTGAGATGGAGTAGAACGGGACCCCGGCCTCACCGGCGACGGCGCGGGCCAGCAGGGTCTTACCGGTTCCGGGCGGCCCCATCAGCAGGACACCCTTGGGGATCTTGGCCCCCATGGCCTGGAACTTCTCCGGGCTCTGCAGGAACTCCTTGATCTCGTGGAGCTCCTCGATGGCCTCGTCCGCACCGGCCACGTCCTCGAAGGTGTTCTTCGGGGTGTCCTTGGTGATGAGCTTGGCCTTGGACTTGCCGAACTGCATCACCCGCGAGCCGCCGCCCTGCATCTGGCTGAAGATGAACCAGAAGATGAGGATGATGATGATCAGCGGCAGCAGGCTGAACAGGGCCGTGGTCCAGATCGGTGTGGTCGCGACCGAGACCTCGTAGGAATCCAGGTTCCCGTCGGGGTTCTCGCTGGACTCCTGGAGCATGTTGGCAAGCTGGAGGCCCTGGCCCTCGACCCAGTAGGCCTCGTGGATGTCATCGCTGGTGTCGGTCAGCAGGATGCGCTGGTCGCGGTCGATGATCTCGGCATTGTCCACCTGGTCCTGCTCGATGAGCTGGTAGACCGTCGAGATATCGGTTTCCTCGGGCTGCGGACCACCGCCCACGTCGAACACGCGGAAGCCGATGACGAGCATGAGGGCGACAGCCAGGATCCAGATCCACGGGCCGCGGAAAAAACGCTTCAGATTCATGTGAGCGGAACCCTGTCGGGTCCGTCCCTCCTGACCAGGCCGCCCGCCCCAGAGGACTTTCCGAAGCAGGACCTATCGGACACGTGCTCCCTGCGATGACGCCGGGATATTCGACGGTACACCTCGCCGCGCGGAGCGGGCACACCGCTCGGGCCGGGCAACGGGGCCGTCATGAAGGCAACGACGGCGACCCGTTCCGTTGTTCCCGCCGCGGTCACCGCCGACGCCGCCGTGCCGGACCTCACGGGCCCGGCAGGGCGGCTGGAACGCTACTTCTCGTAGACGTGCGGGGCGAGGGTGCCGATGAACGGCAGGTTGCGGTACTTCTCGGCGTAGTCGAGCCCGTAGCCGATGATGAACTCGTTGGGCAGGTCGAAGCCGATGTACTTGACGTCGAGGTCGACGTCGAAGGCGAGCGGTTTGCGGACCATGGTGCAGATCTCCACGGACTTGGGGCCGCGCGACTTCAGGTTGCCCACCAGCCAGGAGAGGGTCAGACCGGAGTCGATGACGTCCTCGACGATCAGGACGTCGCGGTCCTTGATGTCGGTCTCCAGGTCCTTGAGGATGCGCACCACGCCCGACGAGGTGGTTCCGGCCCCGTAGGAGGAGACGGCCATCCAGTCCATGGCGACGGGGCTGTGCAGCGCCCGCGCGAGGTCGGCCATGACCATGACCGCGCCCTTGAGCACTCCGACGATCAGCAGGTCCTTGCCCGCGTAGTCCGCGTCGATCTGCGCGCCCATCTCAGCCAGGCGAGCCTTGATCTCTTCCTCGGTGACCAGGACCTTCTCCAGGTCCTGGCCCATGTCCTTAGCGTCCACGCTGATTCCTCGCTGCTGGGTTCCCCGTTTGCGGCAACCAGGATAAACGTGCCGAACGAGGTCACGGTGCCCGACGGGCTGCCCGGGACCGCGGAGTCGGCGCCCGGTTCAGCGTTCGAAGCGGACGCGACCTGCTGCGCGGCGCCCCCGGATCCCGGCGGGCAGGTCGATGTGGGCCTGTCCCCGCCATGCGGTGACCAGGCGATCCAGCTCACGTACATGGCGTGCGTTCAGCGCGCTGGCCGGGCAGCCCGCCTCGAGGGCGGCGCGGCGCAGCACACGGGTGCGCAGGGAGGGTTCGGCGCGCTCCAGCGGCGCCACGGCCAGGCTTCCGTCGGCTGCGCCCTCTTGGGCCTGTTCGTGGAGGGTGTCAGCGAGCGCGTCCAGGGTGTCGGCGTCCGAACGCAGCAGGGCGGCGGTCCTGGCCAGGGCCGCCGCGATCCCCGGGCCCAGGGTGCTCTCCAGGGCGGGCAGCGCCTCGTGGCGCACCCGGGAGCGGGCGAAGCGTGGGTCGTGGTTGTGCGGGTCCTCCCACGGGCTCAGACCCATCAGGGAGCAGGCCTCGCGGACGGTGGCGCGGTCCAGGTCCAACAGGGGGCGCAGGTAGTCGCCGGTGCGCGGGGCCATCCCGGCCAGGGAGCGGGCGCCCGAACCGCGGGCCAGCCCGAGCAGGACGGTCTCCGCCTGGTCGTCGAGGGTGTGGCCGAGCAGGACCACCGCGGGGGCGTGCTCGGCGAGCGCCTCGTCCAGGGCGTCGTAACGGGCCCGCCGGGCCGCGGCCTCGGGACCGCCTCCCCCGCCGACCCGCACCGCGACGGCCCGGACGGGGTCTAGACCCAGCCCGCGCAGTACTTCGGCCACTTTCTCGGCGCGATCGCCCGAACCCTCCTGGAGCCCGTGGTCGACGGTGACGCCGCCCGCTGTGATCCCCAGCTTGGGCGCTTCGAAGGCCACCGCGCCGGCCAGGGCCAGCGAGTCGGCCCCGCCGCTGCACGCCACCAGCACGGTGGTCTCCCGAGGCAGGTCGGAGAGCACCCGCCGGACCGCCGAACGGACGGCGGCCACGGCGGGGGGCGGACCGCTCACTCCGTGATGGCGGCGGGCCGCACGACCCGTTCGATCCACTGCGAAGGGCTGCGGATCTCCGCCAGCGTGGGCAGCGTCTCGCGCGAAGTCCACACCTTGTTGAAGTCGTCCATCCCAACCTGGGCGACGACCTGCCGCACGAAGGTGGCACCCTCCTCGTACTGCTTCATCTTCAGGTCCATGCCCAGGAGCTGGCGCATGACCCGGTCGAGCGGGTTGGGCGCCTGGCGCCGCTTCTGGAAACGGGCGCGGATGGTCTCCACCGAGGGCACGACCTCCGGGCCGACGGCGTCCATCACATAGTCGCCGTGTCCCTCGGCCAGGCTCATCACCGCGGTGATGCGATCCATGAGCTCGCCCTGCTCCGGGGTCTGGAAGGCGGTGAGCAGGTTGCCCTCGCCGCCCCGCACCGCGTCGGCCACGGCCTCGCCCGCCTGCCGGAGCCGGTCGATGAGGTCGGAGGCGTCCATCTCGGTGGACAGCAGGAGCTCCTGCATGAGCTCCTGGACGTGCTGGCGCAGCCACGGCGTGGCCGTGAACTGCATCCGGTGGGTCTCCTCGTGCAGGCAGACCCACAGCCGAAAGTCGCGCGGGTCGACGTCCAGCTCGCGCTCGGTGTTGACGATGTTGGGCGCCACCAGGGTCAGGCGACCGGTCGGCGAACTGCCGTCCGGGTCCGGTGGCAGGAAGAGTTCGTACTGGCCGAGGACCCGCCCGGCCAGGTAGGAGAGGACCGCTCCGAGCTGCACCCCGGTGATCCGCGAACCGACCGCGGAGGTCAGGTTCCCGGCCGGGCTGTTGTTCAGCCTCTCGGCGCCCATCTGTTCCAGCACGGGTTCGAGAACAACCCGAAACCCGTCCACGTTGGCCCGAATCCACCCCGGGCGGTCAACAATGACCGCGGGCCCGGAGGGTTCGAGGGGGTTCATTCCGGTGAATTCGCGCACATGCCCGGCCGCCACGGTGGAAAGCTCGCGCAACTGCGCCACGGCCTGCCGTGCGTCGGACAGGTCCACCTGCGGCCCAGGGCGCACGAGGCGGACACCGGTGTTGACGGCTACGTCCCAGTCGATCACAGTCACACGGCCAGCCTACCCACGCGTCGCCTGTGAGCACGGGGATCAGGGCGCTATTTCAGGGCAGGCCCAGGGATTCCCCTGAGACCGACCGAAAGCCCCGACCCCATGGCCTGCGCAGACGCTCGCCCCAAGGGGGGTTCTTTTGCGTTCGTTCGCCGGGGAGGCCAATCTTCTGCAACACAGTGCAAGACGAGACAAGCCGCTAGCGAGGAACGAGCCAGAGACAAGACTGCGCCGCAGGCGTCCGTTGAGGGTTGGTGGCGGGCGACGGGTGGGCGCAGGCGAGGATGCCGTGCTTGCCCGAACCCAATCCCTCCGCAAAGGCGGAGAACATCGGAAGAACCGTCGCGCGCCAGCGCGCCCGTTGAGGGCGGTGGCGGGCGACGGGCGGGCCAAAGCGAAGCGGAGGCCCAAAATGTCACGAGCAACCGCAGCGGCTGAGGGCCGCGGCGAGCGTGTCGAGTTGGGGGCCGGAGGCTCCGGCGCTGTTGGCCATCAGGGCGAACACGAACACGTTGCCCTCCTGGTCGTGGATGGTCCCGGCCAGGGTGCTCACCCCGTCCAGGGTTCCGGTCTTGCCGCGGACCAGGCCCGCCGCGTCGTGGGAGCTGGAGAACTCCGAGTAGCGCCCGGCCAGGGTGCCGGTGGAGTTGGCGGTGGGCAGGCCGGTGACGGCCGCGTTGAACCGGGGCTCGTCGGCGGCCGCCTTGACCAGCTGGACCAGGGCACGCGGCGTGATGCGATTCTCGGTGCTCAGGCCGCTGTTGTCAGACAGGCTGACCCCCTCGATGCCCAGGTCGTCCATCACCCGGTGGGTGGCGGCCGCGCCTCCCGCGAAGGAGGGTTCTCCACCCAGTTCCAGGGCGGCGATCCGGCTCATGGACTCGGCCATGTTGTTGTCACTGGCCAGCATCATGAACTCGACCAGGGCGCTCATCGGCATGGAGTCCACGGAGGCCACGGGATCGCCCGAGGCCTCGGCCTCGGCCGGGGAGCCTTCGACGGTCAGCCCGGCCCGCTCCAACTGGTCGGCGAAGGCCTCCGCGGCTGCCAGCGGCGGGTTCGGGGAGCGGGTGGACACGTCCGGGTCCACCCGGCCGCTGTCGACCATCAGCGCGTGAATGGTCGCCGTGCTGCCCTCGGTGACGTAGTTGGGCTTCCAACCGGGTCCGGTCTCTGATCCGGTGAACAGGGAGTCGTCGTAGCCGACCGAGACCGTGTCCAACCCCAGGCTGGCGAGGGCGGCAGCGGTGTCCTCGGCGAGCTCCGACAGGGTCGCTGCCTGCGGGTATGCTGCGGGTTCGGCGGTCGCGGTCAGTGTCGCGTCGCCCCCACCACGCAGCACCACGCGGTTCGCTCCGGGGTCGAAATAGACCTCGGTCCGCAGCACGTGGTCGGGGCCGACGGCGTCCAGAACGGTGACCGCCGTGGCGATCTTCGTCGTTGACGCCGGGGTCACCGGGGTGTCCGCGTCCCGTTCGAAGAGTGTCTCTCCCGTCACGCCGTCAACCACGTAACCGGAGAGGCCCTCCTCAAGCCCGGAGGATGACATGGGATCATCAAGAATGTCCGCGATCCGAGCCGGGTCCGCCGGAGTCGGGGCCGCGGGTGCAACCGCCGCCACGCCGTCGGCGTGCGTGACGGGGTTGGGCACCGCCGGAAGCGGTCGTGCCTCGATCACGTCCAGGGCGACGAACCCGGTGATCAGCACGAATATGTTGAGCAGGGCCAGCGCGAGGAACGCCTCGCCTCGTACCCGTCGCACCCGGGGCACCTGCCCTTCCTTCGGTGTCGCGGTCTGACGTTGTAGTTATACGGCGACATTAGTCGCATTGGGAGCCGAGATCAGCATGGAATTCGACGTTACGATCGAGATCCCCAAGGGGGAGCGCAACAAGTACGAGGTGGACCACGAGACCGGTCGTATCCGTCTCGACCGCATGCTGTTCACCTCCACGACCTACCCCGCCGACTACGGCTTCGTCGAGGGCACCCTCGGCGAGGACGGCGACCCCTTGGACGCTCTTGTCCTGCTCAAGGCCCCGACCTTCCCGGGGTGCCTGATCCGGGCGCGCGCCATCGGCATGTTCCGCATGCGTGACGAGGCGGGCGGCGACGACAAGCTGCTGTGCGTTCCGGCGACGGACCCGCGCCAGGAGCACCTGCGTGACATTCACCACGTCAACGAGTTCGAGCGCCTCGAGATCGAGCACTTCTTCACCGTGTACAAGGACCTTGAGCCCGGCAAGTCCGTCGAGGGCGCCAGCTGGGTCGGCCGCCACGAGGCCGAGCAGGAGATCATCGCCTCGGTGAAGCGCGCCGAGGAGGCCGGCATGCACGGCGATTCCTCGCACATCATCACCAACGAGGACAAGTAACCACCGACGCCACCACACGTCTCGGTTGCCTTTGTCAGGCCCGGCAGGTTTTCCCCGCCGGGCCTTCGTCATGCCCGAGCCACTCCCTGCGGGTCTCCACAGCTCAGGAGCACGTCGTCCGTGCCCAGTTCGTGGACGGGGTCGCGGACCAGCGCGTAACCGGCCAGCGCGAGCACCAGCAGCGCGCACAGCACAGCGACGATCAGCGGCACTGGGGACAGCCCGGCCGGGAACCGCGGAGTTTCGGGCCGCAGCGGGAAGCCGTCATCGCCGAAGCGGTCGGCCCGGGCCGCGACGTGGATGCGGTAGCCGTCCAGTTCGGGGCCACTCATCCCGTTGAGGACCCTGGCCCGGACCATCTCCGTCCGCTGCGGCAGGGACAGGGGCCGGCAGTCGCCGGGCCAGGGCGCGCGGAGCTGCCGGTACCGCACGCACTCGACCTCCGTCACCGCGTGCAGCCACTCCCCCAGGAGCTCGGGGTCCGGCAGTCGGCCGATGTGCGCGCGGGCGACGATCAGCGTGTCTCTGAGGACGACGTGCGCGGCGTCCCTGTCCCGAAGGACCAGGATGCAACGCCGGTACAGCTCCTCTCCATAGGCATCGAGGAGCCTGCTGTAGGCGTCCGCCAGCGGGACCCGGCCGGAGCTCAGCACGTACAGAAGATCCCGGTCCGTCATAGCCCTAGAATCTACGCCGCGGACGGGGTGCTACCCCCCGGTTCGGTGAAAGACACGCCGCTTCCTGCTCTCCCCGCAGCGCCTCTGAGCTGCACGGGGCGCTCTTCTCCGCGCCGTCCTCGCGGGGAATGTGATCTCAGTCCGGTGGGTTCCGAGGGCGGGGGCCGCGCGGCGGGTCCGTCGGGCCGTCCGGGTCGATGGCGGGATCTTCGGTCGCTTCGGGACCGGGGTCGGGCCCCGGGTCGACGAACAGGAAGCCCGCGTAGCGGGAACGCGCCCACAGCAGCACGTAGGTGAGCACAGTCAGGAAGGCGACCAGCAGCGCTGCCTCGGGCCCCAAGAAGCCGAGCGCCATCACACCGGCGGCGACCACGACGAGGGCACGCACCAGTACACGCGCCCACAGGCCCTGTGCCTGGGGGCTCAAGGCTGCCCTCTGGGGACGGACGGCTGCACGGCCACTCCTGTCGCTACGGCTGTACTGGGGGATGGGTCCCGGACCGGCAGACGCGCCGTGTTCTCGGGTTCCACATGTCACCACCACCGGGCGCCGCCCGCAACATGTTCCGGGCGGACCGGTGAGCTGTACGACACGCACGTTTTCCGGCGTTCGCTTGACGCACGACCGGCTTTGCTGGTCTCCTTACTTTCATGTATCCGCGCACCCGCACCGACGCCACGGCTCGTACGACCCCCTGGGTCTCCTGCCACCTGGCCCGTGCGGCGTGTCCGTGTTGTCGTCACTGAGTCGCAGCCGAGGGGTCTGAGTCGACCGACCCCGCCCGACCAGTCCGTGAGCGGCCTCCACCCTCTGGTGTGACGGGCCCGCGAGCGAGCTCCACCTGGGTGATTCTCCCCTCCGAACGCACGTTCGGAGCGACCGCCCCTGCCGCCCCGGCACTGCCGGGGCCCCCTGACGACATACCCGCGGCCCCGGTCACACGACCCGGCCGCGTACACGTGAAGGATCTTCTCACGATGCCCCAGCAGGCCTCCGCCACGACTGCCCTCCGCCCCGGCACGACCGAGCACACCCCCCGACCGCGCGCCGCGTCCGTCTCGCTCGACGGGATCGGCGACGTGATCGACGCGGGTCGCACCTCCGGCTACGCCCACCTGAGCGAACGCCGCCTGCCCACTCTCGGACAGTTGGTCTCCGCGGCCCGCGGCGCCGCTTCCTCGCTGCTCCGGCCGACCCTGTGGCCGACCCGGCGCGGCCATTGGCAGCCCGCCCCGCGCAGCGCCCGGCGGCACGTGAGCGGCCGGTTCCGGGTGACCACGGTCGCCCTCGAACCCAACAGCTTCGTGCCCGGCCCGGCCCGGCGCTCCGACCGCCCGCACACTCTGGAGGTATTGCACCTGGTCAGTGGTCGGGCGCACCTGATCACCTCCGGCGCCGACGGCCAGATGCGTTCGGCCGCCGAGCTGGCCCTCGGGCGGACCCGCGTGGTGAGCGGCACCGGCATCGCCGCGCAGGACCACCACTACCTGGTGAACACCGGCGACGAGGTGGCCGTCCTGGTCCGGGTGACCGCCTGACTGTCTCAGGGAATCGCCTAAGCGCTCCGGCGAACCGCCTGGTGGTCTCGGGGAACCGCTTGGCCGTTGCGGAGAACCGCCCGAACACTCCAGCGAACCGACAGGCCGCTTGCGAGACCCGTCCGGGAAATCACGCGGGGACTCACTCATGGCGGCCCCCGTCCGGGACCGAGGCGCGCAGCGCCCCGTCCACCGCCTCGACGGCGCGGAGGACGTCCGCGGTGCGCTGCCCCTCCGCGAGGTAGGCGTTCATGACCTGGTCGAGGGCGTGCGGCGGCAACTGGTCGCGTAGGTCCACGCGGGCCGTGCGGTACCCCTCCCGGGCCGCCTCCAGTGCCGCGGAGACGTACTGGCGCGCCAGCCGGGAAAGGGCCACGGGGTGGCGCCGCAGGACCCCGTGCAACCGGTAATCGGCCGGCACGTGGTCGAACAACCATTCCAGGGCCGTCCGCTCGAAGGAGTCCGACCCGGGTGGGTGCACACTCGCGGGCCAGTCCGGCGTCAGGGACTGATCGGGCATACCACACAGCATACCCGTTGTTCGAAAACATGTTCGATATCCACAGCCCCGAGATCGGGGATTCCTCCGATCAGTCGGGGCTGTCGGCCTCTTCCTTGTCCGTCTCCTCGGCCGTCCGCCTCTCCAACTCCACCCGGATCGCCTGTTCGGCCGCATCCACGGCGGCCCGGGCGGTGATGGCGTTGGTGTGTGCCCGGTCCAGCTCCTCCAACAGGATGCAGTCGAACGAGACCCGCGCATCGTGGATAGCGGCTTCCAGCTGACGTGATGCCTCTTCCAAACTCATGTCCCTTCACTTCCCCAGAAGAAGGCCCTCGCACACACCCGCCCCACCAGCCCCTTCCCCGGCCCGCCCCGGACTGTCACCGCCCGGACCTACGATGGTCCCGAATCGCCGCTGCTCACAGCGGCCAGCCACGTACCGGGCCGCCGCCCGGCCGGAGAGGAACCCATGCGCAACCGTTACCCCGGCACCTGCGTCACCTGTTCGGTCCGGGTGGAGAACGGAGCGGGTTTCGTCGTCAAGGAGGGCGGGCGCTGGCGCACCCACTGCGCCGACCACGAACCGCGCCCGGCCCCTCCCGCACGCGGCAGCCACACCGGCTGGCACACCACCGACCTCGCCGGGTTCGACACCGAGACCTCCTCCCCCGACCCCGCCACCGCCTTCCTGGTCTCGGCCGCCGTGGTGGACCTCGACGGCGGTCGGCGCACCTGGCTGGTCGACCCCGGTGAGAAGGAGATCCCCGCCGGGGCGGTGGCCGTCCACGGCATCAGCACCGAGCGGGCCCGCGCCGAGGGGCGTCCGGCGGCGGAGTGTCTCGAGGAGATCACCGCGGCCCTGGCCGGGCACCTGGATGGCGGCCGAGGGCTGGTCGTGTTCAACGCGCCCTACGACCTCACACTGTTGGACGCCGAGCGGCGCAGGCACGGCCTGGGACCGCTCTCCAAGGTCCTCGGCGGCCCCGTGGAGCCCGTCGTGGACCCGCTGGTGATCGACCGGGGCCTGGAGCCCTTCCGGCGCGGCAAGCGCACGCTGGGCGCCCTGTGCGAGTACTACGGGGTCGCGCTGACCGACGCGCACACCGCCGGGGGCGACGCCGCGGCCGCGCTGGCCCTGGCCGAGGAGATCGGTGCCCGCCACCCCGAGGCGGCGGCGCTCACCCTGCCGGAACTGCACCGGCGGCAGGTGGAGTGGGCCGGGGAGTTCGCCCGCAGGCGCCAGGAGTGGCTGGACCGGGAGAAGCCGGACCACGGAACGGTGGTCGACGGCACCTGGCCCTGACCCCCCTGATCCGGGGCGCACGCCCCGGATCAGGCCGCGCCGTGCCGGCCGGTATGGAGAGGGGGCCGGCGGGGTAGGTCACTGGTCAGCCCGAAGCACGCCGACCGACCAGGAGCGCACATGGTCTACCTCATCCTCGTCCTGCTGGCGATCTGGCTGATCCTCGCCATCCTCGGCATCGTGATCAGAGGGCTGTTCTGGCTGGCCGTGATCGGCGGCCTGCTGTTCGTCGCAACCGCTGTGTGGGGCTGGCTGCAGAACCGCCAGCGCACCTGACCAGCACCAGCTCAGGGTTCCAGCGCGGGCCGCCCCTCCTCACCCAGGCGCCGCACGACCCGCCGCGCCCGGCTCTCGTCACCGCCCAGGCGCGTCCGGACCAGTCGGACCGCCTCGTCGGCGCGCCCCAGCGCGACCAGGTTGCGCGCCCGGGAGAGCACCTCGGCGGGGAGTTCGTCGGCATCCCGCTGGATCGGCACGTACCCGCCCACGTGGTTTCCGTGTTCGGCCCTCGGGGGCGGTTCCGGCTCCGCCACGGCGACGCGCGCCTCCATGTGGGCCAGGACACGGCGCAGGGCGTAGGAACCACCGCCGAGCACGATCACCGCGCCCATCAGGGCGAACAACATGAACAACAGACTCATATCGCCCACCTACCCACACTTCGGACACGGCAGGCTCAACACCGATACACGCGGAGTAATCATTCTCCCAAGCCCGCCCGTCACCCACCACCACCCTCAACGGACACCTACGGCGCAGCACCCCCCTCCCCGTCACCCACCACCACCCTCAACGGACACCTACGGCGCAGCACCCCCCTCCCCGTCACCCACCACCACCCTCAACGGACACCTACGGCGCACCCCCCCCTCCCCGTCACCCACCCCCACCCTCAACGGACTCCTACGGCGCAGCACCCCCCTCCCCGTCACCCACCACCACCCTCAACGGACACCTACGGCGCAACACCCCCCACGCCCCGTTCCGGGAGGTCCTCCGGTAGCAGGGTCTGGAGCTCGGCCACGTCGGGGCTGTCCCCCGCCTGCGCCGCCGCCTCGATCCGCCGCGCCTGCCGGGTCACGCTCGCCTCGAACAGCGCCCGCACTCGGTGCCCGTTCTCCTCGGTGAACCGCCCGCTGTCCGCCCCGACCATCTCCGCGAGCGCCCGCCGGGTCGCTTCCGGGACCCGGAGGTCGGCCCGCTCGGCCATCACCGCGAAGACCCCCACCAGCTCTTCCCGCCCGTAGGGAGCGAACTCCACCGTCCCGGAGAACCGCGAGGCCAGCTCGGGGCTGCCCGACAGGAACCCGGACATCTCCCGAGGGCGACCGGACACGATCACCACGACCTCACCGCGGTGCTCCTCCATGAGTTCGAGCAGGGTGTCGACCACGTCTTGACCGACCCCTCGGCCACCGGTGAAGTCCCTGGTCAGCACATCCGCGTCCGTCACGTACAGCAACCCGCCGCGCGCCCGCTCGAACAACTCACGCGTGCGCTGCGCCACCTGCCCCGGCCCGCGCTGCCCCGGCGGTCCCACCAGGTGCCCCGGCCCGGCCTCGACCAGGTGCCCCCGGGCCAGTACCCCCAGCGCCGCCAACAGCTCGCCATAGAGCCGCGCCACCGTGCTCCGCCCGGTCCCGCTCGGTCCCAGGAACACCAGGTGGCGTGCGGCGGGCACGGCCTCCCCCTCCATCCGCCGCGCCGACGCCAGAAGATCCGCGAACCCCCGCACCTGGCGTTTGGCCTCGGCCAGGCCCACCATGCCGTCCAGACTCGCCAGCAGCGCGCGCACCCGGGCCCCGTCGCGCGACCCGCCCGGCCCGGCGGCCACCGCGTCCTCCAGGTCGGCGGGCCGGAGCTGGGTGAGGTCCTCCACGGTCTGGTAGTCGCCCGCCACGATCCGGCCCGCCTGGGCCCGCAGCGCCTCCTCGAACACCCGGCGCGCCTCGCTGCCGTTACCGAAACCCTCTCCGCGCAAAACCTCCCCGCGCGGCCGCCCCCGGAAGTGCCGAACCAGAAGGTCGCGTGTGCCCTCCCCCAGGGTGTAGCCCTGGGCCTCGACCATCCCCTCGAAGATCCCGCCCAGCTGCTCCGGCGAGTAGTCCTCGAACTCGATGGTGCGCGCCACCCGGGCCCGCAGCGCCGGGTTAGCTTCGAGGAAGTCCCGCATCGGCCCGGTCCTCCCGGAGAAGACCACCACGACCTCGTCACGCAGTTCCTTCATGAGCCTGATGAGGGTTTCCACGGCCTCCTGCCCGCTGGCGCCCTCAGGGCCCAGGCACGCACCGGCCGCACCCACACCGTCGTCCAGGAGCTCGTAGGCCTCGTCCACGAACAGCACCCCGCCCCGCGCCCGCTCCACCAGATCGGCGGTCTTGCGCGCCGTCCCTCCGAGCTGCTCGGCCACCAGGTCCGCCCGCGAGACCTCCAGCAGCTGCCCCTTGCTCAGCACCCCCAGCGAACGCAGGATCTCCCCGTAGAGGCGGGCCACGGTCGTCTTCCCGGTCCCGGACGGGCCCGAGAACACCAGGTGGCGGCTGACGTTGAGCGCCGGAAAACCCGCCTCCACCCGCTTGGCGCTCACCAGCTGGAAGTTGACGAGGGAGCGGATCTCCTTCTTCACCCGCTCCAGCCCCACCATCCCCTCCAGCTCGGCGAGCAGCGATTCCAACGGTCGCGCCCGGTCCCGGACCGCGCTCTCACCCGGCCCCCTGGCCGCAGCGCCTCCCCCCGGCTGAACCGCGCCCGCACCCGGGACGCTCGAACCGGCCTGGTCGCCGTCCCCGCCCCGGTTCCCGCTGAAAGTGCTCTCCTCCAGGTACACCGACGCGCTGCCCGCGGCCCACAGGCCCTCCTCCTCGTTCCCGGACACGGTGCACCGCACCAAGCGCACCCGGCCGCCGTCCTCCACCATGATCCCGTCGCCACGACCGTCGCGGACGGCAGTGTCCTCCAGGGCGGCGACCCCGCCCTCCCCCACCCGGACGCCGCGCTCCCCGCTGCCGGACAGGGTGCAGGAGCGGAGCGTGACGTGCCCGCCCTGGACGTAGACCGCGTCCTCCCCGCAGTCGGACAGGTCAGCGTGGTGCAGCTGGATCTCGGTGCCGTCGAGGATGTTCAGGCCGTCCTCGCGGGCGTCGCGCAGCACCATGCCACGCACCGTGAGCGTGGCGTCCTCACGGCTGTGGATGCCCGAACCCACGTCGTGGCCGACGATGTCCTCGAAGAACCCGCGGCCGCCCACCACGATGGCCATCGGTCCGTGCCAGCGGCTCACCCGCAGGTCGCTCACCTCGAACCGGGAGCGCACAGCGGCGATCGCGCCCCGCTCCTTCTCCCCACTCTCAGCCACGGACATCCCCGAGACGGTGACCCTGGCCCCGTCGGCGACCAGCAGCGCGGCCTTGCCGATCCGAGTACACCGCAGATCGGTGATGGTCGCCTCGCCGCCGTCCACGAGAACGGCGTCGGTGGCGGCGCCGGTCACCGTCAGCCCCTGCGCGGTGAGCCTGCCGCCCTCGATCGCCACCCCGGTACGGGTGGCGCCGGTGATCTCGCAGTCGTTCAGGGCTGCTTCGGAGTCGCCGTGGACAAAGACCGCGTCCGTGTCCTTCTTCCGAGCACCCTCCACCACCATGCGGGTGAAGGTCGCCTTAGAGCGCTCGTAAACCCGCACCGGCCAGTCGTGGGAACCGGTCACCCTTAGGTCCGTGAACTCCGGCCGGGCCCGGTCCCGCACGTAGACCCCTCCGCCGTCCACCAGCGCGCAGTCGACGAACTCCGGTGCGGAGTCGGCGACGTAGAGGGTGTGCCAGTCGTCGTGGGCCCCGGTGAAGACCGTCCCGCTGAATTTCGGCGCGCACTTGCCCTGGACGGCGACCACCGCACCGGCGAAGTAGCATTCGCGCACGTTGCCCTCGCTGCCGTCCCACAGCAGCCCGCTGTCCTCGAAGCGGCAGCCGACGATCTCCGCGCGAGCGCCCACCACGTTGACCCTCCTGGGCGCGGTGAAGACGCAGTCGACCGCCTTGAGCCGGGCGCCCTTCTGCACGTACAGCGGCGGGTACTCCGCCGAGGAGCTGCGCACGCAGATCCCGTGGATCTCGAGTGCGCCGCCCTCGTGGACGTTGAACACGTTGGTCTCGTTGGCCGCGACGACCGTCACCGTTCCGGCCCCCTCGGCTGGGGTGATGACCACGCGCCGCTGCACCCCGATGACCAGCGGCTCCACGTACTCCCCCGGGTCCACAACCAGGTGGATCCCGGACGCCCGGTAGCGATGGTCCCGCACCGCCTTCCCCAGCGAGGAAACGGCGGCGGGGTCTGTCTTCGAGACGCGGACCGTGATCATCCATCGACTCCCAAGGGGTATCGGCCCCGGCGCCGCGCCGGAGAGTCTGCGCTAAGTACCGTATCCACCTGGGCCGCCGGGAACCCGGGACAGCGCACACACGTGTGGCCAGGGTCGGTCAACACCCCCGGAACCGCAGGTCCGGGCTGGGCTGACCCCCTGGCCACTCACCGATCACACAGTGTCTCCGCCGGGTCTCACAGCGCGCCGACGTCCTCCGGCAGCAGCAGCTGGAGGTCCTCCTTGCCGACCGTGTGCCCCGCCTGCGCCTGCGCGTTGAGCCGCCACGCCTGCTTGCCCTGGGCCGCTTCGAAGAGCTTGCGGACCTCACGGCCGTTGCCCTGCGCGTACAGCGCCGCGCCCCGCTCGAACACCCCGGCCAGTGCCTGACGGGTCTGGTCCGGCACCAGGAAGTCGGAGCCCTGGGCCATCCCCGTGAAGATCCCCACCAGGTCGTCCCGGCCGTAGGGCTCAAACTCCACCGTCCCGGAGAACCGCGAGTCCAGGCCGGGGTTGCTGGCCATGAAACCGGCCATCTCGTCCGTGTAGCCGGCCGCGATCACCACGACCTCGTCGCGGTGGTCCTCCATGAGTTTGAGGAGGGTGTCGATGGCCTCCTGACCGAAGTCGGAACCGGAGGCCCCCTCGCGCGCGAGCGTGTACGCCTCGTCGATGAACAGCACCCCACCCCGGGCCCGCTCGAACACGTCCTTGGTCTTCTGCGCCGTCTGCCCCACGAAGGCACCCACCAGGTCGCCCCGGGCCACCTCGACCACCTGCCCCTGGGCTAGGACGCCCAGCGCCGCCAGGAGCTCGCCGTAGATCCGCGCCACCGTGGTCTTACCGGTACCGGGAGGCCCGGAGAACACCAGATGCTGCGGAGGGATGTTACCGCTGAGCCCGGCCTCCTGCCTGCGCCGGGCGGCCGCGATACGGGTGATGATGCCGGCCACCTCGTTCTTGACCCCGGCCAGCCCGACCATCCCCTCCAGCTTGGCCAGCAGGGCCTGGGTCTGGTCGGCGTCCCTGGGCGCGCCGACCCGGGCGGACAGGCCCGTGTCCACCACGCCCTCGAGGTCGGCGGGCAGGATCAGGGAGAGGTCCGCGGCGCTGATGTCGTCCAGATCCGCGAGCCGGTCGGCCTGGGCCTGGAGTACTTCCTCGAAGAGCCGCCGCGCCTCCCGGCCATTGCCGAAGGTCTCGTCCCGCTTCTGCTTCTGGAAGTGCTGGACCAGGGTCTCGCGCACGCCCTCGCCGAGCTCGTTGCTCTGCTTGGCCGCCAGACGCTCGAAGATGGTGGTGAGCTGTTCGGGCGAGTAGTTCTCGAACTCGATCGTGTTCGACACCCGGGAGCTCAGCCCCGGGTTCGAGTCGAGGAAGGTCCGCATCTCGCTGGAGTAGCCCGCGAAGATGATGACGATCTCGTCGCGCAGGTCCTCCATGAACTTGATGAGGGTGTCGATGGCCTCCTGGCCGAAGTCGGAGCCGGAACCGAACTGCCGGGACAGCGCGTACGCCTCGTCGATGAACAGCACCCCGCCCCGGGCCCGTTCCACCACTTCGGTGACCTTGGCGCTGGTCCCGCCCAGGTGCTCGGCCACCAGGTCCTGCCGGGCCGCTTCGACGAACTGCCCGTTCGACAGCACGCCCAAGGACCGCAGGATCTCCCCGTACAGCCGGGCCACCGTGGTCTTGCCGGTACCGGGAGGCCCCGAGAAGATCATGTGGCGGCTCATGGGTGGCACGGGGAGCCCGGCCGCGGCCTTCTTCGCGTTGACCTTCAGGAGGTTGACGAGGGAGCGGACCTCCTTCTTGACCCCGTCCAGCCCGACCATCGCGTCGAGTTCCGCGAGGAGCTCCTCCAGGGGCCTGGCCTCCCCCTCCGGCGTGTCCGGTCCGACGGAGGCGTCCTCCCCCGCCACGTGCGCCTGGACCTGCTCCTTCACCTTGTTGTCGGTGAAGGTGGTGTCGTCGACCTGGACGGTGGCGTCCTCGTGCGAGTCCATCCCGTAGCCCTTGTTGCCGGTGATCTCGCCCCGGAGCAGCCGGGCCCGGCTGCTCTCGTCGATGACCCAGACCCCGTTCTGTGCGCCGTCCCGAATCGTGCAGTCCTCCAGGGTGACGCTCCCGCCCTGCAGGACCCCGACCCCCTGCCCCTTGCTCTGGCTCACCGTGGACGAGCGCAGCGTGAGGCGTGCGCCCTCGACGTAGACGGAATCGTAGGCGGCCTCGGAGATGTCGACGTCCTCGGCCTCGACGAACGCACCCGACATCACCAGCATGCCGTTGCTCTCGGCCTTGGCGGTCCGCAGGCCGCGTACCTTGACCGTGCTGTCGTCCTTGACCACGAGCCCGCCCCAACCGCCCTCGGCGGTGATGTCGGTCAGGGTCGCGTCGGACTTCACGGTGATGGCCACCGGTCCCCTCGATCCGGACGCCCGCACCCGGTTGAGCTGGAGCCGGGAGCGCAACATGGAGATACCGGCGAGGCCCTCGTTAGTACTGGGGAGGGGGTCCCGCATCTCGATGTCGGACAGATCGATCTGTGCGTCGACACCGAAGACCGCATGGTTCCCGAGTCGGCTGAAGGTGAGCCCGCCGCCGGTCACGCTGCCCTTCGTCACGTGAAGAGCGATGCCCGTCAGGTCCTCACAGGCGAGACCGTTCGCCGTCAGGGCCGCGTCGCTCACGCTCAGGGCCGCGGAACTCATGTTGCTGATCCGCGCGCCCTCGATGCTCCCCGAAGCGCCTTCGATGAAACTGATCGAGGGGTGGTCTTCCTCCCCGCCGGACACCAACAGATTGCTGAACTCCGCGCGGGTGTCCCTGCCCCGCACCATGATCGGCAACCACCTCTGCTCGGGAAGCGAGATGTTGGTGAACCGCGCTTTGGCACCGCCGAGCACGGCCACCGCTGCCCCGGCTTCGCTCCCGCCGTCCTTGATGACGCAGTCGGTGACCGTGATCGAGGCGCCGTCAACGGTCAGGCTGTTCCACTCGGGGTTCCCGCCGCTGAATTCGACCGCGTTCACCTCCGGACGAGCGTTCTTCTCGATGCGGAGTACGGCCCTGCGGAAGGTGGCGTTGCTGATCTGACCGCCGCCCTCGAACCAGCGGACACCGGCCCCCACGAAGGTGCAGTTCAGCAGTTCCTGTGTGCGGCCGTTCAGTTCTATCCGGACGCTGCCTTCGAACCAGCAGTCGACCGCCTTGAACCGGCTGCCTTCGTGCGTGTACAGCGACGGGTACTCAGAGCTGTTGCCGACGATCTTGACGCCGTAGAGCTCCAGCTCACCCTTGACGTTGAAGACGTTGCCCTCCTGGGGCCCCGCGACCACCACCGTCTCGGGCCCCTGGGCCGGCACCACGACCAGTTTCCGTTGCACCCCGACGCCCCGGGGCTCGATGTAGTAGCCCGGATCAACCTGGAGGTACAGGTCCAGATTCGCGTACCGAGGGTCCCTGACCGCGTCCCCGAGGGAGGAGAAGGCTCGGGGATCGGTCTTCGACACACGGACCGTGTACATGCGGCGGCTCCTCGGGGGTACGTGGGGGTACGAAGGGAGGGGTACTCAGGGGATTACGGGCACAAGGGGCATGTGTGCGCTATGTACGGTAGCGCTCACTCCGCCCCCTCCGCCAAGTACACCCAGTCTCCGCCGCCGTTGTCCCGGAGGACGACGTCGCGCATCTCCACGACCGCGTCCGAGTGTGCCTGGACGCCCGCCAGCGCGTTGCCGGTGATCCGGGAACGGAGTAGCTTCACCTGGCTCTTCGCGCCGCGCACGCTGACCCCGACGCCGTGCCCGTCCCGGACCACGGTGTCCTCCAGGGTCAGCTCAGCGCCCTCCTCGACCGCCGCCCCGGCCCCGGCAGTACCGCTGACCGTCACCGAGGTCAGGTTGAGGGAGCCGCCCCGGGACCACACCGCCGTGTCCCCGGTACCGGAGACCAGGGCGTCCACCACCGTCAGGGAACCCCTGTCGTTCGTGCTGAAAGCCGCGGCCCCGCTCTCGGTGACCCGCGCGCCGTGCACCCTGACCGTGCTGATCCCGAGGGCCATGACCGGTTTCCACACGCGCTCAGCGGAGACCGACGTCAGGGTCGCCTGGGAGTCGTCGGAAGTCAGGATCACCGTTCCGGTCAGCTCCGAAGCCCTGACCCCGTCCGCGTCCAACCGGCTGTCCGACAGGTAGAAGCCGCTGGCATCGTTTTCGGCACCGGGGAGCCTGGCCGTGAACTCGACGTCCGCCAGCTCGATCCGGCTCCGGAGAGCCGCGATCGCGTACGAACCCAGTCGTCTGCAGACGAGCCCGCGGCCCGAGAGTCTGCTCTCCTTAACGAAGAAGGCCTGTGCTCCGGTGTTCTCGACGACCAGGTCCTCGACCGTGACCGTTCCTCCCTCGCTCACCGTCACGGC
The DNA here is from genome assembly GCF_000340985.1 of Nocardiopsis valliformis DSM 45023. Classification (NCBI taxonomy): domain Bacteria; kingdom Bacillati; phylum Actinomycetota; class Actinomycetes; order Streptosporangiales; family Nocardiopsidaceae; genus Nocardiopsis; species Nocardiopsis valliformis. Next base: position 132,996 of record NZ_ANAZ01000002.1, read on the forward strand.
GGTGGAAGCGGCACCGACAGCATCAATCCGGCTGGCCGCGAAGCTGACCTCGGCGCCCAGGCCGATGGCGATCCCGGACTTCTCGTTGGTCCATGCGGTCAGGCTGAATCCGTTGAAGGCGACACGGGTGCCCTCGCCGACCGCGAGTACCGAGTAGTCCGGGCTGCCGGTGATCGAGAGGTTGTTGAACCGGGCGTCGGACCCGTCTTTGACGATGAGCGAACCGCCTTTGGCTTTCCCGAAGCTGGACATGACGCAGTCGGTCACCATCACGCTGGAGTCGGCGATGGTCAGGGAACCTTGGTCATAGTCGCTGAACCGCACCGAGCTGACTGTGGGGTTGACCGCGCGCCAGAAGGTCAGGCCCGCCCCTCGGAAGACGGCGTCGCGCACGAAGCCGCCGGTCCCCCGCTTCCAGTAGAGATCGCAGCCGTCGAAGCGGCAGTTGACCACCTCGGTACCGTCCCCGTTGACCTCGACCTCGGTGCCGGAGGTGAACACGCTGTCGACGGCCTTGAACCGGGTCCCCTGCTCCGCAAGGACCGTCGGGGAGTCCGGCATGTCGGCCCTGCCCCGCACGTGGATCCCGTACAGCTCCAGTGCGCCCCGGTCCCCCTTCACGACGAACACACTGTCCGCCGCCGCCACGGAGATCTCCACGGTGCCAGGCCCCTCGACCGGAACGATCATGACCCTGGAGGTGATCTCCAGGGCGTAGGGCTCCGCGTACCGGCCCGGCTCCACGTGGAGGTACAGGTCCGTGTTCGCGTACCGGGCATCCCGGAGGACCGCCCGCAGTGAGGCGAACGCGTGGGGGTCGGTCTGTGAGACCCGAGCGGTGTACATCCGAATGCTCCCGGTTCGGGGGACTTTGTGCGCTACGTACCGTAGCGCCACCGCCGGGAAGCGTGCCGTCGTCCCTGGGGACCGGCCCCGTCAACGCCTCAGGCCCGTCCGGGATCTCCCGGACGGGCCTGAGGTGGCTGAGCCGCCTATCGGAATCGAACCGATGACCTATTCATTACGAGTGAATCGCTCTGCCGACTGAGCTAAGGCGGCACACCGGCACGTGTTGCACGTGCCGAAGCAGAAACCAGTCTAACGCCTCCGATGAGTGGCGCGTACCGTTTTCCCGGCCGCCCGGATCACGGCTAGCCGACCTCGTCCGCGCGAGGACCGGCACAGGCCATCCCGTCGTCCGGTACGGCCAGTTCCAGCAGGTAGTCGTCGACCATCGTGTCCACGCAGTCATCGCCCATGCGGTAGCCGGTGTGGCCGTCGCCGTCCCGGGTGACCAGGAAACCCGAGTCCAGCTGGGCGGCGAGCGCCTCGGACCAGGCGTAGGGGGTGGCGGAGTCGCGTGTGGTGCCCACCACCATGATCGGGTCGGCGCCCGGGGCGTTGAGCTCGGCGAGCGGGGCCACCGCCTCCTCCGGCCAGAACGCGCAGGCCAGAGCACCCCAGGCCAGCATCGGGCCGAACATCGGCGATTCCTGGGCGGCCTCGGCCGCCGCCTCCGCGTAGGCCTCCACCTCGCGGGGCGCCTCCGAGTCCGAGCAGTTCACGGCGACGAGCGCCGCGGTGGAGTTCTCGTACTCGGCCAGGTCGCCGCGCCCGTACAGGTCGTCGCCGAGCAGCAGCAGTCCGGTGCCGTCGCCGCCCTCCATGGCGTCGGTGAGCGCCTCGCGCACCCGCGGCCACCAGTTCTCGGTGTACAGGGCCGCGAGCACGCCCAGCTCGGCGCGGGCCCGGTTGACCTCGCGGTCGTCGTCGGTGGCACTGCTGAGTGGCTCGGCCGCCGTGTCCGCCAGGAAATCGTCCAGAACCGCGATGCCCTGGTCGACGCTGTCCCCCGGGCTACCGAGGGGGCAGTCGGGTCTGGTCAGGCAGTCCTCGACGAAGGAGCGCAGCGCCGTCTCGAAACCGGTGGCCTGCTGCACGCTCACGCTCAGCTGGTCCTGGCTGGGGTCGACCGCGCCGTCGAGCACCAGGGCGCGAACTCGCTCCGGGAACTGCTCGGCGTACTGCGCGCCGATGTGCGTGCCGTAGGAGGCGCCGAGGTAGGTGAGCTGCTCGTCGCCGAGCAGCCCGCGCAGCACGTCCATGTCGCGGGCGACGTCGGCGGTGCCGATATTGCGCATCAGTTCGGGGTCGTTCTCCTCGCAGGCCTCGACGAAGGCGCGGCTCTTGGCCTCGATCTGGTCGAGCCCCTCGGGGCTGAGGTCGGCGAGATCGTCGGCCTCGCCGTAGTCGGTTCCGAGGTAGTCGTCGATCTCCTCGGCGTCCAGGCAGGTCAGCGGGGTGCTGCGGCCCACGCCGCGCGGGTCGAAACCGACCACGTCGAAGTTCTCCCGCACCGCCTCGCTGACGCTGTAGGGGGCGTGGTCGACGAAGTCGAAGCCGGAGCCGCCGGGGCCGCCGGGGTTGACCAGCAGGGAGCCGATGACGTCGTCGCCGGTGGCGGGGAAGCGCTTGACCGCGATCTCGATCCGCTCCCCGTCGGGGTCGTCGTAGTCCAGCGGCGCCTCGAAGACCGTGCACTCGCTGCCGGGCAGGCCGCTGTCGCACTCCTCCCAGAGGAGCTCCTGCTCCGCGACGTCCACCCGGGTGCCGTCACCGCCGCCGCTGTCCTCGCCGGCCGTGTCGCCGCCCGCCGTACACCCGGAGACCAGCACCGCCCCAGTGAGCAGTACCGCCAACGGACCCCGAAGCCTCGTCCCCACCCGTAACCGCCTTCACTCGAATCCCGTAGCCGCACTATTGTCCCGGGCTCCGCGACCGCCCGTACCCCGAGCCCGCCGCCCCGAAGTGCCGGGATCCGCCCCCGGCCCCGCATCGTGGCCTAGCCTGCCAGGAGCGCGGAGGTCATCGCCTCCATGGCGATCTGCGGGTGCACGTTGGCCGCGATCCGACCACGGCAGGCCATGATCGCGTCGATCCTTCTGAGCGTGGACTCAGGGGTACCGGAACGGGCGATCCGCTCCAGGTCGCCGGAGCGCTCGGCGGTGGACAGCTCCACCGTCGCGCCTAGCTGGAGGGCGAGCACGTCCCGGTAGAAGGCGGCCAGGTCGAGCAGGGCCCGGTCGTAGGAGTCCCGCTTGATCCGGGTGGCCCTGCGCTTTTGCCGTTCGTCCAGGTCCTTGAGGGCCCCCGCCGCGCCGCGGACCGCCTTGGCCACGCCCTTGCCGGTGGAACCCTCGCCGAAGGCCGCCTTGAGGTCGTCCTTCTCCTTCTCGTTGAGGGCGGTGGTGAGCGCCTTGGACTCCTCCTCGGCGATCTCGAACAGGCGCGCGGCCGCGGTCACGCAGGCGCCGAGTCCGTCCAGCCCGGCCGGGATGGACAGGACCTCCTCCCGGCGGCGGCGCGCCTCCGGGTCGGTGGCCAGCTGCCGGGCGCGGTCCACCCGTCCCGCGGCGGCTCTGGCGGCGGCCTCGGCGGTGACCGTGTCCACCCCGTCCCGCTGGACGAGGGCGTCGACGATCTGTCTGGTGCCGGGACTGGCCAGGGTGACCAGACGGCAGCGGGAGCGGATGGTGATGAGCAGGTCGTCCGGGGTGGGGGTGCACAACAGCCACACCGTGCGCGGCGAGGGTTCCTCCACCGCCTTGAGCAGCGCGTTGGAGGCGGCCTCGGTGGCCCGGTCGGCGTCCTCGAAGAGCACGATCCGGAAGTTCCCGCCGGACGGCTTGGACCCGGCGCGGAGCACGAGGTCACGGGTGGCGGCCACACCGAAGCTCAGCCCGCTGGGCTGCACGTAGAGCATGTCCGGGTGGGTTCCGGTCAGCACCTGATGGCAGGAGTCGCAACGTCCGCAGCCCCCGACCGGGCATTGGAGGGCGGCCGCGAAGGCACGCGCTGCCTCCTCCCGGCCGGAGCCGGGCGGGCCGGTGAACAACCAGGCGTGGGTCATGCCGGCGCCGCGTCCCCCGGCCAGGAGATCGGCCGCACCGGCCACGGCGCGCTTCAGCTGTGCGCTCGCCGCCGCCTGGCCGACGAGGTCGTCGAAGACCGTCAAGCTTTCCCCCCGGACCGCATGGAATGTCAGGCTTCCACAATAGGAGCCCGCACCGACACCCGATCCGTTTTCCACAGGCCTTTCCCGGACCCTCTCCCCCATCCCGGTGAAGCGGTCACCGACGCGCCCCCCGTCCTCCGGTTTTCCGCACGGCCGGACCAGGTCAGAAGGGGCCCGAAAGTGAACGCGGGCTCCGCGGACGGGGAGGCGCCGCCGACTCACGGAAGGGGAACACGTGTCGAAGGCACGCGGGATCACCATGCTGATCGCGTCGGGCGCCATGGTCGCGGGGGTCGGGCTCGCCGGGGCTCCGGCCGCGCTGGCAGACGGCCCGAACACGCCTCCCGAGGTGGTCGCCACCATCGAGGCCGCGTCGTGGCCCGTCCTCTCGGAGGGCGACGGCCGCTGGGAGGTATCGGTCGTGAAGTCCATGCTCTTCGACTTCGGCTACCTCGACGTCGTTCCACGCTGTCGAGCACTTCGACGAGCGGCTCACGGCCGCCGTCAAGGACTACCAGACGGCCAAGGGACTCACCGCGGACGGCGTAGTGGGTCCCCGGCCGGGACACGGTCGCGCCGGTCCTACGATAATGAACCCGTCCACCCCCGACCGCACGGAGCGCCGGTGAGCCAGCCACCTCCCCCGCAGCCACCGCATGGCCCACAGCACTCCTCCGGACCGCAGCACTTCCCCTCCGGCCCGCACCGGTCCCCGTACGGGCCGCCCGCACCGCCCGAAAGCCTGTCCACCGGCGCCAAGATCGCCCTCGGCGGTGCCGCCGCGGGCACGGTCCTGCTGGTCCTCATCCTCATCGGATACTTCGTGTGGGTGCGCCCAGGGGGAACCTCCCTCGTCGCCGAACCGCCGCCCTCCCCCTCCGGGGCCGTCGAGCCCGAGGGAGAGGAGGAGCCGCAGGACGGGCCGCAGGACCCCGAGGACCAGCCCGGAGACGGAGACGGGGACGAGGCCGGACCCCAGGACCCGGGCACCCCGCCGGAGTTCGCCGACTTCGAGGTCCAGGAGTTCAGCGGGAGCGGCCGGACCACCGTCGAGATCGAGACCAACGAGGAGCCGCGGATCCTCTCCATCAGTAACAAGGGGGCCGGGGGCATCTCCGTGTGGTCCGTGGACTCCGAGGCCGAGACGCAATGGGAGCTGATCCGTCGGGGTGGCGGGTACGAGGGGCGCCTCCTGTTGGCCCCGCCGAGCCTGATCGACGACTATGACGCCCTGCTGATCCACGCCGACGGCGACTGGGAGATCAGCCTGGAGCCGCTGTCGGCCGCGGACCACTGGGAGGCCACCGAGACGGAGTACGGCGGCAGCGGTGACGATGTCGTCCAGCTGCTCTGGTCCCCGAACAACTTCTCCACGCTGGACGTGACCCACACGGGATCGAGCAACTTCTCCCTGCGCTCCTACGACAACACCGCCACCAGTTCGCTGGTCAACGAGATCGGCGACTACGAAGGCCAGATGACGCTGACCCTGCGGACCGTCCTGATCGAGGTCCAGTCCCAGGGCTCCTGGACCATCACCCGCTGACCCCGCCCGGCAGGGCGCCGAGACTCGCGCTCCCACCCCGCGGGCATCCCGGCTACATTGGGCACCGACACGCGCCCCCGCTCAGCGAACGTGCACCTTTTTATCCCCCATGAGAGCTCGGAGCGCACGTGACCCAGCCCCCTCCCCCGCCCCAGCCTCCCCACGGCCCAGGCGGCCCGCAAGGCCCTCCGCCTCCCTACGGCCCCGGCGGACAGGGCCCCCAGCAACCTCCCCACGGCCCAGGCGGCCCGCAAGGCCCTCCGCCTCCCTACGGCCCCGGCGGACAGGGCCCCCAGCAACCTCCCCACGGCCCAGGCGGCCCGCAAGGCCCTCCGCCTCCCTACGGCCCCGGCGGCCAGGGCCCCCAGCAACCTCCCTACGGCCCGCCGCAGCAACCGCAGCAACGATCCATGTCCACCGGCGCCAAGGTCGGGCTCGGCTGCGGATCCCTCTTCGTGATCCTCCTCGTCCTCGCCGTCATCGGCGCCTGCATGTCAGCGCTCTCCGGCACCACCACAGCCGACCCCCGCCCCGCGGTCACCGCAGAGGAGAGCGAGGAGGAGCAGGCGGAGGAAACCGCCGAGGTCGAGGCGGCCGTGGAGGACGAGGAACCCGAGGAGGAGGAAACGGAGGAGGCACCGGCCTTCCCCGAGCACGAGACCCTGGAGTTCAGCGGGACCGGCGACACCGTCGTCGAGGTCGAATTCCACGACGACGCGCGCATCGCACGGTTCAGTCACAACGGATCCTCGAACTTCGCCGTGTGGGCCCTGGACTCCGAGGGCGGCAACAGCGACCTGCTGGTCAACGAGATCGGCTCCTACGACGGGAGCGTGCTCTACAACGGAGGCCCCCGCGAGGAGATGGCCGCGCTGGAGATCAGCGCCGACGGGGCCTGGGAGATCTCCCTGGAACCGCTGTCGGCCGCGACTAGCTGGGGTGACTCCGACGACGAGTTCACCGGCAGTGGCGACGACGTCGTCCAGCTGGAGTGGACCCCTGAGGGGCTCACCACCCTGGACATGGCCCACGACGGCTCGAGCAACTTCGCGATCTGGGGTTACACCGACACCAGCCGCGACCTGCTCGCCAACGAGATCGGCTCCTACGACGGGCAGACGACCCTGACCGCGGGCACTCTCATCCTGGCGGTCACCGCGGACGGCACCTGGACGCTCACCCGCTGACCCCGCCCGTACCGGACCGAACAGCCCGAAGGGCCCCTCCCACCGCGCGGGGAGGGGCCCTTCGTACGTTCTCGGGACGCTGTCCGGCGCCCGGTCAGGCGCCCGGCTACACGTGCTGTTACGCCTCCTGCTCGGGGCGGATCACCGGGATCATGCCCGTGACCGCCTCCGAGCTGGAGTCGATCGGGTCGGGCAGCAGCGGACGCAACCGGCGCTGGATCTCCCGGGTGATCTTCTCCTGCGGCTCCCGGGCGTCGAGCACCAGGTAGCGGTCCGGGTTGGCCTCGGCCAGCGAGCGGAAGCCCTTGCGGACCCTGGTGTGGAACTCCACCGACTCCGACTCGATGCGGTCGGCCGGGCCGCCCAGACGGGACAGGCCGTCCTCGGGCCGCACGTCCAGCAACACCGTGAGGTCCGGAACCAGGCCCTGGGTGGCCCAGGCGCTGATCTCGCCCACGTCCTCCACCGCCAGGTCGCGCCCGGCGCCCTGGTAGGCGAGCAGGGAGTCCACGTAGCGGTCGCTGATCACCACGGCGCCGCGGCGCAGCGCCGGAAGGATCTCCTGCTCGACGTGGTCGGCCTTGTCCGCCGCGTAGAGGAGCACCTCGGCGCGGTCGGTGATGTGCGAGTTCTCGCGGTCCAGCAGAATGCCGCGCAGCCGCATACCGAGCTTGGTGGCACCCGGCTGGCGGGTGCCCACCACCTCGAAGCCCTGGTCGCGCAGCCACACCGTCAGCTCGCGCACCTGGGTGGACTTGCCCGCGCCCTCGCCGCCCTCCAACACGATGAAGGCGCCGGTGAGCCGGGCCTCCTCCTCTTGTTCGGCCGTGGGGGTAACCCCGCGCAGGGCCGCGAAGAGTTCGGGGAGCAGGCCGGGCCCGGCCTCCGGGTCGCCGGTGTTGGCCTGCCGGTAGGCGACGACCGCCGCGATGACCGCGATCAGGCCGCCCGCCATCAGGACCAGGCCGCTGCCGTACAGGTCGTAGGTGAGCGGTCCGCCCAGCGGGATCTCGTGGTCACCGGCGAACCCGACGGCCAGCGGGGCCAGGATGGCGCCCAGGAGCAGGGCAAGACGGCCGGTGCCGTGCAGGAGGGCGAATGCGGAGTCGCGCTGCTCCTCCTCCACCTCCACGCTGATCAGCCCAGTTCCGGTCACCCAGGTCAGACCGGTGCCCAGGCCCAGGACGAGGGCCAGGACCGCGGAGAGCACCATGTCGGAGATGGCGCCGGTGAACAGCAGGGCCAGCGCGCCCAGGACGACGGCCACCCCGAGCAGGCGGCGACGGCTGAACTGCTTGAGGACGCGCGGCCCGGAGACCACGCCCAGCCCCAGGCCCAGGAAGAGCGCGGCGACCAGGATGCCGAAACCGGCGTTGCCCGCGCCGAGGTTCTCCACGTGCGGTCGGCCCACGCCGAGGACGAGACCGCCCGCGGCCGCGGTAACGGCCAGGCCGGTGACCACACCGCGGACCAGCGGGCCGCTGCCGACCGCGGTGCGACCGGCGAGGACCGCGTGGATCGTGTTCGCGTCCCGGTTGGGGCTCAGCGAACCCTTGGACACCGCGTGTTTGGGCAGCGGCAGCGAGGCGACGACAATCGCCGCGACGAAGAACGTCAGGGCGTTGAGGTAGAGGGCGACGTCAGCCTCGGGATTGGCCATGGACGGCACGAGCGCGCCGAGCAGGTTGCTGACCGAGGCCAGCGCGGCGAACAGCAGGGCGGCGACCGGAGCGGCCCCGTAGGTCGCCAGCAAGGTCAGTTTGTTGGCCTGGCCGAGCATCCGCTTGGGGACGAGGGTGGGGATCGTGGCGTCCCGGGCGGGGGTCCACAGGAGCGCGACGATCTCCGCGAGCAGGCTCGCGATCAGCAGCCACTGCAGCGCGAAGCCGGAGGACAGCAGCCCGACGACCGGGATGGAGACGTAGAGGAGACCGCGCAGCACGTCGCCGCTGACCATCGTCCACCGCCGGTCCAGCCGGTCCGCGAGAGACCCGACGAGGGGGCTGAGCAGGACCGCGGGGGCGAGTTTGATGGCGACGACGCCGGTGACGGCGAGATAGTGGACGAGTGTGGAGCTTTCGGCGGTGAAGATGGCCGCGAGGGACACCAACGCCAGCAGGCTCAGCCAGTCCCCGAGGCTGGAGAGGGAAAGCGAGATCCACAGCCTTCTGAAGGGTGTGATCGCGAGGACGTTCTGCGCCTCGGCCGGCGCTCCCAGGGGTGCAGATCTGCTCATAGCGCTCAAGATTATCGATGAGGGGGATAGGAACTGACAGGCGTGACCACCTGTCCAGGGAATTCGGGGGATACGTTCGGGGTCACACACGTTTCGGTGGCCCCATCCGTCAGGCACACAGTAGTACGGAAGATCATCCCCGAACAGAGGATGAAGTTGCGTATCCGTTGCGATACCCCGGTACACCACTCACCCGAGCGCCCCGTGTGGGAACGCCCAGGTGAGTACGTGTGACCGCGATCTGCCTACTCTGTGTTGGCTACTTCTGTGCTGCCTACTTCTGTGCTGCTTGCCCTGTGCCCGCTTACTCCTCGGCGGCCTTCTTCGCGGTGGTCTTCGGCTCACCGGTCTTCTTGGCCGCGGGCTTCTTCGCCGCCGCCTTCTTGACCGTGGTGGTGGCCGTCTTCTTCGCGGTGGCCGTCTTCTTCGCCGGAGTCTTCTTGGCGGCGGGCTTCTTGGTCGGTGCCTTCTTCTTGGCGGGCGCCTTGGCCCGGCGCTCGGCCAGCAGCTCGGCAGCGCGCTCGTCGGTGATCGACTCGACCTCGTCACCCTTGCGCAGGGAGGCGTTGACCTCGCCGTCGGTGACGTAAGGACCGAAACGGCCGTCCTTGATCACCATCTTGGCGCCCGACGCCGGGTCCTCGCCGAGCTCGCGCAGCGGCGGGGCGGCGGCGCGGCGCCCGCGCTGCTTGGGCTGGGCGAAGATCGCCTGGGCCTCCTCCAGGGTGACCGTGAACATCTGCTCCTCGGTCTCCAGGGAGCGGCTGTCTGTGCCCTTCTTGAGGTAAGGACCGTAGCGGCCGTTCTGGGCGGTGACGTCGTCGCCGTCGATCTGGCCCACCACGCGGGGCAGGGACAGCAGGCGCAGCGCGTCCTCCAGGGTGACCGTGTCCAGGTCCATGCTCTTCAGCAGCGAGCTGGTGCGCGGCTTGACCTTGGCGGCCTTCTTGGCCTTGGGCTTGGTCTCGCCCTCGGGCTCCTCCGGCTCCGGGATGACCTCGGTGACGTAGGGGCCGAAGCGCCCGGACTTGGCCACGATCATGTGGCCGCTCTCCGGGTCCTCGCCGAGTTCCCGGTCCCCGCTGGGCTGGGCGAACAGCTCCTCGGCCTTGGCCTCGGTGAGCTCGTCCGGCGCCAGGTCCTCCGGCACGTTCACCCGGACGCCCTCGCGGTCCAGGTAGGGGCCGTAGCGCCCCACCCGCAGCACGATGTCGGTGCCGGGCAGCGGGATGGAGCTGACCTCCTTGGGGTCGATCTCCGTGATGTGGTCGCCCACCAGCGCCTTGAGCCCGGTCTCCTCATTGCCCTGGGCGTCCTGGCCGCCGAAGTAGAACCGGCGCAGCCAGGGCAGACTCTCGGCCTCGCCCTTGGCGATGTCGTCGAGGCTGTCCTCCAAGCGCGCGGTGAACTCGTAGTCCACCAGGTTGCCGAAGTGCCGCTCCAGCAGCTGTACCACGGCGAAGGCCAGGAAGGACGGCACGAGTGCCGTGCCCTTCTTGAACACGTAGCCGCGGTCCAGGATGGTGCCGATGATCGAGGCGTAGGTGGAGGGGCGGCCGATCTCCCGCTCTTCCAGTTCCTTGACCAGGCTGGCCTCGGTGTAGCGCGCGGGCGGCCGGGTGCTGTGCCCCTCGGCCTCCAGGCTCTGCGCCTTGACCGGGTCGTTCTCGGCCATGGCGGGCAGGCGGCGCTCGCGGTCGTCCAGGTCGGCGGCCGGGTCGTCGGAGCCCTCCACGTAGGCCTTGAGGAACCCGTGGAAGGTGATGATCTTGCCGCTGGCGCTGAACTCGGCGACCTCGCCGTCGGTGGAGGTCCCCTCGATCCGCACGGTGACGGACTCACCGACCGCGTCCTTCATCTGGGAGGCGACGGTGCGCTTCCAGATGAGCTCGTAGAGGCGGAACTCGGGGCCGCTCAGGCCGCTCTCGTTCGGGGTACGGAAGGTGTCGCCGGCGGGGCGGATCGCCTCGTGCGCCTCCTGCGCGTTCTTCACCTTCTTGGCGTACACGCGCGGCTTGTCCGGCAGGTAGTCGCCGCCGTACAGGCGCCGCACCTGGTTGCGGGCGGCGTTGACCGCGCTGTCCGACAACGTGGTGCTGTCGGTACGCATGTAGGTGATGTGCCCGTTCTCGTACAGCCGCTGGGCGACCTGCATGGTCTGCTTCGCGGACAGGTTGAGCTTGCGGGACGCCTCCTGCTGGAGGGTGGTGGTGCGGAACGGCGCGTACGGCGAGCGACGGTAGGGCTTGCGCTCCACCGACTTGACCGCGAACCCAGCCCCGGCCAGGCGCTCGGCCAGGCCCCGGGCGGTCGCCTCGTCCAGGTGGCGCACGTCACGGTCGGCGCGGATCGTGCCCTGGGGACCGAAGTCACGTCCGGCGGCGATGCGTTTGCCGTCGACGGAGACCAGCGTGGCGGGGAAGGCGGAGGGCCCCTCGGCGGCACCGGCGTCGGTCGCGTCGAAGACCGCCTTGAGGTCCCAGTAATCGGCGGAGGTGAACGCCATGCGCTCGCGCTCGCGCTCGACCACCAGCCGGGTGGCCACGGACTGCACGCGGCCCGCCGAGAGCTTCGGCATGACCTTCTTCCACAGCACGGGGGAGACCTCGTAGCCGTAGAGGCGGTCCAGGATGCGCCGCGTCTCCTGGGCGCTGACCAGACGGGTGTTCAGGTCGCGCGTGTTGTTCGCGGCGTGTTGGATGGCGTCCTTGGTGATCTCGTTGAAGACCATCCGGCGGACGGGGATCCGGGGGTTGAGTTCTTCGCGCAGGTGCCAGGCGATGGCCTCGCCCTCGCGGTCCTCATCTGTGGCGAGTAGGAGTTCGTCGGCGTCCGCCATGAGCTCCTTGAGCTTCTTGACGTGCGCCTTCTTGTCGGTGTTGACGACATAGAGCGGTTCGAAGTCGCCGTCCACGTCCACGCCGAGCCGGGCCCAGGGCTGCCCCTTGTACTTGGCGGGGATCTCCGCGGCCTTGGTAGGCAGGTCGCGGATGTGGCCGATGCTGGACTCCACGACGTAGCCGCGCCCCAGGTAACCGGCGATGGTCTTCGCCTTGGCTGGTGACTCGACGATGACGAGAGCGGTACCCGCTCCTTGACCTGCCTTGTCCTTCGAGCCGTTCTTGCCGGCGCTGCCCTTCGTGGGTGGCACGCTGTTTCCCCTACGTCTAGCCTTACGTGTTCTGTCGGCCGCGGTCCTTCGGATCCCGTGGGAACCGACAGTAACCGAACTACAGGCACTCCCCCGTCGGTGAGCGGGCCTGATCCCTCATTCGGGGCTCACCCCGCGCGGACTCTCGGCCCTTACCCACCGGCACCCGCAGAATAAGCGCTACCCGGACCGGTACCGGCCCCTAACGTGCGCTACCGGCCGTGGCGGCGCTCTCCTTCGCACCGTTTCCGGCTCTGGCGAGCACCCGGAACACCCTTTCCCAGTGACTTGCATCACACTTGAGCGGTTCAGGGTGTCCCTGCCTCCAGAATGCGGCGAGTCCTCCCGGATATTCCCGGGAGGACTCGGCTCACGTCCTTCAGCCGGTGGTCGCCACCTCCGCGCTCCCGCAGTCCACCGCGTTCCATAACGGAACGGGAGGGCGGAGGCGACTCACCACCTGCGTTTCGAACACCCTGCGCTTCGAAACACAGTGCTTCGGACGTCTACGGCACCTGGGTGCCGGTAGCGGGGACACTGACCCTTTCCACCGCCACCGCCGCGCCCGGGGGTCCGGCTTCCCGCAGTCCACCGCGTTCCATAACGGAACGGGAGGCCGCACTCCCCTGGTTCGACGGGTGGCCGTGTCTGGGCACACCCCCCGCTCGACCCCTCGCGGAGCCGTTCTGGTCCCTACAGGCCCACGCCCACGGCGCCCAGCAGGTCACCGACCGGGTCGACGGAGGGGATCTCGGTGGCCTCGGGCAGTTCCTGCGCCCGCTCGGGGGCGTGCTCCTCGACCGACTGGGCGGCGGTCTCGCTCAGGTCGTAGCCGACCGGCAGCATCTCGGAGACGGGGACCTCGGGCAGCTCACTGACCAGCGGGATGCTGTCCAGGGCGGAGGACTGCGACTCGGTCTCGGCGCTCTGGCGCACGATCTTGGCGTCGGAGTCGGTCGCGCTGGCACCGGCCACACCCGCGACGGCGCCGACCGCGTTGCCCGCGACGTTCACCGGCACGTCGGCGTCGGCGACCAGCTGGTTGCCGCCGGCCAGGGAGCCGTTGCCGGAGGTCGCGATGTGGCGCTTGGGCTCCTTGATCACGGCGTCGCTGTCGGTGGCGGCCGCACCCGCGACGCCACCCACGGCGCCGACCGCGTTACCGGCCACGTTCACGGGGACGTCCAGGTCCAGGACGGCCTGGTTGCCGCCGAGCACGGAGCCGTTGCCGGAGGTGGCGATGGACTGGTGCTCGCGAACCGGGGCGGACTGGTGCTCGACCGGGGCGGACTGGCGCAGGACGCCCGCGTCCACACCGGAGGTGTCCGGCAGGAGCTGGACGTTGTCGAGGGCTTCGGCGACCAGGTCCTGCGTGGTCACCGGAGCAGACTGGTGCTCAACCTCGTGGTGGTAACCGTTGTCGTGGCCCTTGTCGTGGCCCTTGTCGTGGCCGCCGTGGTGGTGGCTGTTCCGGACGATCGCGTCGGCGTCGGTGGCCGCCGCACCCGCGACGCCGCCCACGGCGCCGATCGCGTTACCGGAGACGTTCACGGGGACGTCCAGGTCACCGACGATCTGGTTGCCGCCGATGAGCGAGCCGTTGCCGGAGGTGGCGATGTCAGGGCTGTGGCCCTTCTTGTGGCCCTTCTTGTGGCCGTGGCCGTCGTGCACGACCTTGGCGTCGCTGTCGGTGGTGGAGGCGCCCGCGACGCCGCCCAGGGCGCCGATCGCGTTACCGGAGACGTTCACGGGGATGTCGCCGTCGACGACCAGCTGGTTGCCGCCCAGGATCGAGCCGTTGCCCGAGGTGTGCACCTCGTTGCGGTGGCGGTCGATCACCTTGGCGTCGGAGCCGGTGCTGGAGGCGCCCGCGATCCCGGCCACGGCGCCGACGGCGTTGCCGGTGACGTTGACGGGGACGTCGGCGTTCAGGACGGCCTGGTTGCCTCCCAGAACCGAACCGTTACCGCTGGTGGCCACGTCGCTGTCGGCGAAGGCGACGCCGCTGCCCAGGGCCACGAAGCCGGCCGCCAGGAGCACGGACTTCGCGGAGGTGCTAGCCCACTTACGCATGTGGGAAGTCCTTTCGAGTGAACGAGTAGATGAGAAGGTGTCGTGCTGTGGGCCACAGGCCGTTCCACGCCCCTGGGTGGGGCGCGGGCCTTCGGCCAAGGCCGGGGATCATCCGGTCGGCTCCGCACCTGGTCGGTGCGGGTCTGCCGGGCTGTCGGGTGCGGCCGCGTCCGTCTTCGCTGGCTGCGTGCGGACGTTCGCACCCCGTCGATCAGCTCCGCCCTGGTTGGGCGGCGGCTGACGTGAACCCCGAGCACATGGCCTTGGCCGGTGCTACGGGACTCGCGTCAACCCCCGGGCCGTACGGCCCGGGAAGCTGATCAGGCGCGGGCCCTGCGGCGCTTGCCGAAGAGCAGGAGCCCGGCGCCGGCGGCGACCGCCAGGACCGCGGCGGCCAGCAGCCCGGCGAGGGCGCTCTGGTCGGTACCGGTGACCGCGAGGCGGCTCTCGTCGGCGGGCGGAGCGGAAGGAGACGCGGACGCGGAGGGCTCGGGAGAGGGCTTCTCCTCCTCGGCCTGCTCCTCGCGCTCCTCTTCTTCCTCCGGCCCCTCCTCGACCGGCTCCTCTTCCTCGGGCTCTTCCTCGCGCGGCTCCTCCTCGGGCTCCTCCTCGACCGGCTCCTCTTCCTCGGGCTCTTCCTCGGGCTCCTCCGGGTCGTAGCCCTCGTAGCCGGGGTAGGGGTCCTTCGGGGTCTTGGTCTCGGTCACCTTGGCGTCGCCGCCGGTGCAGTTGGCTCCGGCCACGCCCAGGACCGCGATGGCGTTCCCGCAGGCGTTGACCGGGGCGTCGACGTCGAGCACCACCTGGTTACCGCCGCCGATCGACCCGTTACCGCTGGTCGTGGTGTCGGCGAGGGCGACGCCGTGGGAGGTGACGATGAATCCGGCTGCCAGGACCGCGGCGAGTCGGAGGTGGGTTGTCTGGGTCATCGGCTGTCCTTTGGTCGACGAGGAGAGGTCTGTTGGTGCCTCAAGGACCGCGGACGGGTTTCCCGGCGTGGGAGCCTGGGGAAGAGAGCACGCCCGACCGGATTCGGTGGGGCGGCTGTGCGCAGGGCGCACGGACCGGCCGCGGTCTGGAGCGCGGCTAGTCGGGGGAGAAGGAGGGGTCGTCCGCGGCGTCGCGGACCACCAGGTTGGGGTCGCCGGGCAGGGCGACCCGCTGGGCCCGGAGCACCATGTGCTCGGAGCGGGCCATCAGGAACCCGGCGGCGCCGGGGGCCTGGAAGGACGGGGCGGAGGCACCGGTGGTGTCCGGCCCGACCTGGTGGTAGGAACCGCCGCCGATCAGACGGATCCGCTCGGCGGACTCCCCGCCGGCGGCCGTGTCCTCGGCTTTGCGCGCGGCCTCGTCGGCCACACGCCACGAGTTCTCCACCACGTGCGCGGCGATCTCGTCGGCCACACGCGCCACCCGGGCATCGCGCTCTTCACGCTCGCGCTCGTCCGCATCGGCGTCGGGACGCTGGTCGGCGGGCAAGGTGGCGAAGGCAGAGTCCTCGGCCGGGCCCAGGACCGGCAGACCCAGGGGTCCCCCGTTCTCGGTCACGGCGTCGATCCCGCCCTGGCCGACCGTGTCGGCCAGACCCGAGGTGACGGTGTCCACCAGCGCGTTCTCGCGCAGGGACCCGTCCGTGGACTCGACGACCTCCTGGCCGGTGCGGGCGACCCCGGTGACGAGGCCGGTGGCCCCGCGTGCGGTGTCGTCGACAGCCTGGCCAGTGTCGTGCACGATCTCGTTGGCGACGGAGCCGACCGTGCTCTCCTCCAGGGCCGCACTGACACCGGTCTCCCGAAGCGCGTTCGCGGGAAGCGCGGACGCCTGCGGCACGACGGTCTCGGTGAGGGCTCCGGTGGAGGAAGCGGCTCGGGTGGCCGTGTCGGAGAGGCGGGTCTCCCGGAGCTCTCCGGCGGCCTGCCCCGTGCGGTCGGTAATCTCACCGACGCCCAGGACACTGCCGCTGAGGCCGCTGAGCCCACCGGGTTCGGCGGAGGTCTCGCTGTGCGCGACACCCACTCCCCCGGCCAGCCAGGCCACGGCGACGATTCCGGACAGGATCAGCAAACGGGCGTAGGCACCACGGGGGTTGCGAGCAGCGCGACTGGCTGAGACCAGCCACCCTCGGCTCGCGAGCACCATGGATGCCCCTTCGTTTCGCTGTCACTGAACGGTCCCGTGCGGCGGTGCCGCGAACGGTCGCTCCACGAAGCCCCAGAACACAGGGCAACGTCGAACTGAAAGAAACCGTAGCATCACCCTGAGTGACAGTGCGCGAAAAAACCAACCGCGCCGAGAAGTTCCCGGCGCGGTTCGTCCGACTTTGCGGCGGCTGGACCCGAAAGATTCGGCCAGCCCTCGTCGGAATTTAGGTCAACACAGCTGGTCAGCTCATGCCGATGAAACGGTCCAGCACCCGTACCCCGAACTGGAGGCCGTCCACGGGAACGCGCTCGTCGACCCCGTGGAACATGCCGGCGAAGTCCAGCTCCGGCGGCAGCTTCAGCGGCGCGAAACCGTAGTTGCGCACGCCCAGCCGGGAGAAGCTCTTGGCGTCTGTCCCACCCGAAAGGCAGTAGGGGACGGCCTTGGCCCCCGGATCCTCGGCCAGCAGGGACTCCGACATCGCGTTCACCAGGCCGCCGTCGAAGGAGGTCTCCACGGCGGGCAGGTGGTGGATGAAGTCGCGGCTGACCTTCGGGCCGAGCAGCGCGTCGATCTTCGCGAAGTACTCGTCCTCGGTGCCGGGCAGGAAGCGCCCGTCCACCTGAGCGGCGGCCTCACCCGGGATGACGTTGGCCTTGTAGCCGCCGCCGAGCACCGTCGGGTTGAGGGTGTTGCGCAGCGTGGCGCCGATCATCTTGGCGATCGGGCCCAGCCGGGCCACCGTGGCGTCCACGTCCTTCTCGTCGAAGGGGATCCCGAACTCCTCGCAGATCTCCTCCAGGAAGGTCCGCACCGTCGGGGTGAGCTGCACCGGGAACTCGTGTTGCCCCAGCCGCGCGACCGCCGCCGCCAGCTCGGTGACGGCGTTGTCCCGGTTGGTCATCGAACCGTGCCCGGCGGTGCCGCGCGCGGTGAGCTTCATCCACGCGATGCCCTTCTCCGCGGTCTCCACCAGGTACAGGCGCCGGTTCTCGTTGACCGTGAAGGAGAAACCGCCGACCTCGCTGATCGCGGAGTCGCAGTCGGCGAACAGCTCGGGGTGCTCGTCCACCAGGTACTGGGCGCCCCAGGTACCGCCCGCCTCCTCGTCGGCGAGGAAGGCCAGCACGATGTCCCGCGGCGGTTTGCGCCCCTCGCGCAACCGCTGCCGCAGCATCGCCAGGACCATCGCGTTCATGTTCTTCATGTCGACCGCGCCCCGGCCCCACACGCAGCCGTCGGCGACCTCACCGGCGAAGGGGTGGTGGGTCCAGTCCTCGGGCGCGGCCGGAACCACGTCGAGGTGCCCGTGGATGAGCAGCGGCGGCCGCGAGGAGTCCTCACCCGTGATCCGCGCCACCACGTTGCTGCGCCCGGGGTGCTTCTCGTAGATCCGCGACTCCACCCCGACCTCGTCGAGCTTGGTCGCGACGTACTCCGCCGCCTTGCGCTCCCCCGGCCCGGAATGGTCGCCGTAGTTGGAGGTGTCGAACTCGATGAGCTCCCGGCACAGGTCGACGACCTCGACCTCGCCCGCGCTCAGTTCCTTACCTGGATCCACCATCTGGCTCTCCCGTCTCCGGCCGCACCTTTTGCCCTAGAGCCTGTCACGACCACCCCCCGCCGGAAAACTGGTTCGGAAGCCCTCAGACCTTTGCTATGGTTAAACCTGTTCGGAGCGACACACGCCGAACAGCCCGGTCCGGGTGGCGGAATAGGTAGACGCGCTAGCTTGAGGTGCTAGTGGCCGTTAAGGCTGTGGGGGTTCAAGTCCCCCCTCGGACACAAACGAAGGCCCTGCTCAGCAGGGCCTTTTTTGTTGTCCTGGTAGCAACGAGGGCTCCTCGAGGGTGCACCACGCGC
Organism: Nocardiopsis valliformis DSM 45023; assembly: GCF_000340985.1. Classification (NCBI taxonomy): domain Bacteria; kingdom Bacillati; phylum Actinomycetota; class Actinomycetes; order Streptosporangiales; family Nocardiopsidaceae; genus Nocardiopsis; species Nocardiopsis valliformis. The sequence goes on from NZ_ANAZ01000002.1 coordinate 151,209, forward strand.
CGTTGTGCGTGACACCTTCGGACCATGGCCATCGACGTGCGCCCGAGGCGGGGCAGTGCACGGCCAGAGCGAGCCGAGGTCAGGAGCCGCCCCCGGGTTCGAATCCCGCCAGCATCCCTTCCAGCGCCCTCTGGTCGGGGCCGACGAACGCTGCTGCGGTTGGCGCCTGGGCGAGCATGTCGAGGAACGTCGCCCCGTAGCCGTGCGCCGGCGGCAAGTGCGTGCTGAGGATGGTCTCCGGGGCCGCGTCCCGCAGCGGCCGCGCCGAGGCTGCGTAGGCGCGCTCCTCCACCCCGTGCACCCAGGGGTTGTCGACCGTGGCCCACAGCAGCTGGGCGGCCCGCAGGTCGGAGGCCTCGACCCCGCCCACGTCCGCGCCTGCGGCGATCTCGGCGCTGACCATGGGGGCACCGAAGCAGTCCGAGGTGAAGCACGCGCGCGAGTGGTCGTCGTAGAAGCCGACCGTGCTCGGGCTGTCGAACAGCGGAGGCCGGAAGGCGTGCAGAGTCCGGTCGCCGACGTCCAGTCGCTGTCCCGGGTTGAGCAGGTACACGCGGTCGATCGGCAGGGGGCGCTCACACGACATGATTCCCATGCCGAGGAAGGTCGTAACCACGCGCGCTCGGGGCGCGGCCTCCAACAGGTCGAAGAGCCCGCCGGTGTGGTCGCGGTCCGGGTGCGTGAGCCAGATCCACCGCACGTCCCGCGGATCCATGACCGAGCTGACGGTGGCCACGAAGTCCCGGTCGGGCAGGCTGAGTCCGGTGTCGACGACGACGGGTTGGGCGGCGTGCAGGATGAACGCGTTGACGGGCAGGAAACCGACCCCGGGAACGGGCATGGGGTCGCTGAGAACGGTGATGTCGTGTCCGATTCGGTGGGTCTGCATGACGGTCTCCGATGTGTGTGCGGAGGATCCGCTGCGCGAGTGGATCCGGGTGGACCGTCCTCGGCGTTCCCGCGAATGCGCGGGCCCGTCCGCGGACGGTCAGAAGGGCACCCGTCCGGCCATCAGACCGGCGCCGCGGCCGCGTCCGGACAGGACACGGCAGAACTCGGCCGCCTCGGCGGTGATCGTCTCACCGCCGTCGCCCTGGGCGTACACGCCTCCGGCGGGGCCCTCCAGCGTGAGATGGAAGGGGCGTCCGTGGCGGCGGGCCCACTCGGCCACGACGTCGGCGACGATACGGCCGTCGTGTTCGGGCGTGAGGTCCGGCTCGCGGCCCGTGGCCAGGCAGACGTCGAGCCGGTGCATCCAGGTGTCGCGGGTCAAGATGACGTCGAACAGGTAGCCGAGCCGCCAAGTCTCCCGCACTCCGTCGACCTCCTCGGGCATCGGAAGGTAGCGCAGCGGCGCGGCCAGCCGGTAACGGGCCCGGGCGGAGCGCGGCGCCGTGTCAGCCATCGCCTCGACGATGTCCTTCGAAGTCAGGTGAGTGCGCTCCGCCACCTGGACTTGGGTCATGCCGTCGATCCGGGGACGCTCTCCAGCGGCCTTGGCCCCGGCTCGGAACACGTGGACGAACTCGCGCGGGGAAGCTGCGGCCTCCATCATCGCGAGCGTGTGGGAGGCCAGCGACCGGACGTCCCAGTCCGAGCAGCAGGTCGGCCGGGTCCAGTCCGACTCGTCGAGCGCGGCCAGGAGCGCCACCATTCGGGCGTTCTCGGTCAGTGCGAGGCCGAAGGCCTCACGCCGTCCTATGGGGCTCAGATCCCTGACCGGGACCGGTTCTGTGTCCATCGGTACCCGCCTCCGGGCCTTGAACTCGTTTCCGAGTGTGGAAGAAGAACATCTCCACCGCCTCGTCGGCCAGGCGCGTCCAGCGGTCGCCGCCGGGGTCGTTGGAGATCTGCTGGTCGACGATGCCCGTGGTGAGCGCGGTGAGCAGGTCGAGGGAGCGGTCGGTGTCGATGCCGCTCGACGCCAGCCGCTGGCGCAGGATGTCGAGCGCCCGCACGGCCAGCGCGTAGGACTCCGCGGAGGGAGTGAACCCGGGGATCGTGCGCTGGAACAGGAGCTGGTAGCGGATCTGGTCCTCGGTGCAGAAGTCGATGAAGTAGCGGATCTGCGACTTCAGCCCCTCCAGCGGATCGTCGGCGGCAGCTGTGCTGCTTGCCCCGGCGAGGAACTGGTGGCACCCCTGCGCGAACATCGCGTCGAAGACGGCGTTCTTGGAATCGAAGTAGGAGTACAGGGACGGGGCCCGCATGCCCACGCGCCGCGCGACGCCGGCGAGCGTCAGACCGGACAGACCGTCCTGCCGTGCGGCGTCCCAGGCGGCCTCCAGAATCTCCGCCCTGGTCTCCGCCCGACGCCTCTCCTGCCTAACGTTCATCGGCTTGCCTACCATGATTAGGATTATCTAATGCCATTAGGCAAAGGTCAACCCACTCCGGCGTCGGGTCCGTGCCCGGGATCAGGGGGCACAGAACCTGTGGGGCGGTGGTCCGGGCTTTCTCTCGGGTACGGGGTCCCCTCTGCGGTGTTGGAGGCCCGGAGCGAGCTGGTCGGGACGGTCAGTCCGCTCCGGGTCCTCGGACGTGCCCGGCCCCGACCGTGGACCAGGTCAGCCGATCGCCCTCAGGCGTCCCAAGTGACCGGGAGGCTCTTCACCCCGTAGATGTCCGCGGTCTCCGGGCGCAGCCGGACCTCGTCGGCCGGAACGGCCAGGCGCAGCGTCGGGAAGCGGTCGAACAGCGCGGGGAGCGCGACCCCCATCTCGACGCGGGCCAACTGCTGCCCCAGGCACAGGTGGGCTCCGTGGCCGAAGGCCAGGTGACCGCCCTCCTGCCTACGGATATCGAGCACGTGGGGGTCGGTGAAGCGCTCGGGGTCGCGGTTGGCGGTGTTGAGCGACAGGACGACCGCCGTACCGGCCTCGATGGTCTGCCCGCCCAGCTCGACGTCCTCCAACGCCGTCCTCATGAACGTCTTGGCGACGCTCAGGTACCGCAGCAGCTCCTCCACCGCCCCGGGGGCCAGTCCGCGGTCACCGCGCAGTGTGGCCAGCTGCTCCGGGTCGCGCAACAGCGCGAGGGTGCCCAGCGCCAGCGTGTTCGCGGTGGTGTCGAACCCAGCGGCCAGCAGGAGCAGGGCCATCCCCTGCAGTTCCTCGTCGGTCAGGTCGCTGTGGGTGAGGTCGCTGAGCACGTCGTCGGTGGGGTTCGCGCGTTTGGCCGCCACCAGCTCCGCGAGGTACCCCTGGGTGGCGGTGTAGGCCGCGATCAGGTCCTCGTCGCTGGTCTCACCGTCCATGAACGACTCGACCTGTTCCTGGAAGGAGCCCCGGTCCTCGTAGGGCACCCCCAGCAGCTCGCAGATCATCATGGCGGGGACGGGCTTGGTGAACGCGGTCACCAGGTCCGCGGGCGGCCCGGTCCTTTCCATGGCGTCCAGGTGCTCGGCGGTGATCTGCTCGACCCGCTCGGTGAGCATGCGCATCCGCCGGGCGGTGAACTTGCGCACCAGCGGCTTGCGGTAACGGCTGTGCTGCGGCTCGTCCATGAGGAGGAACTCGCCGGGCAGCGCCGGAGGGACTTCGATGCCGCTGTAGTCGATCAGCGGGTGGTGGCTCATGAGCTCCTTGCGTGAGCTGAACCGCGGGTCGGCCAGGGCTGACCTGACCAGTTCGTACCCGGTGACCAGCCAGCCCTGGTGCCCGTCCGGAAAGGAGAGCCGGCTGATTGGCCCGTGCTCACGGGCTTCGACCAGTTCCGGTGGAGGGTCGAAGGGGCAGCCCGGGCGGCGTTGCGCGGGCATCGCGGTGAGGTGGTGGGGGGTCTTGTTCACGGCCGTTCCTCTTCTCCCGGTACTGGGTGTTCGTTCCGGTCGTCTCCGGTTCCCGCTCAGGAGGCGGAGGGGTCGCGGTCGTAGAGCTTGCGCGCCCACAGGTAGGAGGCCAGGGCGATGGCGGCGCACCAGGCGAGGGCCGCGATCCCACTGCTTCCGATCTCGGTGCCGGTCAGCAGCCCGCGCAGGGTCTCGATGATCGGCGTGAAGGGCTGGTACTCGGCGAACCACCGGATTCCCGCCGGCAGGGTCTCGGTGGGCACGAACCCGCTGCCGAGGAAGGGCAGGAAGACCAGGGGCAACGGCAGGTTGCTAGCCGACTCGACGGTCTTGGCGACCAGCCCCAGCGCCACCGAGAGCCACGTCAGCGCGAACGAGACCGCGGCCAGGAGGCCGAGGGCCGCCAGCCACTCGGCCGGGCCCGCGCTGGGACGGAATCCGACGAGCAGCGCCACGGCGGTGACCGCGGCCACCGTCAGCATCGCCTGGATCAGGCTGCCGACAACGTGACCGGTCAGCACCGAGACCCGGGCGATCGCCATGGTGCGGAACCGCGCGACGACCCCCTCGGTCATGTCCATGGCCACCGAGATGGCTGTGCCCTGGGCAGCGCTGGCCACCGTGATCAGCAGGATTCCGGGCGCGATGTAGTTGGCGTAGTCGGCACGGTTACCGACGGCTCCCTCAGCACCCATCGCACCGCCGAAGACGTACACGAACAGCAGCAGGAAGACGATGGGCATGCCCATGAGGGTCAGCGTCATGGACGGATAGCGCCGCATGTGCAGCAGCTGGCGGGCCACCATCGTGACCGAGTCGCCGAGGGCGTGGGTGAGGGTGGTCATCGGCTCGCCTTCCTTGTGTCGTCGTCCGCGCTGCGGCGGCCGGTGAGCGCGAGGAACACGTCGTCCAGGGCCGGGGTCCGCACCGACAGCTCCTCCGGGTGGATGGATGCGTCGTCCAGGCGTTCCAGCAGGTCACGCAGGGAGGCGATCCCGCCGTTTCCGGGAACCCTGAGCGCCAGGGCGTCGGTGTCGGTCTCGCCGCCCAGCGCCCGGGCCGCCGACTCCAGGGCTTCGGTCCCGGTGAAGCGCAGCCGGACGTGGCCGCCGGGGACGCGGCGCTTGAGCTCGGCGGCGGCGCCCTGGGCCACGATCCTGCCGTGGTCGAGCACCGCGATCCGGTCGGCGAGCTGGTCGGCCTCCTCCAGGTACTGCGTGGTGAGGAAGACGGTGACACCGTCGGCCACCAGGTCCCGGATGATCTGCCACATGTCCCGGCGGCTGCGCGGGTCCAGCCCCGTGGTCGGCTCGTCGAGGAAGATGAGCCGGGGCCCGCCCATCAGGGTCATCGCCAGGTCGAGCCGTCGGCGCATACCCCCGGAGTAGGTGGAGGCGGGTTTGCCCGCCGCGTCGACCAGGTCGAAGTGCTCCAGCAGCTCGTTGGTGCGGCGCTGTCCCCGGGCCCGCCCCAGGCGATGGAGCCTCGCCATCAGCATCAGGTTCTCGCGCCCGGTGAGCAGGCCGTCGACCGCCGAGTACTGCCCGGTGACCCCGATCGTGGCGCGCACCGCCTTGGGCTCGGTCGCCACGTCGTGCCCGAGGACACCGGCCCTGCCGCTGTCGGCGCTGATCAGCGTGGACAGGATCTTCACGATGGTGGTCTTGCCGGCCCCGTTCGGGCCGAGCAGCGAGAACACAGTCCCCGCCTGGACCTCCAGGTCCACACCGTCCAGGACGAGGTGGTCTCCGTAGGTCTTGTGTAACCCCGTGGCGGTGATGGCCGCGGGGGGAACGTGCTGTGCCATGTCTGCCTCGCCTCTGTGTGCTCCGGTGTCAGGAACGGTGGATCAGGATGTCGCCCCAGACGCTGCGGGCCCGGACCTCGACGGTCCGCTCAGTGGTGGCGGGGCCCTCGGCGGCCTCCAGCGAGCTGCGCACGACGCCCTTGGTGGAGAGCACGTCCAGCCAGGCCGCGGTGCCCTCCGGCACACCGACCTCCAGCTCGCCGTAGGAGGACTCCACGTCGACGCTGCCCTCCGGAACCCGGCCGATCCGGACGCTGCCGTGGGTGGTGCGCGCGGTGACCGGGCCCAGGGCGCGGTCGACGGTGATGTCGCTGTGCGCGGAGTTGGCTCGCAGTTCCCCGGTCACCTGGCCGAGGGTGATGGCGCCGCTGGTGGACTTGACCACCGCGGATCCGTCGATCTCCTCCACCCGGATCGACCCGTGGCCCACGGTGAGCTTGGCGTTGCCCCTGACACGGTCCACCGTGATGTTGCCGGTGGAGACGGAGAGCTCGGACGGGCCCAGGCTCCCCTCGCAGCGGATGTTGCCGAACCCGCCCGCGGCGTGCACGCGCGAACCCGCGGGAAGTTCGACGGTGATGTCGACCATGCCCTTGCGCCCGATCATGCGCCCCAGCACCGAGGGCTGGGGGTCGCGTACTTCGAGGCGGCCGCTGGCGTAGTCGACCTCGATCAGCTCCGCGGCGCGTACGTCGTTGTCCTTGTCGCCGATGCGCGGACGGACCTCGACGGTGGTCTCGGTGCGGTCTCCGGCGATGATCTGGAGGTTTCCGGAGACCACGGTGATGTCGGCGGTGATCGGTTCGGGGGTGTTGAAGGTCGGCACGTTCGTCTCCCTGGTGTGGCGTCGGTGGTCGTCTCCGCTTCCGGGAGACGCGGTGCTCAGGTGGTCGGTCCGGGTCAGCGGACCCAACCGGTGTGGCCGCGGCCGATCTGGCGTGTCCGCCGGTTGTCGGGCCGAGGGCCGCCGTCGAGCGATGCGGCGACCGCGCGCACCAGCCAGGCGTTCACCGACAGCCCTTCACCGCGGGCGGCCTCCTCAACGAGCTGCTTGAGCTGGTCGGGCAGCCGGAGGGTGATCCGTGAGGTTCCTCCGTCCTCGCCCTCGATCAGGGCCTGCTCCGCGGGTGTACGGCCGGAGCCTGCGGCTTCGCCCTGGTGACCCGGTGATGTCGCGATGCCACCTTCGCCGACCCCCTCGAACTCAGGTGACGTCACTATGAAGTCAGCCTGCCGTCCGCGCAGGCGCACCTCCACCGAACCAGGGGCCATGTCCCTGGTGATCTCGTCCGCGGCAGCGGAGAGCACATCGAGCAGGGCCAGTCGGGCAGCGGGTTCCAACGAGACACTGAGGCGCTCGGCAGTAGCTCGGGTCTCTTCATCCCCGGCCTCGGCGGCCGCCAGGAGCTGTCGGCGGAGTTCGTCGGCATACGGCGTCAAATCCATGACGTCATAATGACTCCACAAGTGACGTCATGTCAAGCACCCCTTGCCCGAAGTCGACGTCAAGCGCTACCCGACCCACAGCAGCCACGTGTGCGCGGTGAACCGGACGGAGGGCGAGAGCCTGCGTCCGCGGCCGCGTCCCCCGGGAAGCCTCCCGGAAGAACCCGCGGGAAGCCGCCCCTCCCCGAGGACTGCCCCGCGCCTTCTGCGGCCCGGGCCCTTTGACTCGGAATTGTCACTGCCGCGTGGCACCCTGGGGCCATGACCATCGACGTACGCCCGGCCTCGGTCTTCGATGACGTTCGGACCCTGGTGGGTCCGAAGTCGCCCACCGCCAACGTGTGCTGGTGCCTGAGCTACCGGGTCCCGTCCAAGCTCAACAACGAGCTCCGCGGCCCGGCCCGCGGTGAGTACGTCGCCGACCTGTGCCGCGGAGAGCCCGCCCCCGGGGTTCTCGCCTACGACGGCGAGGAGCCGGTCGGCTGGGCCGCCGTGGCACCGCGCTCGGCCACGTCCTTCGCCCGGAGCCGGAAAATCCCACACGTCGACGACCTGCCCGTGTGGTCGCTGTGGTGCATCCGGGTCCGGCCCGGCCACCGCAAGAAGGGGATCTCCCACGCCTTGATCACCGGGGCCGTCGAGTTCGCCCGCTCGCACGGCGCACCCGCGATCGAGGCCTACCCCCTGGACAACGGGGACGGCAGGGTGGACACGACGATGGCCTACCCGGGCCTGCGGCGGAACTTCGAGCGCGCAGGGTTCACCCACGCCGCCGACACGACCTCGGTCCTGTCGGGTTTCCCCCGCGTCCTGATGCGCCGGGACCTGCGCTGACTTCTCCTCGGACCGACTGCGGGAGATCAGCTGCACGGGTTCGGTGTGCTCGCTAGGTTGACTGAATGGACGAACTTGATTCGGCGATCATCCGCCAACTCCAACTGAACGCACGGCAGACCAACCGGGAGCTGGCCCGGCTGGTCGGAATCGCGCCCTCCACCTGCCTGGAACGGGTACGTTCGCTGGTCGAGCGCGGGGTGGTCCGCGGGTACCACGCCGATATCGCCCCGGCCGCGCTCAACCGTCGCGTCGAGGCCTTCGTCTCCGCCCGGCTGCGCCCGCTGAGCAGGCCCGTCATCGACGGGTTCAAGAAGGCGCTGATCGACCTCCCCGAGGTATCGGCGGTGTTCGTGGTGGCCGGGGACGACGACTTCCTCATCCACGTATCGGCCCGGGACCTCGACCACCTGCACAACTTCCTCATCGACCGGCTCAGCCAGCGCCGTGAGGTGGTGAGCTTCCGCAGCCAGATCATCTACGAGAGCAGCCAGAAACACGTACTGGAGGGCCTACCCGAATCCGCCCGTCTCCGCGGCGAGGGTTCGTAGCGCCTGCAAGCCCAAGGGCTCGGTTCCGGTCAGGGGGAGTTCGACCGTCCCGTGCGGGGCGAAGCGCTCGCGGACGGCCTTGAGGACCTCGGGGTCGACATCGGCAGGGACCTGGTTCACGATCACCGTTCCCAGCCGGAATCCGGTGCGGACCAGCTGGGCTGCGGCGCGGTCGGTCTCGGCCAACACCATCCGGCGCGGCACCAGTACCAGCCTGACCTCGGCGTCCTCGCGAAGACGCGTGGCGGCCCGGTCCAGTTTGCGGCGGCGGGCGTGCAGCCTCTCCAGCAGGGGGTCGTCCGGTGTCCCGTCGGAACCACCACCGACCACACCCGCGGCGAAGCGGTCCGCGTCCACCACGCGTTCGCGCTGGCGCACGAGGCCCTGGACCCACGGGGTCAGTAGTTCGGGCAGGTCGAGCAGGCGCAACAGGTGGCCGGTGGGGGCGCTGTCCACCACCAGGCGGTCCCACGTTCCGGGGACCTCCTCCATGGCGTCCATGAGCAGGTCGGCCAGGGCGGACTCGGCCATCCCGGGACCGGCGGCGGCGTGGTCCAGGTGGCGGGTGACGGCGGGCAGGATCTCCCGGGGCAGGGCCGCGCCGGCGTCGTCGCTGATCTGTCGGACCCTGCGCTTGAGCGCGGCGTCCGCGTCGGGCTCGCGCGCCCACAGGTTCTCGCTGACCTGGACCGGCGTATCGCCCAGGGGAACACCGAGCGCGTCGCCGAGCGAGTGCGCCGGGTCCGTGGAGATCAGCAGCGTGCGCAGACCCTCGTCGGCCAGGCGCAGCGCGTGCGCGGCGGCCATGGTGGTCTTACCGACCCCTCCCTTACCGCCGAAGAAGACGATGGGAGAGACCGAAGCGTCCTCCGGCGTCCGCCCGGTGGCGTCACCGCGCCGTTTGCCGAACCTCAACAGCACACCCCCGGCCCCCCGAAATCGTCGCGCCCCATGCGCTGGTGCCATTCGTGCAGGTCGGCCACCATGTACGGGATGAGGTCGAGGGTCTCATAGGAGACGGGCCCCTCCACTCCCAGGGTCTCCAGGAGCAACAGGGCCCGCAGGGTGTCCTCCTGGGTGCGTGTCTCCCGGAGCAGCTCCTGGCGCCAGCGTGAGGCGAAGACCGCATCGTGGAAGGCCTCCACCCGCTTCCAGACATCACGCGCACGCAAGAGCGCACCCAGCGGGTCCACGGTGTCACCTCTCCTTCGGGCCGGTGCTGTCGGAGGCCTCGGCGGCCCCTCGGGGCCGGTGCTCTCCGCGCTGGCACCCTCGACTCGGCACCATCTTCCGCGGCCTGGGGAGGGGTCCGGACCGGCGATGGGAGCGGCGCTCGCCACCGGCCCGAGTGGACCAGGGGTGCGGGCACAGCCGTGGCCCACCTTTCACGCTCGGGGCCCGAGTCGCCACCCGGGCCTCCACCAGCCGGGGGATCGCGTGCGATTCGGCGGATGGGTTAAAGTCACCAGAAATTAGCATGTAACTTTCCTCACGTATAAGGCCTGACCTTGACTGACCTGATCACGGTTTGGCAGCGATCGACCGTCGCCGAACTCAGCTGGACCACCTCCGCCGGACCTTCGGGTATCCCCGTGGTTCCACTCATGTGGCGTGACCGCCCCTGCACGGCGCTCCCCTACTCCATGGCCGAGACCGCCCTGTCGCTGCGCGGTCGGCATGTCGCGTTCAGCGTGAGCGACGCGGACGCGGGCGGCAGCACGGCGGTGGTCGGCAGCGGCCCGGTCGAGGTGGTCGAGGACCTGGAGGGCAACGAGTTCCTGGAGCACATGGCGGAGCAGGAGGCGCTCAAGCACCCGCCCACCCGGCTGCGCACGGACAGCCTCATGGGACGCAGGGAGAACTGGTGGTGGGTCCCGCGCGTGCTCGTGTTTCTGACCGTGGTCGAGGAACAGCACGAACTCCACCCGCGCACCCGCTCCGGCGACGCCCTCCTGGTGCGCGACCGCGCGGGCCGCCCGGAGGTGGACGTGGTCACGGCCGAGGACTGGTCGGACGAGACCGCCGAGAGCATCACCCTGTGGTCCCGAGGTGGCGGCCTGCTCGAAGGCGCCCGGGAACCGGTGTTCGTGTTCTCGCACCAGTACAGCCCCGATTTCGAACGCTGGGAGCGCTGGTCCCGCTCCGGGCACCTCACCGGAGAGTCCCTCCTGGTCAACGAGGTCGAAGGCGCCCCCACGGGTGAGGACCCGTCCGGCCCGCTGTCGCCCTACAGCCTGCTCGAACGCTTCACCAACCACCGGTCCCTGGCCCGCACCTGCCGCACCGCCATCCGCAGGGCCGAGTCACGCAAGGTTTCCTGAACCCGCGCTGCCGAACCCGCACCGACCCGGTCCGCGACCGTGAGCGAACCCCCGGGACCAGGCAGGACGGCGGATAGAATTCCCCGGTACCGCCGGACGAGAAGAAGCGTGCATGGGGAATCTGAACAGCGAGCTCTTCGCGGCGATCGACAGCGTCGCCGACGGGGCCAACGAGCACGATCTGGCCGTGTCAGTCCAGGAACTTATGAAGAAGTACCGGGGGAAGGTCGACCCCCGGGACATCGTCCTGGCCTCGGACACCGACGTCATCGCCTACGCCGCCTACCGGCTTCCCGCCACCTTCGCCGCCGCCCGGTCGGCCTTCGAGACGGCCGCCGCCGCGATGCCCGGGTTCGCCCCGGCCACCCACCTGGACGTGGGCGGGGGCATGGGCGCGGCCGTGTGGGCCGCCTCCGCCGCTTGGCCGTCCCTGCGCTCGACCACGGTGCTGGAACAGTCGGCGCCCGCCATCAAGCTGGGCAAACGGCTCGCCCGCCGGTCCACCGGCACCGCGGTTCAGGGTTCGGAGTGGGAACGCTTCCGGCTCACCGGCGCCGTCCCGGACGGTCCCCGCGTGGATCTGGCCACCATGTCCTACGTGCTCAACGAGCTCACCCCGCAGGTGCAGGAGGAGGTCGTGCGCTCCCTGGCCAGGCGTGCTCGGACGGTCGTCCTGCTCGAACCCGGCACCCCGGAGGGCTACGAGCGGATCATCACCGCCCGCGGGCACCTCCTGGCCGAGGGGATGAGCGTGGCCGCACCCTGCCCGCACGACGGCACCTGCCCCATCACCCCCGGTGAGGACTGGTGTCACTTCGCCGAGCGGCTCAACCGCTCCGGTATCCAGCGCAGGCTCAAGTTCGCCCGCCTGGGGTTCGAGGACGAGAAGTACGCGTTCGTTGCTGCTACCTCGGAGCCGGTCGAGCGCCCTGCCGGCCGGGTGCTGCGCCATCCGCAGAAACGCAAGGGCCTGGTCTCGCTGCGGCTGTGCACCGCCGACGGGCTCGAGGACCGGGTGGTGTCCAAGCGCCAGGGCGAGACCTACCGGGCGGCCCGCAAGACCGACTGGGGCGACCCCTGGCCGCCGCCGGAGAACCCCGACCGCTGACCGGAGGCGGCCGGGTCCGCCCCCAGGTGTTGCCCCGCCCGACCTCTGGCCACGCTCCGGGGGACATCCGTTACGCTTCGGATGAATCCCCGCGAGCCTGGAAAGAACCCCCGTGGAGCCCCTGCACCCTGACGATCCCCGAGAGCTCGGGCACTTCCGCCTGCTCCGCCGGGTCGGCGAGGGCGGCATGGGCGTCGTGTTCCTGGCGGTCTCCACCGAGGGCGCCGCTGACGGCACCGGGTCGGCTGCCGGAGACGACCTCGCCGCGGTGAAGGCCATCCGCCCCGAGTTCTCCGGAGACCGGGAGTTCCGCGCGCGCTTCGCCAGTGAGGTGGAGCTGGCCCGCCGGGTCCGCGGGCCCTACACCGCTCGGGTCCTGGCCGCCGACACCGAAGGACGCAAGCCCTGGCTGGCCACCGAGTATGTCCCCGGCCCCTCCCTGCACCAGGCGGTGCGCGACAGCGGCCCCTTCCCCGAACCCTCGCTGCTGGCACTGGCCGCCGGTCTGGCCGAGGCACTGAATGCCATCCACGGGGTCGGGCTGGTCCACCGCGACCTCAAGCCCTCCAACGTCCTGCTGTCCCCGCGCGGACCGCAGGTGATCGACTTCGGCATCGCCCGCGCCACCGACGCCACCGCGCTCACCCGCACCGGGCAGGCCCTGGGCACCCCCGCCTACATGTCGCCCGAACAGGCCGTCGGGTCCGTCGTGGACCCGCGCAGCGACCTGTTCTCCTTCGGCGGAGTGCTGCTGTTCACCGCCACCGGCCGCCAACCCTTCGGTAGCGGCAACGCGCACGCGCTGCTCTACCGGGTGGTCAACGAGGAACCCGACCTCACCGGGGTACCCGAGGCCCTGCGCCCCCTGATCACGGCCTGTCTGGCCAAGAACCCGGACGACCGGCCGGAGCTGGCTTCGGTCCTGGCCGACCTGACCGGAACCACGCTGCCCCGGGGGGACGAGGACCCCACCGAGTGGCTGCCCGAGGCCGTGGCCACCAAGGTCCTGAGCACCACCGCCGCCGCGACCGAGGTCGTCCCGACCCTCGCCGTCACCAGCAAGGTCTCGGCGGAGGGGCCGGTTCAGGAGGAACCGGTTCAGGAGAAGCCGGTTCAGGAAGAGGCGGCCCCGGAGGACGTGGCGCCGGAGGAGCCGTCCGCTCCCGCCGAGCTGGCCGACGAAGCCCCATCCGAGGCCTCGCCTTCCGAAGCCGACCGGGCTCCCGATCAAGCTCCCAGGAGCCGTGACCCCGAAGCCTCCAGCTCACGGGCGCTCTGGCTCCTCGGGGCCGCGACCGTGGCGGTGGTGACCGCGCTGGCCCTGGTCATCAACGCCACCGGTGGAATCGCCCCGCAAGCTGGAGCGGGCGACAACAGTCAGGCGAGCGAGTCCAACCAACCAGCACCGTTCGCACCCAAGCTCGATGAAGCGGAAGTGCGCGGACGAAAGGTCGCGGACAGCGTCTTCCTGGACGGGACCGACCGCTTCGCGACGCTGTCCGGCACCGGGGTGAACATCTTCGAGGCCGGCAAGACCAGTGCGGTCGAACAGGTCACCGACTCGTACGAGGTCAGCCTCTCCAGTTCCACGGAGCTGGTCACGACCCCCGATGGCTCCCTGGTGGCCGCGAGGTCGAATAAGACCACGCTCCACGAGGCGGCGATCCACGTCTGGGATCTCGAAGCATCGGAACGGCACGTCATCGAACTCGCCGACGCGGGCGGCGGCGGATACCTCGCGCTCTCCCCCGACGGCGAAACGGTGTACTTCGGGGAGAACGTCGAGGAAGAGCCCACGGTGAGCGCTTACCGCGTCAGCGACGGCGAGGAGCTCTACAGCGTGGAGGTCCCGGCGGAACCGCGCACCGACGACAGCACGGACACCTCCCGGCGGGCATCGATCGTCGCCGTGGACACCGCCCAGGGCGGGGACTTGCTGGTCGCCGCCCTGGACACCGGGATCGCGGTGTGGGACGCCGCGACGGGTGAACCGCACCCCTCCCACCCGGAACTACGGGAGTGGCGCGCTGACTTCGCCAGCACGGCGGCGATCGGTGATCGGTACGTTGCCGCAGCCGCTCCCCTGGGTGTTCTCCTGTGGGACCTCACCTCAGATGAGGACCCGAAGGCGATCCCCCTGCCCGAGGAGCTCATGGATACCGACGCCAGGTCAGCGAGCACGGGCCTCAGGGTGAAGAACGTTGCTCTTGGAAACGGCGAGACCCGGATCACGGCCTCGGGCCAGAACAAGAGTCCGAGCCGCAGTTTCCTCATCACCTGGGACCTGGAAGGTGAGGTCCTGGCGGAGGGAGACCCCCGCCAGGAGTACACCTCCCTCACCGCTTCCCCGGACGACGACCGTGTCCTGGTCTCCACTTACGCGCTGAACAAGAAGAGCGACCAGATCATGATCCTGGGCGGAAACCTGGAACCCGTCGAGACGTTCCACGTGCCCCGCCGCTGAGCCCGTGACCCCGAATCCGGTGCCCGGGCTCAGCGGGTGTTAGCAGAGATGAGCTACCGCGCCGCCGTTTCAGCGAGCGGGGGCGCGGGCGCTCAGAGCCAGGCGGCCTTGTCACTTCCCCACAGCGTGGAAGCGCTGGCCCAATCTCCCGGGCCGACCTCATACGCCACCGGCGGGACCGCGTAGCGCAGCTTCCCGTAGTCGGACGAGCCCTCGGTGAGCCAGACGGCGGGATCGTACCCCTCGCCCCGGACCGGTTCCGGGGCGATGTCGTTCACCAGCCAGCCAGCCGTTCCGGCCAGGGAGAACCGCAGGTGGCGACCCCTGCCATCCGTCTGGCGGTCGGTGAGTGCACGCAGTACCCCGGCGGCCAGCAGGTAGCCGGTGCCGTGGTCCAGGGCCTGGGCAGGCAGCACCCCCGGTCGGTCCCCGGAACCCGCCTCGATGGCGGCGATCCCGCTCGCGGCCTGTACCAGGCTGTCAAACCCTCGACGCCCGGCCCACGGCCCGGTCCAGCCCCAGGCGCACAGCTGCGCGACGATCAGACCCGGGCGGCGGGCGATCAGCTCCTCGGCCGCCAGACCGTGGCGGTCCAGGCCGCCCGGACGGTAGCCCGTCACCACCACATCCGCTGTGGCCAGCAGTTCCTCGAAGACGCTCCGCCCCTCGGCGGTGTCCAGGTCCAGCAGGGTGGAGCGCTTGCCCAAGCCGGTGTCGGTGTGACTGTCGGGGTCCTCCTCCAGCCTCGGGGAGTCCACCCGCAGCACGTCGGCGCCCAGTAGGGACAGGGTCCGGGTGGCGACCGGTCCGGCGATGACCCGGGTCAGGTCCAGGACCCGGACCCCGCTGGCAGGCAGTTCGCCCCCGGCCAGTCGACGCTCACCCGCCGAACCCACGGCCTCGGACTCGGCCAGCGGCAACCCCGCCGCCTTGAAATCACCAGCCGCGCCGGGTTCCCCGCCCTCCTCCGGCGCAGGTGCCACGGCAACCGCCAGGCCTCCCTCGGCGTAGACCTTCTCCTGAACCTCGCGCGCGGACCGGGAGGCCAGTTCCCGGCTGAGCTCCTCCGGGCCCGCCTCGGCGTCGAGTCCGAGCGCGGCCAGCAGCCGGGCCCGGTGGTGCGGGTAGTTCGCGTGGGTGCGCACCCAGCCGTCGGCGGCCTGCCAGAACCCCGACAGCGGTGCGAACGGGGTCGGTTTGCGGCCGTCCACCAGCAAGTGCCGTTCGCTGATGAAGGCGGTGACCACCGCACCCTCGTCGACCGCCACCTCCGGAACCGCTCCGCCGCCGCGCGCGGCCAGCAGTTCGGCGGCGGCCAGGGAGCACGCCCCCACGGTGGCCCGCGCCAGTTCGCGGACCGGCAGCACGGCGGGGAGCACCTCCCCAGCGCCCCGGTAGGAGACCCGCTCCACGAGGTCGGCGGAACCTCCGATCGCCTGCCACGCCTGGGTTGTCGTCCGGTCCGGTACACCGCTGGGGTTGGTCGTCATGGCGTCATTGTGCCCACCCGGCGCACCGGTCGCATCGGGCGGCCCCAGGCTGTGGACAACTACCGCCGGTCACAGCTGTTGGTCGTGACCGCTGCCGTGGGCCGCTGCTGGAACTCGGGCGTTCGGTCCGGGGCCGAGGACATCGGCTCCGCCCCCTTGATCGGCGGCAAGTGCCGCTCTCCTGGCCAAGGTCGGAGGGGCTCCTCTGCCGCCATGGAGCTCCCCCGCTACGCCCCGACCGACGCGGACTAGGATCACGCCATGGCCTCTGACGCGTTCGTACCGGAAGACTTCGAGCCGCCGACCTCCCTGACCACCGAGCGGTTCCGCCTCGAACCACTCGGCCCCCAACACAACGAGGCGGACCTCGCCGCCTGGACTTCGAGCATCGAACACATCCGCGCGACCCCGGGCTATCCGGACGGGAGCTGGCCACCGTTCGAGGGGATGTCCCCGGAGGCCAACTCCGCCGACCTCCAGCGCCACGCGGACGACTTCGCGGCGCGCAAGGGCTTCACCTTCACCGTGCTCGACCCCGGCGACGGGGACGTCATCGGCTGCGTGTACCTGTATCCGACCCGCTCCCCGGACTACGACGTGACCGTCCAGTCCTGGGTACGCGCCGACCGCGCCGACCTCGACGGCCCCCTCGCCGACGCCGTCGCCGCTTGGATGGCCACCGACTGGCCGTGGAAGCGAGTGGATCGGGAGGGCCGCTGAACCGCTACCGCACCAGGACCGCTTCCCGCACTTGACGGTCCTGGCCTGGCAAGGTCGAACGAGGGCGTCTCGGGATGCTCCAACCGCTGCCCGCCCTCGTTCGACCTTCACTCTGTCAGCGCTGGTCCCCCTCGGACCCAGCGGGACGGTCCATCGCCAGCGCGGCCCGGGCAGTGATCCGTTCGAGGGGGCCGCGCCCGGCGGTCAGGGCCCACAGTGTGCACCCGAGCAGGAGGACGCCGACGGACACGAGCCACAAGCCCGTTCCAGTCCCGCCAGGGCCCCACTCCAGAACCTGCGGGGCGAGGTTGACGGGATCGCTCAACACAGCGAACGAGACCACGTGCGCCGCGTAGGCGGTCAGCGGCATGGTGCCGACCGCCGCGATCGGAATGAGAATCCAGCGCAGCGGGGCGGCGAGCAGTAGGCACGCTCCGACCACGGCGAGCGCGAAGCCGCCCGAAGCGATGATTTCGAGGGTGCCGCCCGAGTGCGGATCACTGCTCCAGGCCGCTCGCACCGCCGCACCCAGGTCGGACTCGGCGATCGACTCGAAGTAGCCGTCATCCTCCTCGACGCCTTCGCCGCTGTCTTCGTCTTCGCCCCAGTTCTCATCACTCCACTCCTCGCTGAAGCAAGTGACCCACCCGTCGAAGTCCTCGACGCAGACCTTGCCGCTCAGGTCCACGTCCTCGCCCGGCACCTCCTCCGGCTCCTCGTACTCCTCGACCGACCCGTACATCTCGATCGACGAACTCCCGTACAAGCCCGACTCGCCGTCCAGATCGCTGACGAGTCCGCCGAGGGCGTACCCGCCAGCGGCGAGGATCCCCCCGACGCCGAGGACGGCGACGGCGGTTCTCGTCTCGCCGAGCGTGCAACGGCCGACGGCGATTCCGGTGAGCATCAGCGGCAGCCACACGGTGACCGGATACACCCCGTTGATCAGGAAATCCACGCCTTCGCCCCATGACCCGAGCGTGAGCGTCTGCACGACCGCGACGAGGGTCGGCCCGGTCAGGGCGAGCGCGATGGCCGTGAGGACGAGAGTGCGGCGCCGTAGTCCGAGGAACGGAATCACGAGGAGGAACAGCACGCCGTAGACCGAGAGGATGACCACGATGCTGCTGCCGAGCAGTTCGAGGAGGAGGCCGATCGCCAGAACCACGATCGCACGCCCCGCCATACGCAGCCGCGCCGAGCGCAGTGCTTCGCCCGTCGGCCGCTTCCCGGCTCCAGCGGCGAAGGCGATCGAGATTCCGGCGACGACCGCGAACAGGATCGACGAGCGGCCCTCGGCCAGGGCGACCCAGGTGCGGGGGTCGAGCAGCTCGAGAGAGGCCGCGATACCGGCGTGGGCGGCGATCATTCCGAAGACGGCGATCCCGCGCGCGACATCGACCCCCATCAGGCGCGGCGGCCGACCGAAGTCGCGCCACCTGGTGAGAGGTGAGCGCCGCCGTACGGTGTCGTCCGTACCTGGCTGGCGATCGGCTACAAGGCTCAAGGGATGATCCTCTCTGGCTGAGCTCTTCTGCGACCAGCGGCGGTACGGCACGGTCTCGTGACCGCTGCCCGCGCTGTCGCAGGACTGCTAACGCCGCCTACTCAGCCAGAGGTTCGGTGCGGGCGGGCGCGTCAGGGCGGCATGGGTCACACCCGAGGGACAGCCCCTGTTCCTCACCCACGCGAGCATCACCCACGCGGGTATCCGGACAGCACAAGCGGCCGGCCTGTTCTGAGTTCGATCCCGAATCCGGGCCCTGGGACCTGGGATCCCAGGTCCGGTCGCGCTGCCGTCGGTCCGCCTCCCGAACACGGCCTGGGGCCGGCGCCCTCCGCACTCCCGTGCTCGACACTCTCCGCACCGCAGCCGATCATGCCGACCTCCGGAACAGCGGCCCAGAAGACGGAAGATTCCCACCCCGCACATCCCGGATGATCTTGCTACCAGGAGCGAAATCGGCGCCGAACTCGCCCCTGGTAGCAAGATCATCTTCGGGGAGGGAGCCGAAACCCGCGACGGCGCAGCGTAGAGTTTCGGGTATGGGTGCGGGCAGGGGGTCGGAGCGGGACGGCCACGCGGACACCGTGGTCCTCAAACCGGCCATCGACGGCATCGCCGAGGTGTTCCACACCCACATGCGCCAGCACGCCTACCCGATGCACACGCACCGGTCCTGGGCCCTGCTCATCATCGACTCCGGGACCGTCCGCTACGACCTGGGCCGCCACGAGCACGGTGCCCTCGACCGGACGGTGACGCTGCTGCCGCCGCACGTCCCGCACAACGGCACCCCCACCACCGAGCAGGGGCTGCGCAAACGTGTGCTGTACCTGGAGCCGGAGCAGATCGACTCGGACCTGGTGGGCACCGCGGTGGACCACCCAATGTTCGACGACCCCCTGCTCCGCCACCGCATCCACCAGCTGCACGGCGCCCTGTTCCAGCCGGGGGAACAGCTGGAGGCGGAGAGCCGTCTGGCACTGGTCTCCGAGCGGCTGCGCCAGCACCTGCGCGACGACCTGGAGGCGGGCCCGGTCACCGACGATCCCGGCCTGGCCGACCACCTGCGGGACCTGCTGGACGTGCACACCGTCGAGGGGATCTCCCTGGCCGGGGCCGCCGCGCTCCTGCACGCCCACCCCGTCCACCTGGCCCGGGCGTTCACCCGCCGGTTCGGGATGCCCCCGCACCAGTACCTGGTGGGACGGCGGGTGGACCTGGCCCGGCGGCTGATCCTCGAAGGTCGGGCCCCGGCCCAAGCGGCGGCGGACTCGGGCTTCCACGACCAGGCCCACCTGAACCGGCACTTCAAACGGGTACTCGGCCTCCCGCCCGGCCAGTACGCGCGCGCCCTGCGCAGCGGCACCGACCTCAGCGGTGCATCCGTGCGCCCTTGACGATCTTGTCCACGCCGTTCTTCGGCCCGTGCACGGCCAGACCCACCAGATCCAGGGAGTCCCGGCCCACCGCCCGCACCGCCGCCCGGTTGTCCCGGTCGTTGCCGGTGGCGAACAGGTCCGAGGTGAACACGGCGAGGTCGGCGGCCCGGGACACGGCCCGGGTATGCGCCTTGGTCAGCGTCTCCTTGTCTGCCTCGAAGACCATGACCGGCTGGCGGAACATCGGCAGGTAGGCGGTGCCGTCCGCGTCCTCGTAGGGCTCGCCGATCAGCTCTGGCACCCGGCTGCCGAGTCCACTGACCAGGAAGGCCGTCACGTTGAGCCGCTGCCAGACGGCCAGGTCGTCGCGGAGCAGGACAGCGATCTTCGTGTCACTGTGTTTGCCCTTGGCGGGAGTCGGTTCGGAAGCCTTCGCGGCGTCGGTGTTCTCCATGCCCGCATCCTCGCCGCGGGTCCGGCCCCCGGTCTTGTACGTTCCTAACCTGCCGTGGACTCCCCGGCTCCGGGCGGCTCGTACTCCAGGCCGATGCCCCGGGCCCACAGGCGGGTGGCGGTCTCCACCACCACCTCCGGATCATGCTCCTCCCCGTACAGGAACAGCATCCGAGCGGTGTGCTCCACCATCCCGCCGAGCATGCTCGCGGTGGCCTCCACGTCGATGTCGGACGATGCCAACCCCTCCTCCTGGAGGCGGCGGGTGCCCGAGATGATCCGGTCGACGAAGAGCCCGCGGATCTCCAAGAACAGGGTCCGGAACACGGGGTGCCGCGGCGAGATCTGCTCGATGACCTGCATGATGCGCGCGTTGTCCCGGTAGGCGGCCAGAAAGCGCTCGGTGGCGTGCCTGATCCGGTCCACCGGGGCGGTGCCCGGGGGCGCGGCGGAGCGGGCCGCGTCGAACATCTCCCCGGCCACCCCCTTGGCGACCTCGTGGAAGACCGCGTCCTTGGAGTCGAAGTAGGTGTAGAAGCTCCCGTAGGCGATCCCGGCCCGACCGGTGATCTGGGCGATCCTGGTCTCCTCGAACCCGGACTCCTCGAACACCTCGCGGGCGGCCTGGACGAGCACACCCCGCTTACGCCGTCCGCGCTCCGTGGGCGGCCGCCCGGTCAGCGTCTGTTTTCCCACTGCTCCCCCTCGGCTCCCCTCCCGCCGACGCGCCTCGCGGTCACCGCAGCGGGAGGAACTTCGCGATGACCTCGTTCATGATCTCGTAGGTACCGCCGCCGATGCTGAACACCCTGGCGTCCCGGTAGTGGCGCTCCACCTCGGTGCCCCGCATGAAACCCATGCCGCCGTGCAGCTGGACGGCGTTGTCCACCACGTAGTCCATGGCCTCGGTGGCGGTGTTCTTGGCCATCGCCACCTCCGCGATGAGGGGTTCGCCGTCCTGGAGCCGCTCGGCGATGCCCCGCACGTAGGCCGTGGCCACCTCGGTGCGGCGGTGCATCTCCACCAGCCGGTGCCGCAGCACCTGGCGGCGCGAGAGCGGACTCCCGAAGGCCTCGCGTTCGCGGACCCACTCCAGTGACAGGTCCACGCAGCGGCGCGCCATCGCGCAGGCCTGGACCGACAGCCCGATCCGCTCGCTGGCGAACTGGCGCATGATCTGGAAGAAGCCCTGGTCGACCTCGCCGAGGAGCCGGTCGGCGGGCACGCGCACGTCCACCAGGGCCAGCTCGGCGGTGTCCGAGGAGCGCCAGCCCATCTTGTCCAGTTTGCGGGCGGCGGTGAACCCGGGGGTGCCGCGCTCCACCACGAACAGCGAGATGCCCTCGTGCCCGGTGTCGGAGGTGCGGGCGGCCACCGTCACGAAGTCGGCCCGGTAGCCGGAGGTGATGAAGGTCTTGGACCCGTTCAGCACCCACTCGCCACCGTCGCGGACCGCGCTGGTGCGTAGGTGGGCCACGTCCGAGCCCGCGTCGGGTTCGGTGATGCCCAGTGAGCAGACCAGCTCACCGGCCAGGGCGGGGCGGACGTAGTCGCGCAGCAGGTGTTCTCGGCCGTCCGCGATCAGGGCTGGCAGCGCGATGGTGTGGGTGAACAGCGAGGCCAGGACCCCCGTGGGCACCCCGGCCAGGACGGCCTCCTCGGAGACGATGAGCTGGTCGAGCATCTCGCCGTCGCCGCCCGCGGACCCCGGCAGGCCGAGGCCGAGCAGTCCGAGGCGGCCCGCCGCCCGGTGCAGATCACGGGGCAGCTCTCCCTCGTCCTCCCACCGTTCCACGTGCGGAAGGATCTCCTTGGCCGCGAAGGTCCGCACCGTCTCCCGGAGCGCGGCGCGCTCGGGGGTGTTCCAACGGTCGGTCCGGGGGGTGTCGGTCGCGGTCATGTACGCACACTCGCATCCGTCTCGGGGACAGCCAGGGGGCCTGGGAGAGCCAGGTCACACTTTGCTATGGTGCGCCGAACATGACAAGTCAGTCAACATCTGTCGGAACTGTTGGCTGGCATCCGTTGGAAGACCGGGGGACGACCCCCGAGGAGGATTCGTGGTCGACACACACGCTCTGCTGGCGGACCTGCGCGCGGAGCAGGAGGAGCTCGCCGCGCTGCTCGACGGCCTCGACGCCGCGGACTGGACCAGGGCAACACCCTCGCCCGGCTGGAGCATCGCCGACCAGGTCGCCCACCTGGCCTTCTTCGACCGGTCGGCGCTGACCGCACTGACCGACGCGGACGGGTTCGCGAAGATGATCGAGGCGGCCCTGGCCGACCCCGAGGGATACGTGGACACCGCGGCGGCCCCGCTGGCCGCCCTCGCCCCCGCCGACCTGCTCGCGGAGTGGCGCCGGGTCTCGGCGGCGCTGCGCGAGGCCCTGGCCGAGGCCCCTCCGGGGACCCGGGTGCCCTGGTTCGGACCGCCGATGAGCGTGCCCTCCAAGGCGACCGCGCGGCTGATGGAGACCTGGGCGCACGGTCAGGACGTGGTGGACACTCTCGGACTCACCCGAACCCCCACCGGGCGGCTGCGGCACATCGTCCACATCGCCCTGCGCGCCCGGCCCTACAGCTACTTCGCCCACGGGCTTCCCACACCCGAGGCTGCGGTCCGTGTGGAGCTGACCGCCCCCGACGGCGGGCTGTGGCGGATGGGCCCCGACGACGCCGCGGACGCGGTGCGCGGCGACGCCGAGGAGTTCTGCCTGGTCCTCACCCGGCGCCGCCACGTGGCCGACACGTCCCTGACCACCGAGGGAGCGGCCGCCCGGGAATGGCTCGAAGTCGGCCAGACCTACGCGGGCGGCCCCGGCGAGGGCCGCCAGCCGGGCCAGTTCCCCGCCCGCACGCCGAACGGTCGAGGTTGACCGACCAGAGTTGATCAAACTGTCAGATCGAGTCCGGCGTGAGGGAACCCTCGATCCGGGTGAGCCGGTTCAGCTCGTCGAAGCCCAGCTCGATCCCGAAGGCCTTGAGCGCGAGGGTCCGGCCGTCGGCGGAGAACTCCGGGTCGAGTCCGCGCAGTCGGCCGTAGCTGTACACGGCCCGGCGGTGGTCCGTGATGGTGGGGACCCCGGAGACCGCCTGCTGGATGACGCTGACGACATGCATCGGGGTGGCCTGGGGAAGCAGAAAACCGGAGTGCTCGAGCAGGAAGGCGGCGCGTGTGCCGCCGCCGACCGGACCGTTGTAGGCGGACCAGCGCCCGGTCAGGACCTTCGCGGCATCGGTGAGCAGCGAGAGGACCTGGTGCGGTTCCTCCGGGGATCCGGGCAGGGCGGCGAAGGGCACTTCGGCCTCGGCCAGCTCGGGCACCCCGTACTTGCGGCCGAGGTCGCGCACGGACTCGGCGAGTTCGATGGTCTCCGGGCGGAAGCCGGACGGGTTGGCCCAGGCCCACAGCCAGGACCCCGGACCCGGAGCGGCACTGCCCAGCAGGTGAAAGCGCTCGCAGACCAGATCCGGTTCCCCGGCCCCGGAGAAGTCGAACCTGGGCTCGGCGAGATCCGCGTGCCAGTCGCGGTTCCCGACGACCGTCTCCAGGTGGAGCTGATGCTCCAGGGAGAGGATCGCGGCGTCGTTGAGGAGGTCGAGAAGAGTAAGTGAGTTCTGCACGCGCCGGACACTAGCGGGCACAGGCGACATCCGGCGAGACGCCCAGTTCCGAAAGGTGCGGCCCGGCCCGGGGCGGCCTGCGACGGGCCGGGCGCCCCGGCTCAGCCCAGTGACTTCATGACGGTGATGAAGTCCTCGTCCTCGGTGTACACGCCCACCCGCCCGGACTCCTGGTCGAACTCCACCTGAACCTCCACCAGTCGGGGCCGCCCGTCCCGGACGGACTCCGGGCGCCACCAGAACAGCTTGTCGGTGATGGGCTTGTCGGTGTCCGCGGTGTAGCGGCTCGCCACCTCCTGGAGGGTGTTCATCGCGATGACCGGCTGCTCGCTCTGCCCCAGGACGTGCGCCATCACCACCGGTGGGGACGGGAAGACCACGAGGGCACCGTGCGGGGCCTCCCCCAGATGGCGGTCCAGGGCGTACAGCTGCGAACCCACGTAGAAGCCGCCGCCGAGGCCGATATGCACGATCTCGGCGCCTCGGAGGTCCATGCGGGAAACCTCGAACAGCAGAGCTGGCCGTCCACCGGCGCAGACTCGTCGCGCTGTTCCCGCCACCGGAGGCCCACCGGGAGTTCGTTCGTCTACTGGACGCATGGAGCGGCTCGGGCGCGGCGATCCCGGCTGACCTGCCCGCACTGCTGCGCGCCTCCATCAGGGAAGCCGGTCTCGGGGACGGGGAACAGGCCGAAGTCCTGGGGAGGGTCCTGGCCGCCGCGCGCGGCCGCGAGATCCCGGAGCGGGTCCTGCGCGAGGCCGAGAAACTCTTCGCGAAGGCCGCGCCACCGGCTTCGGCGCGGCCCGGGCCGCCGATGAGCGCGCCCTCCAGGTCCGCGCAAGGGCATACCCGTCATCCGCGAGCTCGCTGGACCGGCCTGACCCCATGGCCACCCGTGCCAGCGGTGCGCGGCTTCACGGCGTGTGCGTCAACGGATGGTCGCGGTTGCGGGCGATCATCAGCGCCGTATGGTCGACCGCCTCGTGGATGATCCGTTCCCGATCCTCAACGGTGTTCCAGCGCAGCCCGTCGAAGATCTCCCCGAGCACCTCGGGGTCCGCGAGCCCGTCCATGGCCTTGACCTCCACCACGGTCCCGGGTTCGTACTCGGTGCGCGCGGCAGACACCCGGCGCACATCTCCCCGCTCGGAGACCCACCACTTGACCAGGACCTCTCCGCCGTCCGGCCAGGTGAACCGTGAACACTCAAATCGGCGCAGGTCCGCGCAGTCCGACAGCATGGAGTCGTCCCAGGGGTATCCGTCCGCGCCGTCCACGATCCCGATGTCGATCACGTCACGCGCCGCGTAGGCGTTGTAGGCGTCCTCGGCATCGGTCCGCAGGTATTCGAGCCGAAAGCCCGCCCGCTCCGCGTCCGCGCCTCCCGACGACGCGCCGATCACCGTCCACCCGGGAGCGTCGAGTACGAGGAAGGGTTCGTCACGGCCCTCAATCGTCGCCGACACCTGAGCCAGGGTCCTCTCGCGCGGCTCCGCGTGGACGCGGCCTTCGCCGACCAACCGCCAAGATCCGACGGCGACCACCACGAGCACGGCCAGGACCGCCCCGACTCTGCGATTCACCACGAGCGCCAAGGGAACAGCGACGGCGAGCAACGGTACCCACTGCAGCGTGTGCGCGGTCGGCCCCTGCGACAGCTGGGTCACCCACGGGCTACCGAAGTACAGGTGTGGGAGGGGGATCACCGCCGCGGCGGTCAGCGCCCCGGCCGCCGACAACGACCGTCGGACCCCCCGTGGACGCAGCAGAAACCAGATCAGGCCTGTCCCCGCGGCCATGGACAGGCCGAAGACCGACAGGAGGAGGGGTCCCGCCCAAGGGTCGGAGAACGCCCCGGTCAAGGCGACACCGAGCCATGCCAAGAACGCGAACAAACCAACGATGTACCCGCAACCGATCGCGAAATACGCGTAACCGGTCAAGAAGGAGGTGAAACCGTGGTCCGAGGCGGCCTCCCCCGGCACTTCCCCGGAGAAGTCTTCCACCTTGGACACATGCCTCACCCTCGACCGGTTCTCGGGGGAGCCTACCCGTTCGCGGCACGGCGCAGTGCCGGGGCGGGGCCGCCCCCAGCCCTCAGCCCCCAGCCGGACCTCACGTTCCCTGCTCACGCATCGGACTCACTCCTCTAGCGGGCCCGGGACAGGACCTTCTTCTGGAGGGCTTCCAGCGGCCCCTGCCGGAAGAGCCGCAGCCACAGCACCGACGCCGTGACCAGGAAGAGCGACACGGCCGCCCACAGGCCCATCACCCACCACGAGTCCGCGCCCGCCATCCGGTCGGCCAGGCCGAGGCCGAAGCCGTAGCAGACGAACACGAGGATGACGTTCTGCGCGACGTAGCCGGTCATCGCCATCCGGCCGAGCGCGGAGACCCCGGTGACCACGGGCCCGGTGCCCTTCACCCGGTCCAGCACCCAGCCGACCAGGCCGATCAGACCCAGGGCGACCAGCGGGGCCGCGGCGTAGCGGTCCAGGAGGAACCAGTCGGGACCGGCCAGGGACGCGGCGACGGTGAGCGGAACACCCAGGCCAAGCCCCCATCCGAGCAGCCGGGCGCGGATCCGGCGGCCGGCGGCGTCGTCGGCGAAGGCACCGGCCCGGAAGAGGCGCACGCCCAGCAGGAACATGAACACCATCAGGCCGAAGGTGACGATCGGTTCGGCACGCATGGCCAGGGCGTTGTCCAGACGGAACGCGACCTGGTCCAGGTAGGAGCCGTGGGCGTAGAGATCGACGGCTTCGGGCGGCATGGCGGGGTGCGCGGCGGAGTCGGTCGCCAGCACGGCCGTGAGCAGGGTCATCAGGGCCAGGTGCAGGGCCAGCGACACCCACATGACGACGCCCCGGACCCGCTCGGAGCGGGTGAGCAGCCAGGCGACCAGCAGGGCGACCACCGCGTACCCCATGAGCACGTCGGCGGCGAAGACCAGCGTGAAGTGCACCGTCCCCTCGACGAACAGGAACAGTGCCCGCCACCGGTAGGGCCCCGGCCAGTGCGTACCCCGTCTGGCCGCCGACTGGAACTGAATGGCCAGGCCCACGCCGAACAGAAGTGTGAGCAGGGCGAGGAACTTGCCGTTGGCGGCGGTCCGGAAGACGCCCTCGGCGAGGTTCGCGGCGGAGGGGTCGGCGAGGAACGGCGCGAACGGGCTCAGCCCGTCGTTGCCGTACAGGAGTGCCGACTCTCCGCCGGGCCCGGTGAACAGCCACACGTTGGTGGCGAGTGTGCCCAGGATGGCGACGCCCCGCAGGACGTCGAGCAGGGGCAGACGCCCTCTCGCGCGTGCCTGTTCTGCCTGTTCGGCCCCCTGTTCGGCAGGGGTTCCGGTGCCAATCACGTCAGCTCTCCTCCGTCGGGGAGTGGGTCGGGTCGAGCCCCTCGGGGTCAGAGAAGAGCCTGGTGAAGTACTGGCGGAGCGAGCGTTCGGCCGTGGCGTCGTCGAACAGGTCCGCGGTGGCCAGTCGGTGGATGGTGAGCCCGTCGACGAAGGCGGCCAGGGCGAGGGCCTCGGCCCTCGGGTCGAGGCCGGCGGAGAGCTCACCGTGGCGCTGGGCGGCGGCGAGCCCCTCGGCCAGCCCGTCAATCAGCTCATGGGCGGCGGACCGGTGGAGTTCGGCCATCTCGGGGTCGTGGACGGTGGCGGGGAGGAACTCCAGCCACACGGTGAGTTCCCGCCGCCGTTCCTCGTCCAGGGGCAGCAGGGTGCGGGCGACCCGGAACAGCAGGTCGCGGACGGGAAGGGTGCGCTCAACCGCGGCGATCCGCTCCTCACCGCGCTTGTAGAGGTGCTCGACCCCGAAGCGCAGCAGGTCGTCCTTGCTGCGGAAGTAGCGCTGGACCAGGCCGACGGAGGCTCCGAGCTCGTCGGCGACGTCCGCGAAGGTGGTCTTGGCCAGGCCCTTGCGGGCGATGGCGCGCAGCAGGGCTTCGGCGACCTGGCGCCTTCTCTCGTCGTGGTCCGCGGTGCGTGGCATATAAAAATATTAGGAACATATTTTTATTTGCGCAACTCCTGGCCGCCTCCGGCCTCGCTGCCCGACCCGACCCCTGCTCAGGTGCTCCCCCGGGCCCGGTCCAGTCGGCGGTGCCCGGATAATGCGGGTGTGGCGTCCCTCGGACCGGGGGCCGCGCGGGAACTCAGGAGGCGGCGTGGGCTCGGGCAGACGGGGTTCGGACGGCAACCCGCCGACGACGGTGAGCCGGAGATCCCTGCTGGTCGGCGGGGGTGTACTCCTGGGCGGAGCGGTGGCCCTGGGCACCTCGGCCCACCTCTCCCGGGAACGCTGGGACGTGGCCGTGATCGGCGCCGGGGTGACCGGCCTCTCGGCCGCGCGGAACCTGGCCGACCACGGGCTGTCCGTGATCGTCCTGGAGGCGCGCGACCGGATCGGCGGCCAGTTGTACACCGACCACACCTTCAGCTCGGTCCCGGTCGAACTGGGCGCCGGGCTGATCCACGGCCGGGAGGCCCACACCTGGGAACTGGTGGCGGAGGCCGGAGCGGAGACCGTCCCGGTCCGCGCCGGAAACGGGGCGGTCGAACCCCTCACGACCCCCAAGCCGCCCCGGGACGACGAGGACGCCGCCGCCTACCTGCGCCGGATGGGCGTCTCCGAGGACCGATGGCCTCCGGTGTCCATCGACAACGAGTCGCTGGAGCGGTGGAGCGCGGTGTGGATGCGCGAGTACGGGCTCTTCGACTGGTGGGCTGTTCCGCGCGAGAACTTCCGGGTGGTCGGCGGTTATGACAGCCTCCTTCCGCCGCTCTCCTACGACCTGGACATCCGCCTGGAGCACACCGTGGACCGCGTGCGCTGGTCCGGCCGGGGCGTACGACTGGACGTGTCCGGCCCCGGAGGCGGGACGGAGGTACACGCGGACCGCTGCGTGGTCACCCTGCCGATCGGCGTCCTCAAGGCCGGTGACGTGAACTTCGAACCGGAACTCCCCGCCGGGCACCGCAACGCCGTCGACGCCCTGGACCGCACCGACGCCCTCAAGCTCGTGTACGAGTTTGACCGCGCGGTCTTCCCCGCCGACGAGGATGCCCTGGGCTGGGACGAGGACTCGGGGTTCGTGTTCTGGTGCGTGTCCCGGGAGGACCCCGAGGTGGTCGTCGCCTGGGCCGCGGGCGAGCAGGCCCGCGAGCTCCAGGGCATGCCGACCGGGGAGCGGTTCGCGACCGGGCTGGCGGCGCTGTCCGAGGCGCTCGGCGCCGAGGTCCCCGAGCCGGTCGCCTGGACCACCCACGACTGGGCGGCCGACGAGTTCAGCCGGGGCGCCTACCTGTTCGTCCCGCCGGGCGCGCACGACGCGCCGGACGCGCTGGCGGTGCCGCTGGAGGGGGTCGTGTACTTCGCGGGCGAGCCGACCACCGGCGAGAACACCGTGGACGGCGCCTACGCCAACGGCTACGACACCACGGACGTCCTGCTCACGAACCTGTGAGTACCGGGCCGAGCCGCCTAGACTCGCGAGGCAGCGGGCACGATCTTCCGGAACCCGCCGAAGCCGCAAATCTGCCCGATATGCCGGAATTGTTCATTTGTGATGCAATAACCAAGGGTTTCGTGACCCGTGCGGGCTCCGGCACCGCGCAACAGCACAACAAGCCAGAGGGAGGTTGGCGATGACCAACCGCGCGTACGTGATCGCAGGTTCGGAGGCCACCGGCGGCGCCGGGATCCAGGCCGACCTCAAGGCCTTCCAGGAACTGGGCGTCTACGGGGCCGGGACGATCACCTGCATCGTCTCCTTCGACCCGAAGAACAGCTGGGGCCACCGCTTCGTCCCGGTCGACCCGGGCGTCATCGCCGACCAGATCGAGGCGGCCACCGCCTGCCACGACCTCGACGTCGTCAAGATCGGCATGCTCGGCACCCCGGACACCATCGACGTGGTCGCCGAGGCCCTCCGGCGCCAGCCGTGGCGGCACGTGGTCCTCGACCCGGTCCTGATCTGCAAGGGCCAGGAGCCCGGCGCCGCACTGGACACCGACAAGGCCCTGACCGCGCAGATCCTGCCGCTGGCCACCGTCATCACCCCGAACCACTTCGAGGCCCGCACCCTCGCCGGGATGGAGTCGCTGGACACCGTCGACGACCTCATCGAGGCCGCCCGCCGCATCCGCGAGCTCGGCCCCCGGCACGTGATCGTCAAGGGCGGCACCGAACTGCCCGGCCCGGACGCCGTCGACGTCTACTTCGACGGCGAGGAGGTCACCGTCCTGAGCGCCCCGAAGATCGGTGAGGAGCGCGTGAGCGGCGCGGGCTGCACCTTCGCCGCCGCGATCACCGCCGAACTCGCCAAGGGCACCGAGGTGGGCGAGGCCGTGCGCACCGCCAAGGCCATGGTCCGCGAGGGCATCGCCGAGCGCCTGACCACCCGTGCCCCCTTCGCCTCCGTCGTGCCGATCGCCCCCGCCCAGGCCTAGGCCTCAGCAGGTGATTCACGCCACTTCAGCCACATCCGCCTCCCGAAAGATGATTAGGTCCCGCTCAGATTGGCTAGGGCTATGGGTGGAACCGATCGAAGGAGGCTCGCATGTCCGAGAGTGACAAGGCTGAGAACAAGTTCGACGAGTTCAAGGGCAAGGCCAAGGAGGGCGCCGGCAAGGCCACCGGCAACGAGCAGTGGCAGGCCGAGGGCAAGGCCGAGCAGACCAAGTCCAAGCTCAAGCAGGCGGGCGAGAAGGTCAAGGACGCCCTGACTCCGGACGACAAGCCCAAGGGGCAGTAGTCCGCGACGGGCACCGGCCCTGAGGCCCGGTGCCCCGAACAGGATTCCAAGGGGAGGTCCCGAACTCGGGGCCTCCCCTTTGCCGTGTCCGGAGTGGGATCAGGGCTCATCGGGGGCGCTGTCGCCCAGGGAGAGCAGCAGTGTGCGCAGCAGGTCGGCGAGCTGGGCCTGTTGCTCCGCGCTCAGCCCCTCCAGCAAGCGGGCCCCGTTGGCCACGTGCCCCTCGACCGCACCGTTCACCAGGTCCAGGCCCTTGTCGGTGAGGCTGACCAGGATGCGGCGCCGGCTGGCGGGGTCCACCTCGCGGTGGACCAGTTCCTTGCGCACGAGGCGGTCGACCCGGTTGGTCATGGCGGCCGAGCCCACCATCATCATCCGCACCAGGTCCTTGTTGTTCAGCTGGTAGGGCGGACCGGACCGCCGCAGGGTGGCCAGCACGTCGAACTCCCAGCGCTCCAGGTCGTACTCGGCCAGGAGGTCACCGACCCCCCGGCCCAGGATCTGCTGGAGGCGGTTCATCCGGCCGATGATCCCCATCGGGGCGGTGTCGAGGTCAGGCCGCTCACGGGCCCATTGGGCGAGGAAGAGGTCGACGGCGTCGTTCATCCGGAGAGCATAGCGCCGCGTCCTTGACTCCCTCGGCAACCCTCACATAATCTTTCGACATCGAATATTTCGACGTCGAAAGATTTTCCCATGACACCCCCCACCGTCGCCGAGGCCATCCGCCACCGGCGCAGCGTCCGCCGCTTCCGCCCGGACCAGGTCCCCGCCACTCTCCTGAACGAGCTGCTCGAACTCACCATGGAGGCGCCCTCCAGCTGGAACTTCCAGTCCCGCTCCGTGGTGGCCGTGCGCGACCCCGTCGCCCTACTGCTCTCCGTCGGCTACCCGGCCGAGCAGCGCCTCCACTCCGGCCGCCTGCCACTGCACCGCGTCGCCTTCGGTGACCTTTACGGGGAGTCGCTGTGACCGGCCGCGGACGGATCGCCGCCGACTCCCTGCTCACCGCCCTGGCCCCGATGATCTGGGGCAGCACCTACCTGGTCACCACAGAGTTCCTGCCCCCGGACCGCCCCTTCCTGGCCGCCCTCCTGCGTGCGCTGCCCGCCGGGCTGCTCCTGGTGCTGTTCGCCCGGGCCTTGCCCGCCGGCGTGTGGTGGTGGCGCTCCCTGGTCCTGGGCACCCTCAACATCGGCGCCTTCCTCTACCTGCTCTACGTCGCCGCCTACCTGCTGCCCGGCGGGGTCGCCGCCCTGGTGATGTCGGTGCAACCGGTGATCGTCATGCTCCTGGCCGCCCTCCTGCTCGGCGACCGACTCCGGCTGGTCCACCTCCTGGCCTGCGCGCTCGGCGCCTTCGGCGTGGGACTGCTGGTCGTGGGCCCGGAGGCCGCCCTGAACCCGGTCGGTGTCCTGGCCGGGCTCGCCGCCGCGGTCTCCATGGGCAGCGGCATCGTGCTCGCCAAACGCTGGGGCCGTCCCGAGGGTGTGAGCCTGCTCGGCGTCACCGGCTGGCAGCTCACCGCGGGCGGCCTGGTCCTGCTGCCCCCGACCCTGCTCTTCGAGGGCCTGCCAGGCAGCCTCACCCCGACCAACCTGGCCGGGTTCGCCTACCTGGGCCTGATCGGCGCCCTGCTCGCCTACGTGCTCTGGTTCCGCGGCCTGGAGCGTCTCCCGGCCCTGGCGGTGTCCTTCCTGTCTTTCGCCAGCCCGCTCACCGCGACCCTGCTCGGCTTCCTGGTGCTCGGCGAGACCCTCACCCCGGTTCAGGGCGTCGGAGCCCTCGCGGCCGTCGGCGCGGTCCTGCTGGTCCAACTCACCTCACACCGCCCGCCCGGCGAGAAGGAGACCGCCCCCGGCAGCGCGTCCTCCACGTCCCAGGAGGAAGAGCGGCCCGGCAGGCCTCAGCAGCTGAGCCGCCTCTAGTGAGGCCGCAGGCGAGCGGGGCCCTCAGACCTCCCTGAGGTGCAGCAGCAGCGCCTGGGCCGGGTTGAGCCCCGGCATCTGCAGACCGGACCGGACCAGCACGGAGCCCGAGACCACCGCCTCGCCTTTGACGAACCATTCGGGCATCACCTGCTGCATGGTCGACGGCCACCCCGCCTCCCGCCTCCAGGTGACCCGGTACCGGCGGTCCTCCCCCAGTCCGGGGAGGCGGACCCGCCCGGGCAGGGCGCGCGCGGACGACGCCAGTCGGGCGTACCGGAACACCGCCTCGCCGCGATCTGGTGCGACCACCCCGTCGAGCTGTTCGGCGGGGTCCGCGGGGTCCGCGTGCACCGGGTCGCCGGAGTGCAGCAGCGGCCGTAGCTCCTTGTACAGCCCGATCCACGAGGTGAGCGCGGCGAGCTCGTCCCCGGAGCAGCCGGTGACGTCCCACTCGATCCCGGCGTGCGACATCAGGCTGGTGAGCAGCCGGGCGGACAGCGCGGTGACCCGTCCCGTGGTGTGCGACTCGGGCCCGCCCACGTGGCTGCCGACCAGCTCGGGCGGCAGCAGCAGGCCGGTCCACCGCTGGATGGCCAGCCGCTCCAGGGGGTCGTTGTTGTCCGAGGCCCACACGCGGTCGGTACGGGCGAGGACGCCCAGGTCCACGCGGCCGCCACCGGAGGAGCAGGACTCGATCTCGAGCCCGGGGTGGTGTTCACGCAGCCGGTCGAGGAGCGCGTAGACCGCGCGGGTCTGGCCGTGCACCCCGGCGCTCCCGGTCGGTCGGTGCACCGCCTCCATGAGGTCGCGGTTGTGGTCCCACTTGAGGTAGTCCGGCCGGTACTCGGCGACCAGCGCGTCCAGCCGCCCGAACACGTACTCCAGCGCCTCGGGCCGTCCCAGGTCCAGGACCTGCTGGTTGCGGCTGGGCGGGGGCAGGTGGTCCTGGGGGGCGAGCAGCCAGTCCGGGTGCGCGCGGGCGAGGTCGGAGTCGGGGTTGACCATCTCCGGTTCGACCCACAGCCCCACTTCCATGCCCAGGGCGCGAACGTGGTCGAAGAGCGGGTGCAGGCCGTCCGGCCACACGTCGGGGTCCACGGTCCAGTCGCCGAGCCCGGCGGTGTCGTCGCGCCGCCCCCGGAACCAGCCGTCGTCGAGGACGAAGCGCTCCACCCCGATCCGCGCGGCGGTGTCGGCGAGCTCGGTCAGCCGGGTGAGGTCGTGGTCGAAGTAGACCGCCTCCCAGGTGTTGAGCACGACCGGGCGCGGCGCGGAGGGGTGTTCGGGGCGGGCCCGCAGCCACCGGTGGACGCGGGCGGACATGCCGTCCAGGCCCCGGTCCGACCAGGACAGGAACACCCAGGGGGTGCTGTAGGACTCGCCTCGGGCCAGCCGGACCTCACCGGGGTGGAGGAGTTCGCCGCCCGCGATCACCGCGTCGGCCTGTCCGGCGCCCTCGGGGAGGCGTTCGGCCAGGTGGACGTGGTCGCCGCTCCAGGCGGTGTGCACGCCCCAGACCTCGCCGTGCCGGAACCCGAAGCCGGGGCTGCCCGCGGTGAGCAGCAGCGGGGCGTCGTGTCCGGAGCGGCCGCGCCGGGAGGCCCGCATCCGGGTGCCCATGCTGAGCGGCTGCCGTTGCGGGGAGCGTTCACGGACCCACCGCCCGGTCAGGTCCAGGACCTCCTCGGCTTCCCGGGGCAGCGGCAGGGTCACGTGCAGGGCGTCCAGGGTCCACGGGTCGGGGTCGAGGTTGGTGACGGTGTTGCGCGCCCGGACCAGCCCGGAGGCCTCCATCCGCAGCTCGCACCGGATCCGCAGACCGCCGCCCTCAGCGGTCACGGTGGCCCGGCCGCCTGCTCCGGGCCCGTCACCCGCACCTGCGGCGCCGTCCGCACCGGTGCCTGCGCCCTCCAGGGGGTCGACGACCACCTCGACCCGGTCCCAGCGGGGATAGGTCACCCGGCCCTCGTGGTGTCCGGACAGTGCGGGGTGGCCGCGCCAGCCCTCCCCCTGGGTGGGCAGCAGTGAGATCCAGGCGGGTGTGTCCACCCCGTTGTTGGCCGCCGCGGGCGAGGCCGCCGCGATCAGTCCCCCAAGGTCGGGCAGGTCGGCGCCCCAGTGCAGGACGTGCGGCAGCCCGGAGTCGGGAACCCCCAGCACCAGCGCGGTCCCGGCGGCACGGAGTTCGATGGTCCGGTGGTGGGTCATCCCTTACTCGCTCCCAGGGGTCGGCCCGGCGGCGGAGTGTTCCCCGCCGGAGTCACCAGCTTCGGGAGACGACCCCGCCCCTGTCAACACTCCCAGACAGATACCAACAAAAACTCGCAGCCAGACCTGGGCTGTTGACAGCAGACGACCCGACAGGGCACCTTAATC
Organism: Nocardiopsis valliformis DSM 45023; assembly: GCF_000340985.1. Lineage (NCBI taxonomy): Bacteria > Bacillati > Actinomycetota > Actinomycetes > Streptosporangiales > Nocardiopsidaceae > Nocardiopsis > Nocardiopsis valliformis. Next base: position 185,772 of record NZ_ANAZ01000002.1, read on the forward strand.
AAACAGAATCCAACATTTATCGCTCTGGAGGGCGGATGCTGGCCGCGCAACGGCAGGAGTTGATCCTCGAACAGGTCCGGCGGGACGGAGGCGTCCGCGTCACCGAGCTCGTCGAGGCCTTCGCCGTGTCGGACATGACCGTCCGGCGCGACCTCGACGCCCTGGAGCACCGGGGCGAACTGCGCAAGGTCCACGGCGGCGCCGTCGCCCCCGAGGGGGCCCGCACCGAGGAGCCCGGGTTCGAGGCGAAGTCCACCCGCCAGTCCGCGGAGAAGCACGCGATCGCCCGCGCCGTCACCGAGCTGGTCGAGCCCCACAGCGCCGTGGGTCTGTCCGCCGGGACCACCACCGCCCTGGTCGCCGAATACCTGCGCGAGACCCCCGGGCTCACCGTCATCACCAACTCGATCCACGTGGCCGAGGTCTTCTACCGGTCCGAGCGCACCGACCAGACCGTGGCGCTGACCGGTGGTTTCCGCACCCCCTCGGACGCCCTCGTCGGCCCCCTCGCCCTGGCCTCCGTACGCGGGATCAACCTGGACACCCTGGTCCTGGGCGTGCACGGCATGCACGAGCGGGCCGGGTTCAGCACGCCCAACCTGACGGAGTCCGAGACCAACCGGGCCCTGGTGGAGTCGGCCCAGACCCTCGTGGTCGCCGCCGACCACACCAAGTGGGGGACGGTCGGCATCAGCACCATCGCCCCGCTGGACCGCTGCGACGTGCTCGTCACCGACGACCGCCTCACCCCCGACGCACGCGAGACCCTCCAGGACCGCGTGGGCCGCCTCGTGGTCGCCGACGTCCCCCGGGAGGAACGATGAGGAAGACCGCCACGCGCCTGGCCGACGGCCGGGAGATCATCTACTACGACGAGGGGCACGGCGACCGCCAGGAACTCCCTGACCTGCGGGACCTGCCGCCCGCCGCCTCCGGTTCGGAGCTGCGCTGGGACCCGCTCCGCCGCGAACACGTCATCCTGGCCGCCCACCGCCAGGGCCGCACCCATCTGCCGCCCAGCGACGAGTGCCCGCTGTGCCCCTCCCAGGGCGACCGGCTGACCGAGGTGCCCTCGTCCTCCTACGACGTGGTGGCCTTCGAGAACCGCTTCCCCGCCCTCAGCGGATCCCAGGGCCGCTGCGAGGTGGTCTGCTTCTCCTCCGACCACGACACCTCCCTCGCCGGACTCGGCCCCGAACGCCTGCGCACCGTCGTGGACGCCTGGGCCGACCGCACCGAGGAGCTGTCCGCCCGGCCCGAGGTGAACCAGGTGTACGTCTTCGAGAACCGGGGTCCGGAGATCGGGGTGACCCTGCACCACCCGCACGGGCAGATCTACGCGCTCCCGTTCGTCACCCCTAGGACCGAACGCGACCTGGAATCCGCCCGCCTGCACCGGGACGGGACTGGACGCGACCTGTTCGCCGACATCCTGGAATCCGAGAGCGCCGGTCCCCGCGTGGTCCTGCGCAACGAGCACTGGACGGCCTTCGTCCCCGAGGCGGCCCGCTGGCCGGTCGAGGTCCACGTCTACCCGCACCGGGCCGTGCCCGACCTACCCGCCCTGAACGACGCCGAGCGCACCGCCCTCGCCGAGCTCTACGGCGACCTCCTCAGCCGCGCGGACCGGCTGTACGACACCCCACTGCCCTACATCTCCGCCTGGCACCAGGCCCCCGTCAACGACCCCGAGCTCCGCGGGCTCGCCCGATTGCGCCTGGAACTGTTCTCCGTGCGCCGCGCCCCCGGCAAACTCAAGTACCTGGCCGGAACCGAGTCCGGCGCGGGTGTGTTCAGCAACGACGTGGCCCCCGAGACCACCGCCCAGCGACTCCGAGAGGCCTGATCCGTGAAGCTCCTCGTCACCGGCGGCGCCGGTTACGTCGGCAGTGTCGTCACCGCGTTCCTGCTGGAGGCCGGGCACGAGGTCACCGTGCTCGACGTGCTCTCCGCCGGACACCGGGACGCCGTCCCTTCGGACGCGACCCTGGTCGAGGAGGACCTGCACGCCGCCGCCGACGTGCTCGACCCGACCTTCGACGCCGTCCTGCACTTCGCCGCCAAGTCGCTGGTCAGCGAGTCAGTCCAGGACCCGGGGCCGTACTGGGCCAACAACGTGGGCGGCACACTCGCCCTGCTGGAGGCGGCCCGGACCCACGGGGTGCAGCGCCTCGTGTTCTCCTCCACCGCCGCCACCTACGGGAACCCGCCCTCGGACGCACCGCTGCGCGAGAGCGACCCGGCCGTACCCACCAACCCCTACGGCGCGAGCAAACTCGCCGTCGACCACATGCTGGCCGGATGGACCCGGGCCCACGGGCTGGGCGCGGTGAGCCTGCGGTACTTCAACGTGGCCGGCGCCTACCGGACGTTCGGCGAGCGGCACGACCCCGAGACCCATCTGATCCCGAACCTCCTGCGGGTGGCCTCCGGGCAGGTCCCGCACGCCTCGCTCTTCGGTACCGACTACCCCACCGCGGACGGCACCGCGATCCGCGACTACCTGCACGTGGCCGACCTCGCCGACGCCCACCTACGGGCGTTGGAACACGTCGAGCCGGGCGCCCACCGGGTGTACAACCTGGGTGGTGGCGGCGGGTACTCGGTGCGCGAGATCCTGGCCGCGGTGCGGCAGGTCACCGGGCACCCCGTCCCGGTGGTCGAGGGCCCCCGGCGCGCGGGCGACCCGGCAGTACTGGTGGCCTCCACCGAACGGGCCCGCACGGAACTGGGCTGGGAGCCCGTGCGCGAACTGGACGAGATCGTGGCAGACGCCTGGGCCTTCACATGCAAGGGGGAGACCGCCAAGTGAGCGACCACCGCATGAGCGAGCAGCGCGCGAATGACATCGCGGAGGACTTCCGAGAGCTGTTCGGTACGGCCCCCGAGGGGGTGTGGACCGCTCCGGGGCGAATCAACCTCATCGGTGAGCACACCGACTACAACGACGGTTTCGCCCTGCCGATCGCCCTGCCCCACTCGCTGACCGTGGCCGCCGCGCGCCGCCCGGACGGCGTCGCCCGGCTGCGCTCGCGCCAGTTCGACGGCGCCTTCGAGGTTCGCCTGGTAGACCTGTCCCCGGGCGGTGTACCCGGCTGGGCCGCCTACCAGGCCGGGGCGCTGTGGACGCTGCTCGACGAGGGGTACGACATCGGCGGGCTGGACCTGCTCGTGGAGAGCCACATCCCCACAGGAAGCGGGCTGTCCACCTCGGCGGCGGTGTCCTGTGCGACGGTGCTCGCCGCCACCGGCCTGTACGGCGCGAAGTCCTCGTCCGGATCCCCTGGCGAACCCGCTCCGGCCGAGGTGGCACGACTGGCCCAGCGCGCGGAGAACGACTTCGTAGGGATGCCCTGCGGAATCATGGACCAGTCCGCGGTGATGTTGGCCGACGAGGGGCGTGCGCTCTTCCTGGACTGCCGTTCCCTGGAGACCGAGCAGGTGCCGTTCGACCCGGCCGCGCACGGGATGTCGCTGCTGGTGGTGGACACCCGGGCCCCGCGCCGCCTGGTGGAGGGCGCCTACGCCGAGCGCCGACACTCCTGCGAGGAGGCCGCCCGGATCCTGGGGGTACGGGCGCTGCGGGACGTCTCGGTCGGGGAACTGCCCGAGGCCCTGGCCGCGCTCCCGGACGACCTCTCCCGCCGCCGGGTGCGGCACGTGGTCACCGAGAACGCGCGTGTGCTCGAAGCCGTGAACCTGTTCCGGACCGGCCGGCCCCGCGAGTCGGGGCCGCTGTTCACCGCCTCGCACACTTCCCTGCGCGACGACTACGAGGTGAGCGTGCCCGAGGTGGACACGGCGGTGACGGCCGCGCTCTCCGCCGGGGCCCTGGGTGCCCGCATCACCGGCGGCGGGTTCGGCGGCTGCGTGATCGCCCTGGTGGACACCGAAAACGCCGCGGGCTGCGGCAAAGCGGTGCGCGCGGCCTTCGCCGATCAGGGGTTCGACGAACCGGTGGTGTTCACCGCCCTGCCCTCCGCCGGAGCCCGCCGCCTGAGCTGAGGCCCCGGGCGGCCGGTCCCCTCGGATGGCCCGGGCACCAACCAGCCCGGGCCGCCTGTCAGAGCGGCCGTCCAGCTGCCCGCCCTTGTCCACCACGGGCTGGCCTTCACCACGCCCGACCTGCGGATCCGCTCAGCCGAGTCCGGTCTGCGCGTGCGGGCCGGAGACGAGTACACGCTGACCGTGACCAACGCACACCAGAGCTACTCCAGGTAGGTGCGGAGTCTCCTGGCCTCAGCCTCGTTGCCGTTCTCCCGGTACAGCCGCTCCGCCTCCACGAGGTGGGTCTTCCAGTCCTGCGCACCGGTCAGCTGGGCGTGTCCGGCCAACATTTCGCGCACCCGGGCCGACTGGTGGACGAGCCCTCTGGCCGCGAACCCCATCAGGGCCAGGTCCAGTTCCCTCTGGGCCTCGGACCATCTGCGCTTGGCGACCAGCACACGCCCCCGCTCCTGCCGCACCTTGGCTATGTTGACCTCGTCCACCGGGCTGCCATCGCCCGGAGCCACGAAGAACTCCAGAGCCGCGTCCAGGTATTCGAGAGCGTGGTCGAAGCGTCCCATGTTGATCAGGGTGCGACCGACCAACAGGTCCAGGCCCGCCAGGCCGCGCGGGCACCCCACGGCCTCCTTGAGCGGTCGGACCCTCGTGAACAGGGACAGGGCGTCGGCGTGGCGGTCGTCAGCCAAAGCGATCAGGCCCCTGCCCTCGAGGGCGGACGCACGGCCCCGGTCGTCGCCATCGGCAGCAGCCAACGCGTAGGACGCAGCGAATTCCCCGTCAGCCTCGTCGAGCGTTCTCGCACTCTTCGTTCTCACGTCCGTGAGGAGTGCCAGGCCCACCAGGTTGCGCATCCGGGCCTGCCACACCGTGTCGCCCAGGGCCCGGGACGAGTCCAGCCCCACCCTCAACAGTCCGACGAGGGCATCGAACTCACCGGTCTCCCGCATGTAGGCCTCGGCGGACTCCACCGTGCGGCAGACTGTCTCGTGCCTACCGCGGCTCCGCGCCCAGGCCGCACAGCTGGCCAGGAACCCGGAGTTGGCCCGCATCCAGTCCCTGGCCTCGTCGACCGAACCGAAGGCGGGCAGGCTCAGGTCCGTGTTCGCGTCCGGTCGGGCGAGAGTCCAGTCGGACGCAATGAAAGCGGCGGCACGGATCGCACCCTCGGACACGTAGTGGACGAACCGGAACAGAACCGCCTCGCGCTCCTCCTCGGAGAGCTCCTGTACGGCCGGAACAGCCCGTTCGGCGCCTACCGGGCAGAGGGTGACCAAGCGGGCGGTCTTGTGGGCGGCGTCGGTCTCGAACCACTCCGAGGGCAGCTGCCGGCACAGATACTCGGAGGCCGTCTCGCCGTCCATCAGGTCCAGGTCAGTCGGGTCAGGTCTCACCGTCTCGTCCCCTCCCACGGGAAGCGCGCATGTGCATGGCACGGCAGAACACCCGCGTCGGCACCCCTCGCTGAGGGGGTCGGCAACTGGCCCGAGCCGAGCGGAGAACTCCGTGCGCTCCAACACCCCGAGCAGTCCCTCAGGTGGCCCATCATGCGTGAGCTCGGAATAAATGACCAGGAGTTTTTCGACGCGCCCGAAGGCGCGAACTCATTTCCCCACGGGAAAAAGACCGCTCCACCAGCGAAATCGCCGAATCCGGTGCTGGGTCGCGCGTCCGGACCTGGCCACGCCCGATGGGCGGTCGTCCCTGTTCTCGGGTATGACCGGTCGAGTTCCGGCCTGCTTCCGCAGACCGGTTCGGGTGCGCTCAGGTACCCGGTTCGGCGCTGCCACAGGACCTCCTGCACGGTGTCCGCGGCAGCCGGGCCGAGCCCGGGGTTGACGTGTCCGGGGTTGACGTGTCTGGGGTTGACGTGTCCGGGGTTTATCGGGCCGAAGAAGGCGATCTGAGCTACGGGGCCGATGCACGGAAACCCTTGATGGGAGCGTTCCCATAGGCCAGGGTTACCTGGGGAGAAAAACACCCACGAGAAGCACTACTGACACGGGAGGGTCCATCCATGGGACTGCGGTTCGGGCTGTTGGGCACGGGTTTCTGGGCGACCGAGACCCAGGGGGCCGCACTGGCCGCGCACCCGGAGGCGACGCTGGTCGGGGTGTGGGGGCGCGACCCGGCCAAGGCTACGGAGCTGGCGGACAAACTGGACACACGACCCTACGAGGACGTGGACGCTCTCCTGGCCGACGTCGACGCCGTCGCGATCGCGCTGCCCCCGCAGGTCCAGGGCGAACTGGCCCTGCGCGCGGCCAGAGCCGGGAAGCACCTGCTGTTGGACAAACCGATCGCCCTGGACACTGAGGCGGCCGACGCCCTCGTCACCGAAACCCAGGCGCGCGGGCTGGCCTCCGTGGTCTTCTTCACCAGCCGTTTCTCCGACGGGGTGAACGACTTCCTGCGCCAGGCGGCCGCCGACGGCGGCTGGCACGGGGTGCGGGCGACCCTGTTCGCCTCCATCTTCCAACCGGGCAACCCCTACGGGGCCTCGCCCTGGCGCCGCGAGAAGGGCGGGTTGTGGGACGTGGGACCGCACGTGCTCTCGGTGGTGCTGCCCGTCCTGGGTCCGGTCGAGGAGGTCACCGCGGTGGCCGGTCCCCGGGACAGCGTGCACGTGCTCACCCGGCACCGGGACGGGGCCGTGGGTTCGCTCTCGGTGACCCTGGACGCGGCCCCGGAGGCGGGGGCCTTCTCCGTGGACCTCTACGGCGAGCACGGCTGGCGGTCGGTACCGGGCGGTGACCGCAGCGCGGTGGAGGCCTTCGGGTCGGCCGTCGACCGCCTGTTGGAGCAGGTCCGCACGGGCCACGGCGACCCCTGTGACGTGCGCTTCGGCCGCGAGGTCGTGGCCGTCCTGAGGGCGGCGGAGGCCTCCGCGCGCTCCGGCCGGACGGTACGCGTGGCCGAGGCCACCGGTTCGGATCCGGTGGCCTCGGGTTGAGCCGGTGACGTCTGGCGGCCAAACCGTCAGGCCTCCGGTCAGGCCGTACTAGCGTTCTTGGAGTACATGCCGTCGGCCAGGTAGACGATGCCAGCGGCTACCAGGACCTGGATAAGCAACACCAGGAGGAAGTTGGTCAGACCGAAGACCGCGGCCGCGAGCCAACCGCCGAGGAGCGCCGCGACAATACCCAGGAGCAGGGTCAGCCAGATCGGCAAATGCTGCTTTCCGGGTACGACAAGACGACCGAGCGCGCCGATGATCAGACCGACGATGAGCGCGCTGATGATTCCAGTGATCTCCACAGAGCCTCCCCCAGGTAGACGCTTTCCCCCTGTTCCCGCTCCGCAGGTCACGGACACCGCCCACGGAGAAAGCTTTGCCCCCAAGTGGAATCTTCATGTGCATGAGCACTTGCTACTACCCGTGCATCCCTTTTTGTCTGGATTAACCCGTGCGGTATGGGGCAGGACTCCGTCTCTGTCCACATCGGGAGAAGCCCCCTGATGCCCCCTCCGGAAGGTGAACACCCAGGCGCGGCACACCACGCCTGCGCCAGCGACGTGAGCGGCACCGTCGTCCAGGTCGGGACCGTCCACGGCTCCGTTCACCTGCACGGCGAGCCGAACACTCCCGCGGGTGTGCCCGTCCCCCGACAGTTACCGGTACCGCCACGCCTCTTCACCAACCGCGAAGCCGAGTTCCGCCAGTTGGAGGCGCTGCACCGGGACGTGGCCCGCGAGGGAAGCGGGCTCCCCAGCCCGACGAGGACCGGGTCGCGTGTCGCGGCCGGTCACTCGTGCCGACGGATCAGGGGCGGCGAAGGCTGGGTTCAGCGCTGCGGTGCTGGCCCTGGGGAAGCCGTGGTGTCCGTAACCCGCTCTGGGAGTTGTCCGTTGCTTCCAAAACCCCTGTACCCCCCGTGATCTTGCTACCAGGAGCAAGTTCGGCGCCGATTTCGCTTCTGGTAGCAAGATCATCTTCGGGGAGGGGGCCGAAACCGTGCTCGGGGTCTGGCGGGTCGCGGTTGTTGTTCGCTGGCACGGGTGACCGGCCACGACACGCGCCCCGTTACCCACCGGGCTGTGGAGACCGGGGCCCTCGCTGCCGCTTGTCCGTCGGGGTGCGCGATCGGCCGCTGCCCGCCCCCGGCCAGCCCAGGAACCAGGTCCCCCTGCTAGCCCAGGAACTCGCGTACGTCGGCGATGATCCGCTCCGCGCCGAGGACGCCGATGCCCGCGATCCAGACGCGGTCGTTGACGCTGTACGCGTTACCGGCCGCAACAGCCGGAACCCCGGCGAGAAGGGCGTCGTCGAGGTCGACGTCGTCGGTCACGAACACCACGTCCGCCTCGATCTGGTCGAGGTTCTCGAAGGACAGCTCGACCATGTCGTTGGAGTCCCAGTCCTTCTCCGGGACGGTGAAGCCCATCTCCCCGAGGAGCGAGCCGGAGAACGTACCCGGCCCGTGCAGCCGCACCCCGTTGTCCACGCGGCGCAGAACGTGCACCGTCTTCCCGTCGGCCCCGACCGCCAGACCGGCGTCCACCGCCTCGGCGAGCATCTGGCCCAGCACCTCCTCCGCGCGCTCGGCCCGGCCCAGCGCCTCACCGATGAGCAGCACGTTGTCCTGCCAGCCGATGGCGGGCTCCGCGATGAAGAACGTGGGCGCGACCGCCGAGAGCTGTTCGTGGAACTCCTCGTGACGCAGCTTGGTGCCGAGAATCAGGTCAGGGCCGAGAGTGGCGATCGCCTCCACGTTGGGCGCGATGATCTCGCCCACCGCCTCCACCCCCTCGATCCCGTCTCCGAGGTACTCGGGAAGGCTGTTGGCCGATCCGGCCCGCGCCGCGCCGACCAACGGGGCCCCGAGGGCGACGACGGTGTCGAGCACCAGGCTGTCCAGGGCGACCACGCGCTCGGCCTGCTCGGGGACGGTGACCCTGCCCATCGCGTCCTCGACCTCACGGCCTCCGGCGCCCTCGTCACCCGTGCCGCCATCGCTCTGCCCCTCAGTGCCGCAAGCGCTCAGAGCCAGAACGGCGGCGCCTGCCAGACCGAACTGGCGACGGGTCATCCGGTTGACGATGGGCGGGACGGCGGGGGCGGTCAGTGTGTTGACCATGCGCGGAACCTCCTCAAGTTAGGCAAGCCACACCTTACTCAACGCTTCCGAGTCCTCTCGCACCCGGTTCTGCCGTCCGCATAAGGCCACCGATATCCCTCCCCTTAAGGCATTCCCGCGGCGTAGGCTCGAAAAGTCGGGACACGGCCAACAGGGGAGGCACGGATGCCCGAAAGCGTCCTACACGCGCTGGACGAGGCCCGCAGAGGCGACCGCTCCCACGAGCGCGCCCGGGAACTCCCCCAGGAGCGCCCTGACGAGCCCCTGATGCGAGACCTCATCGGTGACCTGCTGCGCCGCACCCGCACAGAGCAGGGCCGAACCCTGCGCGAGGTGGCCGAGGACGCCCAGGTCTCCCTCCCCTACCTCTCCGAGGTCGAGCGCGGCCGCAAGGAGGCCTCCTCCGAGGTCCTCGCCGCGATCTACCGATCCCTGGGCCTGAGCATCGTCGACGTCCTCGGCGAGCTGTACCAGCGCACCCACCTGGCCCGCTTCGAGGTGGTCGGCCAACGCCGGGCCCACCTCTCCCATACCCGCGCGCCCCTACCCGCCCGGAGCCCTCAGGCCCACCAGCCCCGGGTCGTGTCCCTGGCGGCCTGAACCGAAGCCGCTCCGCCACCCCACATCCCCCGCACCTGGACGGCATCGCGTCCGGCCCATCCCAGCCGCGCATGCCAGCGGCCCCGGGCTCCACCGCCCGGGGCCGCCCCCTTCACCTCGACACTTCTCAGGCGACCGCCCGGCCGACCTCCCGGGTCGTGATGATCCCGTCCACCAGGCCGTACTCCTTCGCCTGTCGCGCCGTGAAGATCTTGTCCCGGTCGGTGTCGGCCCGCAGCCGCTCCTGGGTCTGCCCGGTGTGCCGGGACAGGATCTCCTCCACCTGGGACCGCACCCGCAGGATCTCCGCCGCTTGGATCTCCAGGTCGGCGGCCTCGCCCCGCCCCTCCGTCGACGGCTGGTGCAGCAACACCCGGGCGTGCTCCAGCGCCGCCCGCTTGCCCGCCGTTCCCGCCGCGAGCAGCACTGCCGCCGCTGAGGCCGCCTGCCCCATGCAGACCGTGGCCACGTCCGCGCGCACGAAGCGCATCGTGTCGTAGATGGCGGTCAGCGCGGTGTTCGAGCCGCCCGGCGAGTTGATGTAGAGCTGGATGTCCATGTCCGGGCTCTCGTAGTCCAGGTGCAGCATCTGCGCCATGACCACGTTGGCGACGTCGTCGTCGATCGGGGTGCCCAGGAAGATGATCCGCTCGGACAGCAGCCGGCTGAACACGTCGAACGAACGCTCTCCGTGCGGGGTCCGCTCGACCACCATCGGAACCGTGTAACGCCCGCTCACTGGGCACCTCCCGACTTCCCCTGCCGCACGAACCCGGGCGAGTTCCCGCCCAGACGAACGCCGCCCTCCATCTGCCCGATCGACGCGACCACGTGGTCGATGAACCCGTAGTCCCGCGCCTCCTCCGCGGTGAACCAGGCGTCCCGGTGCTGGTCCTTGGCGATGGTCTCCTCGCTCTGGCCGCTGTGCCGCGCGATCAGCTGGATCATCGTCCGCTTCGTGTGGGCCAGGTTCTCGGCCTGGATGGCGATGTCGGCGGCGGTCCCGCCCAGTCCGCCCGACGGCTGGTGCATCATGATCCGCGCGTGCGGCAGGCTGTACCGCTTTCCGGCGGTCCCGGTGCAGGCCAGGAACTGGCCCATGCTCGCGGCGAACCCCATGACCAGGGTGGACACGTCGTTGGGGACGAAGTTCATCGTGTCGTAGATGGCGAGGCCGGCGGAGACCACACCGCCGGGGCTGTTGATCGCCAGCGTGATGTCCTTGTGCGGGTCCTCATCGGCCAGCAACAGGATCTGCGCGCACACCCGGTTGGCGCTGTCCTCGTCGACCTGGGTCCCCAGCAGCACGATGCGGCTGCGCAGCAGCCGCGCGGCGAGCTGGTCGTCGAAGGTTCCGCCCGTCGCGTGCTCCGCGACGAGCTGGTGGTGGATCGGCATGAGCACTCCTCGGCCCGGCGTCTTCCGGAACGGACCACTCGTCCGCTCCCGCCGGTGATCCCAGACTGCGTCCGAGAGCGCCGCCGCCTCCACCTTTTCGGCCCGGGGCAGATCTGCCGTGGGCAGACCGGCCCGGCCGAACGAGGCCCGGTTCAGCGGGCCGATCAGGTCACTCAGGTCTCGTTGATCGCCTCCCGCAGGTCACGCAGCACATCGAGAACGACCGGACGCAGGGACGGACGTATCGCGTCGAAGACCTGACGCTGTTTTCGCTCCATGTACTTGCGGCGCTCCGCCAGAACCCGCTCGCCCTCCTCCGTGATGGTGACGACGGTGCTGCGTTCGTCACGTTCGGAGCGGCGCCGGGCCATCATCCCCTTGCGTTCGAGCTGTTGGATCATCCGGGTGGCCGAGGGCGATGACACACCGACGATGTGAGCAACCGCACCGACACTCGGATTGTCCATGCCGCGTACCGCTTCCATCAGCAGCGACTGTGTCAGGGTGAGTTCCTCAGCGCCGCGATGCCCGTGCCCGCCCCGGGAGCGGGCATGCAGCGCCGCATTGATGAGTTCGGTCCACACGCGCTGGAACTCTTCGAGTTCCTCCGCGTCGGGCTCGGTTGACCCCTGCTGATCAGAGGATGATTCCGGCTGGTCAGGACAGGGCTCAAGGGTCTCGTCGGGCACGAAACGGTCCTCGCAGGCTGGGCTGTGACGCGGGTCCTTGACCCGCGCGGTGGTTTGACGTTTGTGTAGTCTAGCTATTAAATAGCTTGCGCACGCAAGTTCAAAGAGATCCATGCCCCCTCAAAAAGGTAGCGACACCCCGCCCACTGATCTGGCTGTGGGCGGCCTTGTCCGCTGCGGGGGCAGTGGACGTCCGCCCGAACACCCGGGCGGGCCCGGACCGGTCCGGGAGGGGCGCATTGACAACAGTGCTGGTCGCGCATTTCATCACAGCTGCGGTCGCGCCGTTACTGGTGCGCCTCTGGGGCCGTAACGGTTTCTACGCGCTCGCGATCGTCCCTGGTCTGGCCACCGTGTGGGCCCTCTTCCAGCTGCCCGCCGTCCTCAACGGCGGCACGCTGACCGAATCCGTCGAGTGGGCACCCCAGTTCTCACTCCGGCTCGGCCTCCACATGGACGCCCTCGGCCTGATCATGACGCTCATCGCCGCCGGCGTGGGCACGCTGATCCTGATCTACTGCGCGCGTTACTTCGACGACTCAGAGCCCGGTCTCGGGCTTTTCGCCGGTGTGTTCGTCGCCTTCGCCGGGGCCATGCTCGGCCTCGTGCTGGCCGACGACCTCATCCAGCTCTTCATCTACTGGGAGCTGACCACGGTCTTCTCCTACCTCCTCGTGGGTCACAAGGCCGAGAAGAAGGAGAGCCGCCGGGCGGCGATGACGGCCCTGACCGTCACCACCTTCGGCGGCCTGGCGATGCTGGTCGGCATGATCATGCTCGGCGAGACCGCCGGGACCTACGTGATCTCCGAGATCGTCGCCGACCCGCCCGCCTCCGGCCCCGTGGTCACCGCCGCCCTGGTGCTGATCATGATCGGCGCGATGTCCAAGTCGGCTCTGTTCCCGTTCAGCCTCTGGCTGCCCGCGGCCATGCAGGCTCCCACGCCGGTCTCCGGTTACCTGCACGCCGCGGCGATGGTCAAGGCCGGTGTCTACCTGGTCGCCCGCCTCACCCCCGCCTTCGGTGACGTCGTCGTCTGGCAGAGCATGGCTCTGTTCTTCGGTGTGATCACCATGGTCTTCGGCGGGTGGAAGGCGCTGCGCCAGTACGACCTCAAGCTCGTCCTGGCCTACGGCACCATCAGCCAGCTCGGTTTCCTGATCGCCCTGCTGGGCACGGGCACCCGGGCCGCGGCCCTCGCCGGTATCGCCATGCTGGTCGCGCACTCGCTGTTCAAGGCCACACTGTTCCTCGTGGTCGGCGTCATCGACCACAGCAGCGGCACCCGGGACCTGCGCGAGCTGTCCGGGCTGCGCACCTCCATGCCCGCCACCTTCTGGATCACGGTCGTGGCTCTGGCCTCCATGGCCGGCCTTCCCCCCACCGCGGGCTTCGCCGCCAAGGAACTCGCCCTCGGGGCCTACACCCACGGCGGCGCTCTGGACACCCTGGCCCTGGTCGGACTGGTGGTGGGCTCGACCCTCACGGTCGCTTACAGCCTCCGCTTCCTCTGGGGTGCCTTCCTCGAGAAGGAGGGCGTGCGGCCCACCCCGGTGCACGCCCCCGGGGCGCTGTTCCTGGCGCCCGCGGCCGTCCTGGCCGGGTTGAGCCTGGTCGGCGGTGCGGCCTCCAGCACGGCGGACCCGTTCCTGGCGGTCTACGCCGACACGGTCCCGCCGGGACCGTATGAGCAGTACACGACCCACCTCGCGCTGTGGCACGGCTGGGAGCTGCCGCTCCTGCTGTCCGCGATCTGCGTGGTCGGCGGCCTGGTGCTCTTCTACTTCCGCAACGGTGTGGCGTGGCTGGGCACCCGGTTGGCCTTCGTCAACCCCGAGCGCAACTACCGGCGGATGCTCGCCGGGCTGGAGAACCTGGCACTGCAGGTCACCGGTAGCACCCAGCGCGGTTCGCTGCCCGTCTACCTCGGAACCATCCTGGTCGTCCTGGTCGTGGCCACCGGCATCCCGATGGTCACCGGGCAGATCTGGGCCGGGCCCAAGCCCGATCTCCGGCTCTGGGACACCCCGGTGCAGATCATCCCGGCCCTGATCATCGTGATCACCTGCCTGCTGATCCTGTTCGTGCGACGCCGACTGTTCGCGGTCATCCTCGTCGGTATCGGGGGGTACGGCGTGGCCGCCCTGTTCTACTTGCTGGGTGCACCGGACCTGGCGCTCACCCAGTTCCTCGTCGAGACCGTGAGCCTGGTCGTCTTCGTCCTGGTACTGCGCCGCTTCCCGGCGGACTTCTCGGCCCCCGCGCTCAAGGGCCGCCGAATCTGGAACATGGCTATCGGAGCGGGCACCGGTGTGGTGATGGCCGTGTTGACTTGGTTCGCACTGGCCGGTCGCCAGGAACCGTCGATCTCGGAAGGGTACGAGGCGGTCACCAGAGAGGTGGGCGGCTACAACATCATCTCCGTGCTGCTGGTCGATGTCCGTGCCTGGGACACTATGGGGGAGATCTCGGTCCTGGCCGCCGCTGCCGCCGGTGTGGCCAGCCTGATGTTCGTCCGCCGCCGAGCCCAGCCGCGCAAGGCCCCCGGCGGTGTCATGGCCCTGTCGGTCACCAAGCCACCGGAGCCCGTCAAGGGGCACGGCGCGGTGGACCTGGGCGACCTGCGGATCGCGCCGCGGAACATGCACGTCAAACCGCTGTGGAACCGCACCTGGCTGCCAGGGGCCGACAGCCTCCCGACCGAGCGCCGGTCGATCATCTTCGAGGTCGTCTCACGCTTCCTCTTCCCGGTGATCATGATCCTCTCGGTGTACCTGCTGCTGACCGGGCACACCGACGTCGGCGGCGGTTTCGCGGGCGGTATCGTGGCCGGCCTGGCATTCATCGTGCGCTACCTCGCCGGCGGAAGGTTCGAGCTGTACGCCACCGCGTGGGTCCAGCCGGGCGCCCTGATCGGAGCCGGCCTGGCGCTGGCCACCGGCACAGCGCTGGGAGGGGCGATCTTCGGCGGCGAAGTCCTCGCCGGCGGAGACACCTACGTCAACTTCGGTTTCCTCGGCGAGGCGCACCTGACAGTCGCCCTGATCTTCGACATCGGCGTGTACCTGCTGGTGATCGGACTGATCCTGGACATCCTGCGCAGCCTGGGCGCCCGTATCGACGAACAGATCGAGCGGGACGCGGCACGTGCGGATGAGACATCCAGGGTCGAGGCTCGAGCACACGCCGAGGAGGTCACCTCGTGAACGATTCACCAAGTCTGACCCTCGTCATCGTCATCGGGGTGCTGGTCGCCGTCGGTGTGGTGCTGTTGCTGGAGCGCAGCCTGACCCGCGTGCTGCTGGGGTTCATCGTGATGAGCAACGGCGTCAACCTGATGATCATGGCCATGGCCGGGCAGCCCGGCGGGCCCCCGATCCTGTGGTTCAACGACGCGGACGAGATGTCCGATCCGCTACCGCAGTTCATGGTCCTGACTGCGATCGTCATCACCCTCGGCATCACGGCGTTCCTCCTGGCACTGGCCTACCGGAGCTGGCAGCTGGAGGGCAACGACGAGGTCCAGGACGACGCGGAAGACCTACGCATCGCCCAGGGCGAGGGCCGCCGCGCGGTGCGGCAGCGCTTCCTCAAGGAACGTCGCAGGCTGAGGGCGGACATCCGCCGTCAACGGGCCGAACTCCAG
Organism: Nocardiopsis valliformis DSM 45023; assembly: GCF_000340985.1. Taxonomy (NCBI): domain Bacteria; kingdom Bacillati; phylum Actinomycetota; class Actinomycetes; order Streptosporangiales; family Nocardiopsidaceae; genus Nocardiopsis; species Nocardiopsis valliformis. The sequence goes on from NZ_ANAZ01000002.1 coordinate 201,188, forward strand.
GCCACCATCGCCGCGGCCGACGCCCAGGAACTAGCGGAACAGGCTCGCATCAAGGCTGAGATCGCGGCGGCGCAGGCCGAACTGGCCAGATTCGAGGTCGCGGCCGAGGACGGCCGGTCCGACGAGCTCTCCGAAGAGACCGTGCGCCGCCTGACCGACCGGCAGCAGAGCATGGTCAACGAGGTTGCAGAGCTGCGAGGCCGCATCCGCCTGGGCCGCAAGCGGCTGCGCGAGCACCGCAGGGCCGACCGGGCCGCCGAACGAGAGCTGTGGCGTGAGCTGCGCCGCCGTATCCGCTCCCAGAGGCGGCAGGCCCGCCAGACCATGCGGGCGGAGCGGGAGCGCCTGGCACGTGCAGAGGACAGCGAACTGCAAGGGAACGACTGACCATGGGATGGGACTACTTCGCCGACATCCTGCACTACCTCATCCCCCTGCCGGTGGTGCTGCCGCTCTTCGCGGCCGGGGTCAAACTCGCCATGGGCATCCGCTGGCCACGGGTTCAGCAGTGGCTGAGCGTGATCTCCCTCGCGCTGGTGCTGGTGATCGGTGCCGCGCTGATGGTGGGTGCCGACATGTTCGGACCCCAGGTCGTGCACGTAGGCGGCTGGCAGGCACCGGTCGGTGTCAACCTGGTGGCCGACCGGCTGTCCGCGCTGATGGTGACGGTCTCGGCCGCGATCACGCTCGCCGTTCTGGTCTACTCGATCGGCCAGGGGATGGCTGGCAAGGCCGAGGTCGCACCGCTGTCGGTCTACCAGCCCACCTATCTGATCCTGGTTGCCGGTGTCTCGAACGCCTTCCTGGCCGGTGACCTCTTCAACCTGTACGTGGGCTTCGAGATCCTGCTGACCGCGAGCTACGTGCTGCTGACCCTCGGCGGCACCCAGTCGCGGATGCGGGCGGGCGCCATCTACGTGGTGGTCTCGCTGGTCTCCTCGGTACTGTTCCTGATCGCCATCGCCCTGATCTTCGGCGCGACCGGCACGATCAACATGGCCCAGCTGGGCGAGCGCCTGCCCGGGATCTCGCCGGACCTGGCCCTGGTCCTGCAGGTGATGCTGCTACTCGCGTTCGGTATCAAGGCCGCCGTGTTCCCCTTGGCCGCCTGGCTGCCGGACTCCTACCCGACCGCGCCCGCACCGGTCACCGCGGTGTTCGCGGGGTTGCTGACCAAGGTCGGCGTGTACGCGATCATCCGCACCCAGACCCTCCTCTTTCCGGGGACCCAGCTCAACGACGTGCTGATGTGGGTGGCCCTGGCGACCATGGTGATGGGCATCCTGGGCGCCGTGGCGCAGACCGACATCAAACGTCTGCTGTCGTTCACCCTGGTCAGCCATATCGGTTACATGGTGTTCGGCGTGGCGTTGGGCACCGAGCTGGGCATGGCGGGAGCGGTGTTCTACATCGCTCACCACATCACGGTTCAGACCACGCTGTTCCTCGTCACCGGGTTGATCGAACGCCGTGGCGGGTCCACCTCCCTGGACCGGCTGGGTGGGCTGGCCAAGATCGCGCCCCTGCTCGCGATCCTGTTCTTCATCCCCGCGATGAACCTGGGCGGCATTCCACCGCTGTCCGGGTTCCTCGGCAAGATCGGTCTGCTGCAGGCCGGTGTGGAGGTGGGCACGCCGCTCGCCTACACGCTGGTCGGCGCGTCGGTCATGACCAGCCTGCTGACGCTGTACGTCATCGCCCGGGTATGGAGTTACGCGTTCTGGCGCACCCCGGCCGAGGGGATGGTGGCCGAACCCGGAACCGTGTTGGACGACTCCGAGGCGGACGACACCTCGACCGCGGCACTGGGCCCCTCGGAGGAGGCCGTGGGTCCGTCCTCCAGGCTGAGCGACACCACGACGGTGATCGCCCCCGTCGTGACATCCGTGGTGCTGCCCAAGAGCATGGTCGGTGCCACGATCGCGCTGGTCGGGTTCGGGCTCGCCATGACCGTGTTCGCCGGCCCCCTCATCGGTTACTCCTCCGAGGCGGCCGTGGAACTCCAAGCGCAGTGGCCCTACATCGAAGCGGTCCTGGGAGGCTCCCGATGAACGACCTGAGGGCCAGGAAGGCGCGGGGGCTCAACGCGGCCCGGCGCCGCCTCGGCAAAGTACAGATCCCGGTCGCCCTGGGGATGACCGTGGTGTGGATGCTGCTCTTCAAGGGGTTCGAGCCCCGACCGGAGTCCCTGGGAATCGCGGTTCTGGGCTTTCTGGTGTCCGCGGTGATCATGATGGTGTTCCCGATGCCCCCGATCTCCCCGGGGTTCCGTTTCTGGCCGGTGCAGTGCGTTCGCCTCTTCTTCCACGTCCTGTGGAAGATGGCGGTCGCCAGTTCCCAGGTCACACTCCAGGTGTTCCGCCCCGGTCCGCCGGTCCGCAGCTCGGTGGTGGCCGTCCAGCTGCGCACGGACTCGGATCTGATGCTGGTGTGCACCGCGATCACCACATCGGTGATCCCCGGCAGTGTGATCGTCGAGGTGGCGCAGCCCGAGCACACCCTGTACGTGCACGTCCTGGGCGCTGAGAGCGAAACAGAGGTTCAGGAGGCCAAGCAGATCATCCTCACCCTGGAGGAGCGGATCGTCCGGGCTGTGGGCACCCGCGAGAACATCGCCGATCTGGAGGCCGCGACGCCGGCCGGAAGGGAGAACGCGTGAGCGCGCTGTGGACCGTCATCGCCGTCCTGCTGGGTGTGGCCTCGCTACTCGGTACCGCCCGCCTCCTGCTGGGGCCGAGCATCCTGGACCGGGCCCTGTCCGTCGACGTCCTGCTGGCCTCTGCACTGACCGGGCTGGGCGCCTACGCGGCCTTCAACCGCGACCCCACCATCCTGCCCACCCTCCTGGTCCTGTCACTGCTGGGATTCGTGGGGTCGATCAGCATCTCGAAGTTCGTCGCCCGACGCCCCGAGGAGCACGTCAGGCCTGAGGAAACCATTCACCCGGCCCCCACGGAACAGGGAGAAGACCATGCATGAGCAACTCGTCATCGTCCTGGACTGGGTCGCGATCCTGTGCATCCTGGCCGGTGCGATGTTGTCGTTCGTCGCCGCGGTGGGCCTGATCCGTTTCCCCGACCTGCTCTCCCGCATGCACACGGCGGCCAAGCCGCAGGTGCTGGGCATGCTGCTGGTACTGCTCGGTATCGGTCTGCGCATCATGCCGGTGGAGGAGACCGGGGTGTTCGACTTCGGCACGCTGATCCTGGTCGGGCTCTTCCAGGTCATCACCGTTCCCGTGGCCGGCCACATCGCGGCCCGGGTGGGGTACCGGACCGGCCGGATCCGCCACGACCTGGTGGTCACCGACGAACTGGAAGAGCGCCTGGAGGCCACCCGCCGCGCCGAAGCGGCCAGGAAGAGCGGCGAGGGCGGATCGTAGCCGTCAGGAACACGTAGCCGGGCCGGGAGGTGTGTCGCCTCCCGGCCCCGGTCTTCCCCTCCTCCAGCGGATCGGTCACTCCAAGCGCTCCGCCTCCTCGTCGGTCATCAGCCGTGACCTGATCAGGAAGCGGTTGCCGGTCGGGGCCTCAACGGAGAAGCCCGCCCCCCGTCCCGGGACGACGTCGATGGTCAGGTGGGTGTGGCTCCACAGCTCGAACTGCGACCGCGACATCCACACCGGCACCGGTTCGGGGAGTCCCGCGTCCAGGTCGCCCAGGTGCACGTCGGCGGCCCCGGTCCGGAACTCGCCCAGCGGATAGCACATCGGTGAGCTGCCGTCGCAGCAGCCGCCGGACTGGTGGAACATCAGCGGGCCGTGGTCGGCGGTGAGCTCCCTGAGCAGGTCCGCCGCCTTCTCCGTGAGCGCGACCCGCTCCACCGTCGCTTCGCCGCCGTGCGAACCGTCCGAACCGTGGCCGTCCATCAGAAGAACCCCAGCGCCTGATCCGAGTAGCTGACCAACAGGTTCTTGGTCTGCTGGTAGTGGTCGAGCATCATCTTGTGGTTCTCGCGCCCGATCCCGGACTGCTTGTACCCGCCGAACGCCGCGTGCGCGGGGTAGGAGTGGTAGTTGTTCACCCACACGCGCCCGGCCTGGATGTCGCGTCCTGCCCGGTAGGCGGTGTTGCCGTCGCGCGACCACACACCCGCTCCGAGCCCGTACAGGGTGTCGTTGGCGGTCTTGATGGCGTCCGCGTAGTCGTCGAAGCGCGCCACCGACACCACGGGGCCGAAGATCTCCTCCTGGAAGATCCGCATGGTGTTCTGGCCCTCGAAGACCGTCGGAGCGACGTAGTAGCCGCCAGCGAGGTCGTCCTCCATCTCGGCCCGGCCGCCGCCGGTGAGCACCTTGGCGCCCTCCTTACGGCCGATGTCGATGTAGGAAAGGATCTTCTCCAGCTGGTCGTTGCTGGCCTGGGCGCCGAGCATGGTCTCGGTGTCCAGCGGATTGCCCTGCGTGATCTTGCCGACCCGGCCCAGGGCGTCGTTCATGAAGCTGTCGTAGATCGAGTTCTGCACCAGGGCGCGCGAGGGGCAGGTGCACACCTCGCCCTGGTTAAGGGCGAACATCGTGAAGCCCTCCAACGACTTGTCGTAAAAGGCGTCCTGCTCGGCCGCGACGTCGGCGAAGAAGATGTTCGGGCTCTTGCCGCCCAGCTCCAGGGTGACCGGGATGAGGTTCTCGGAGGCGTACTGCATGATCAGGCGGCCGGTGGTGGTCTCGCCGGTGAAGGCGATCTTGCGCACCCGCGCGCTGGAGGCCAGCGGCTTGCCAGCCTCGACCCCGAACCCGTTGACGATGTTGACCACGCCGGGCGGGAGCAGGTCGCCGACCAGGTCGATGAGGACCAGGATCGACGTCGGGGTCTGCTCGGCGGGCTTGAGGACGACGGCGTTGCCCGCGGCCAGGGCCGGAGCCAGCTTCCAGACCGCCATGAGGATCGGGAAGTTCCACGGGATGATCTGGCCGACCACGCCCAGCGGCTCCTGGAAGTGGTAGGCGACGGTGTCGCCGTCGATCTGGGAGCTGTGGCCCTCCTGGGCCCGGATCGCACCGGCGAAGTAACGGAAGTGGTCGATGGCCAGCGGAATGTCCGCGGCCAGACACTCGCGGACCGGCTTGCCGTTCTCCCAGGACTCGGCGACGGCGAGCTTCTCGAGGTTCTCCTCCATCCGGTCCGCGATCTTGTTCAGGATGACGGCCCGCTCGGCGGCGGAGGTGCGGCCCCAGGCGGGGGCGGCGCCGTGCGCGGCGTCGAGGGCGAGCTCGATGTCCTCGGAGCCGCTCTGGGCGACCTCGGTGAAGGTGCGCCCGGTGACGGGGGTGGGGTTCTCGAAGTAGCGGCCCTTGACCGGCTTGACCCACTCGCCGCCGATCCAGTTCTCGTAGCGCGACGCGTACTGGACGACACTCCCGGACTCACCGGGGGGAGCGTAGATCGCCATGGTGGTCTGCCTCCTTGTGTTGCTGCGCAGGTGCGCCGGGACGCCTGCCCGGCACCACGAAGAACAGTGGGATGTGACGCTAGTTACACCCAGGTTGCGACCACGTTGCAGGCGTTGCGAGGAAGCGCCGTGAGGAGGGGGCGAGTGCTCGCAGGCGCGGGAGCACGGAGGAGCCCGGGGCGCCCGGGGCGCTCAAGGGCTCAGCCGCCCAGCCAGCGGAGCCGACCGCGCAGGGCGGCGTGCTGGGGTGAGCTGGGGTCGAGCGCGCGCAGGGCCGCGGTCAGGACCCGGGGGTCCTCACGCCATTCGGGATGCTCCGACCAGGCCAGGAGCACCCGAGGGTCGGCCTTGGCCGCGAGCACCTCGCACACCTCCGCCTGGAGTTCGTCCCTGGCCTCGATCACCCCGGGCGCCTCGGAGCGGGGCAGCACCGGTCCCTCGTAGACGTTGACCGCCTGTCGGTAGGAGCCCTCGGCCAGGTGGCGGCGGACCTCGTCGATGTCGGTGACGAGCGGGCAGCACAGCCGGTAGGGACGGGAGGCGAGCAGCCCCGAGCCCACCAGGCGGCGCAGCCGCGACATCTCGGCGCGGATGGTGACCGGGGAGGCGTCGTACTCGTGCAGCAGGGCGCCGAGGGCCTCCCCGGTGAGGCCGCGCGGGTGGCGGGCCAGCAGCAGGAGGATTTCGGAGTGACGGCCGCTGAGCTCCACCGAGCGCCCGTCCGCTTCGAGCAGCCCCTGGTCGCGGCCGAGGACGCGCAGGCAGGCCGGTCCCGGAACGGATTCGGCGAAGTCGGCGAGGGTGGCCGGATCAGCGGCGCCCCCGGGGTCCGCGAGCCCTGTTCCGGTCCGGGGCGCGGGCAGCAGACCGCTGATGCGCTGGGCCCGGATCTCCATCTCGGCCGCGGTGGCGGCCGCCCGGACCAGGGCCAGGGCCTGCGGGGAAGCCAGGAGGTCCTCGCCGGTGAGGTCGAGGACACCGATCAAAGCTCCGGTGTCGGGGTCGTGCAGCGGGACCGCCGAACAGCTCCAGCGCTGGACTCCCCGGCTGAAGTGCTCGCTGGCGAAGACCTGCACCGCGTGGTCGACGGCCAGCGCCACACCGGGGGCGTTGGTCCCGGCCGAACGCTCGTGCCAGTTGGCGCCCTCGACGAAGTGCATGGACTCGGCGTTGCTGAGCAGCTTGTGGTCGCCCTCCACCCACAGCAGGCGGCCGGAGACGTCGCCGACCGCCATGATCTGTGGGCCGGGCGCGCTGTCCAGGAGGAGGCGGCGCAGCAGGGGCATGGCCACGGCGAGCGGGTGCACGCTGCGCTGGGTGTCCAGGTCCGGGCCGGTGAGTTCGAGCCGGGGCAGAGTGCGGTCGGGGTCCACCCCGTGCAGGGCACTGCGGCGCCAGGACTCACCCACCACCGACCGGACCCGTGCGCTGAGCCGCCCGGAGTCGGTGAAGCGTTCGTGCGCGACGGCCACGTCCCGGCGTAGGGCGTCGGGGTCGGTGTCCCATGACCACGCGTTCCATGCCCTGGACATCGGTGCGTCCCTTCGTCGCGACGGCTGAGGCCCCAGGCGCAGGTCCTCCTCGGGCCACCGAGTCAATCCGCGCGGGAGAGTCTTGACAAGGGGTTCGGCCAGAACTACTGACAAGTCGCCCAACCACATCACGTATATACCCCAACGCGTCGCCTGGGCACGGACCTGGCGGCCCGGTGCGGCTGTCAGTGCTGTTGGGGTCGGGTGGGTCGGCGGACCCCGGGTTCCGCTGGTGTCCGGTTCCCGGCGCGTCCCGGGATTCTGCGACACTTCGCGCACGGACACTTTCCCTCCGTCCCCACCCGGAAGGCGTCAGTACCCCCTATGTCCACGCCCCAGCCACACCCTGCCCCGCAGGACCCGCCTCAGGGTTCCGGGCAGCGGCGCACCGAGCAGTACGGTCCCGGCCAGTACAGCCCCGGACACCAGGCCCCGGGCTTCGCTCCGCCAGTGCCCCCACACGTCGTGACGGCCCACCCCGCTTCCCCGCCGCCAGCGGCACCCCCGCCCGCACTCCCGCCGGTCCGCCCGGACCTGAACTGGTACTGGGTCACCGCGCTGTTCCTCCCGGTGGGCGTTCTGATCACCACGCTGGGCGTCCTGATCGGCGGCGCGCCGTTCTCCAGCCCGTGGCTGCTGGCGCCCTTCATCTCGTTCCTGCCCACGGTGGTCTGGCCGGTGGTGATCTACCTGATGCGTGACGGCTCCGAGCGCCGCCGCAGGAGTCTGCTCCCGCCACCGCCCACCCTGATGCACATCGCGCCCTACCCCGGCGCTCCGACCTGTCCGGTGTGGTTCCAGCCCCGCACCTCACCGCCCCTGGATCCGCGGAACCTGCGGCCCAGACGCTTCTGGTACGCCGTAGCGGTACTGTCCCTGCTGCTGGCCTCCCCGAGCGCGATGGTCGCCGGGATCCTGGTGGGCGAATGGCTGAGCGCTCTGCTCGGCATTCTGCTCTTCTTCGTCACTCCGCCCACCCTGGTCGTCGTGGTGCTGGTCCGGCGCGCCGCGCACCGCAAACGGATCGTCCACGAGCACCTCCTCAAGGAGTGGAAACAGGCCCACGGGGGCTGACCCGAACGGTCATCAATCCCACAGACACCCGTTTCCTCACCTGTCACACGATTCTGCGACACTGCGTACATGACCAATCCCCCTGAGCATCCAGGTGCGCATCCCGTTGCCCCTGCCAAGGCCCCGGGCAAGCGCGGTTACTGGTGGTCCGGCGGCCTCACCCTCACCGGTGTGCTGCTGTTCACGGCGGTCTACCTGTTCTCGCTGAGCCCGAGCTTTCCAGAGCCGGACATCGTGGAACGAATGGACAGCGGTGACCGAATCACCTTCGAGGTCGGGGAGGACGAGGACGGAGAATGGGCCGTCTACCACTCCGCCGGAGGCTCGTACGTCCCCCTGCCCTGCTTCCTCCACCCGCCGAACGGCGAGCGGACCCCGCCCGACGACGAAGGCTGGCACCACTCCCAGTCGTTCGGTGGCTGGGGCGCTGTCGGCCCCTTGGAAACACCAGAGCCCGGAACCTACACGCTCATCTGTTCCTCCAACACGGCCGAGGAGTTCGCCCTCGGCGACACCGGACCGCTGCACCTTCGCAGTGCCGTCTTGGTGGGCTCCGAGATCACCGCCCTGGGAATCACCCCGCTGCTGCTGCTCGCAGCGATCGTGGTCGGTGTGGTCACCGCACTCCGCCGACGCTCCGCCCGCAAGCTGACCCCCGCCCCGCACGCGGCGCCTCCCCAGCAGTACCCCTCCCCGCAATCTCCTCCCCAGCAGCATCCTCACCAGCACTGATCCGAAAGCACCAGGCCCCGAATGACCAGCCCCGAGGAAGGCCCACCGCCCGGTGGGGCCCAGCAGCCCTCTCACCCTTCTCCGCCCCCGGAGTTCCGGCTACCCAAGGCGCCACAGGGCGCCCCGCCCCCGCCGCCCGGTGAGGTTCAGCAGCCGTCCTCCCGGGCCGAGAACCTCCAGCTGCCAACGGCCGCGCGGGGTACCCCTCCCCCGCCGCCCGCGCAGTACCTGCCGCCGCAGCGCCCGACCGCCTCCCCCGGGGCTCCCCCGGCTCCCGCCGCACCGAGCGCCGAGGCCTCCCTCCCCGAGGTGAAGCCCGCCCGGCTCTGGTACTGGGTGTTCGGCGCGATCTTCCCGGTCAATCTGCTGATCAGCATCCTGTTGCTCAGCGACAACCCCGGAGCCTCCCCGGCGCTGATCGTCAGCGGCATCATGACCCCGATCCTGACCTTCATGATCTCCCTGATCGGCTGCCTGACCGTGATGGTCATCCGCACCACTAGGATCTCCGCTCGTCGAACGGAGCAGGCCCGGCGTGCGCGGGTGGCCGCCAGTGGCGTGCCCGTGTCCCCGGACGGCATCCCGATGCCCTACCCCGGGCAGCGCATCCCCGCGGCCCAACCGGGCTATGCAGCGCAGCAGGCGCTCGTCGCGCACATGCCGCCGGTCGAGATCCCCGCGAAGGACATCCGTCCCCGGCGCCGATGGATGGCGGTCGGCGCGCTCATCTTCCCGCTCGCGTTTGTCCTGGGCATGACCGGTTTCTGGACCTTCGGAAGCAGCGCCGCCGAGGCCTCCCCCGAGTTCGCCTCCGGGATCATCCAGGGCAGTGGCAGCGTCAGCTTCCAGGTGAGCCAGGACCAGGTGGGCTCGTTGGGCCTGTACTCGACCGGCGGGCCCGACGACGAGAACAGCTTCACCTGCGACCTGTCCGGGCCCTCGTACGCCGGGTTCGCCGAGAAGCCGGTCGGTTACAGCCACGGCGAGTGGCGGCTGGTCGAGTCCGCGGTGGTCACCTTCCCCGGCACCTACACGCTGGACTGCTCCGGCCCGGGCACCCTGGAGTTCGCGATCGCGGACACTGACGTCGCCGTCGCCTACGACGAGGCGATGCTGGCCTCGTTCGGGATGGTGTTGCTGTCCTGCTTCGTGGGGTTCTTCGTGTCGCTGACCGTCGTGGTCACGGTGGGGGTCAGGCGCAGCGCCCACCGCAAGCGGCTGACCCGCGAACACCAGGCCCGGATGTTCCAGACCTGGGCCCAGGCCCGGGATCAGAGCGCTCCCCAGCACTATCCGACCTGATCCCCGGCCCCGAACACACGGCGCCCCCAGGCACACAGTGGTGCCGCCTCCCCGTCCCGAAAGCGGCACCACCGAGCCCCCCATCACGGTCAACTACCTACAACTGACAAAAGGTCAGCCATGTCGCACTCCTCCCCTTCTTCTGAGAACCCCGCCCAGTCCGGGCCCCCCGAACAGGGCAGACAACAAGCCCCCGAGCAGGGCCAGCAGCTGCCCCCTGGGTACGGCAGCGGTCACTCTTCCGAGCCCGCGCAGCCCGGGCACACTCCCCAGGCCGCTCATGGCACCCCGTATCCGTCCCCGCATGCACCGCAGCAGCAGCAGTACGCGCAACAGCAACAGCCTCACGCGTACCCGCAGGCCCAGTACCACCAGGCCCCGATCTACTATCAGCAGGTTCCGCCCCGCCCCATGCCGGTGATCGACGGGAAGGAACTGCGCCCCCACTCCCGCTGGTACTGGATCGGTGGCCTGACCATCCCAGTCGGAGGCCTGGTCGCCGTACTCGTCTTCGTCGGCCTGCTCCTCTCCGCGACCGCCGAACCCGAACTCGTCGCCGAGTTCGAGGGCGGCGACAGTGCCACCTTCCAGGTCGAGGAAGGACAGGAAGGCTACTGGGGGCTGTACGTCGAGGGCCCCGGCAACCGGTTGGCCTGCGTACTCGACACACCCTCCGGCCCCGGATCCGGGAACGACAACCTGGAAACGGCACCGCACTCCTACAGCGGCACGGCCTACGACGGCTGGCGGCTCGCCGCTGGACTCTCCACCCCCGAGCCCGGTGAGTACGTCCTGCACTGCGATGACCTGTATCCGGGCACCTATGGGATCGGCACCCTCGAGCAGACCGCCTCCGCCGAGGCCAAGCTGATCACCGCGACGCTGGTCCTGGTCATCCTCGCCCCGGTGAGTTTCATCGCGGGCGCGGTCATCCTCATCGTCACCGGGGTCCGGCGGTCCTCGCACCGCTCCCGACTGATCCGAGAGCGGCTGTCGGCCTCCGCCGCCCCGCAGGGGCCTCCGCCCAGCGGCAGCGCGCCGGGCGGCGCACAGCACTGATCATCCGTGCTGCTCCCGAAGCAGCCCCACCCGCAGCGCCCCTTCCGGTACCCCACCGGCCGGGGGCGCTGCGTGCCCGTCCGCGCCTGCGTGAAGTGGCCGGAACCGGAGCGTTGCGGGCGGGGTCATAGTGGCTAAGCTCGGGGCGCGGCCGGGGCCACCTGCCCGAGGACCTGTGGGTGGGCCCGATCCGCGCCCGTGTCCACGTGCGGACCAGCTCACCGACCAGATGCGGGCGGTCGGCTTCGAGGTGCTGCACGACGCCGACCGCCCGTCCTCGGTCACCCTCCCGAAGCGGCCCCCCGTGGTTCCCCGCCCGAGATGACCGCGTCGTCATCACCGGGCGGGACACCGTCTCCGGCAACGCGGTTCCGCAACAGCAGGGTGGTACCGAGGGCGACCAGGCCCACGACGACCAGACCGATCAGGCCGCCGTTGCCGCCGGGGTAGAGGCCGGGGTGGGTCGGGCCGTCAGCGTGCATCAGGGTGGCTCCGAAGACCGGCAGGAACGCGATGGTGGCGGCGTGCCCGAACACCGCCGGCCACACCGAACGGGAGGCCAACCGCAGCCAGCCGAGAATGATCCCGTACAGCACCACGCTCACCAGGAATGACAGGTGACCGACGAGAGGCATGTCCCCGAGCGTCGTGTGGATGTACAGCTGCGGGCTGTGCCACAACCCGTGGATGAGGCCGCTGATCAGGAGTGCCGGCCACACTCCCAGCGGGAGCAGACGGGGCAGCAGGTAGCCCCGCCAGCCGAGCTCCTCACCGAAGTACAGCAGGAACGTCAACGGGAAGAAGAGCAGGAGCCCGCCCAAGACCGCCAGGTAGACCTCGGTGGGAAAACCGGTCTCCGGCAGTACCGCGTCCGGGGCCCTCTCCGCGAGCACTTCGCGCAGGCCGGAGAAGTTCTCCGGGTCGAGCGGGGCGACGCCGAGCGCGACGGCGGCCAGGAGGGCCAGCCCGGGCAGGAGCACGAACACCACGAAGCCCAGCAGCGAGTACCCCGCGACCCTGCGCAGTGGCCGCAACGGGGTCAGGGCCAGGGCACGAGCCACGTTCCCCGGCCGCCACACGAAGAGCGTGACCAGGAGCGCCGCGACCGCCGGGGTGAACACGTAGATGTGCGTGGCGGTCCCGAAGGCGGGATCGGTCGGCGGGGTGCCGTTCAGGATGAGCGGGGTGAAGACGAGCCAGGCCAGCCCGAAGGCGAGCAGCACGAAGATCGAGATCTCGCGGAGGGGCGCCTTGCCGCGACCGGGACCGGAGTTCACAGGCGGGGAGTTCATCCTTCGACGCTAGGAAGAAGGGCCCTCAGCCGGTATGCGGCTGCCCTCCGAACCGACCTGCGGCCACCCCACCCGGCACCCTGCGGACAACCTCAGGACGCTCGGGGCCCGGAGCCGGACTCACGTGCCCCAGCCCGGTCTGGGAGGGCCGAGGTGGAACCACGGGGGCCGCGCGTCACTGCCTGCCGACAGGGGGCTGTCGGGCGAGGAACTCCTCGAACGGCGCCTTCTGCTTCGGGTCCATCAAATCCTCCTGAGGGGACCACCAGCTTTAGCCGGTGGTCCCCTCAGGAGGATTTGATGGCGCCAGAGGCTACTGACCGCCTCTGACATACCGCGGGCACGCCGTTCCTGTGCGGGGTCGACCCAGGCACGCAAAGCGTGGGTGGTCGTCCCCCTGCTCTACTGTCGCTGCCGTGACCGAACCACTGCCCTGCTCCCGGCCGTCGGCAACCGCGACGGCGCGCGCCTATGACTCCGTGGCCGCCCTGTACACCGAGCTCGCCCGGAACGAGCTAGACGCCCATCCGCTGGACCGGGGGTTGCTCGCCGCCTTCGCCGAACACGTACAGGTCAGCGATGTCGAGCCCGGGACCGTCGCCGAACTGGGCTGCGGTTCCGGTCGGATCACCGCGCTCCTGCGGGACCTGGGTCTGGAGGTCTTCGGGGTCGACCTGTCGCCGGTGATGATCGACATCGCCCGGCAGACCTACCCCGACCTGCGTTTCGAGGTCGGTGCCATGGACGATCTGGATCTGCCCGACGGTGAGCTGGCCGGTGTCGTTGCCTGGTACTCGGTCATCCACGCCCTGCCGGAGGAGCTGCCCGCGTACCTCGCCGAGTTCCGCCGGGTGCTCGCCCCCGGCGGCCACCTGCTGCTGGCCTTCTTCGAATCGGAGGACGACCCGGTCACGGAATTCGACCACCGGGTGGCCCCGGCCTACCGCTGGCCGATCGACCACCTCGCGGGGCTCGCTGGCGAAGCCGGGTTCGCGGAGATCGGCCGACTGCTGCGTTCGCCCATCGGGGGAGAGCGGTTCCGCCGCGGCCGTCTACTGATGCGCGCACCGGCAGACGGTGGCGAGCGACGCGAGTAGCCGCCCGTCGGTGCACCGGAAGCATCGCTTCTGGAGCGAGGGCGTTCGGCGGCCGGGGAACGAGGGCTCAGAGTTCGGGGAGGTTCTCGTCCTTGGTGCCCTGGCCGTTCGCGCCATGACCGCTCGTGTTGGCGCCGTTCGCTTCGGGACGACGGACCTCGCCGATCCCGCCACTGCTGTCCCCGCGGTGTCTGCCGCCGAACCCACCGCCGCTATCCTCCGCGCCCTTCTCCTCGCCCAGGTGTTCGGCGAAGAAGGCCTCGATCCGCTGCCAGGCATCGGCCGCGGACTCCGGGTGCGGTCCGGTGCCCATCGCGCGCAACACCACGCGCAGCGGTTTGGGCCCGTTGGGTGCCTCGTTGAGGAAGGAGTGCCCGGCGTGCGGGTACTCCTTGACGTCGTTGGGCACCCGCGCGTCGTAAAGGGCACCCCGGAGCTTGTTGGCGGCCCCGCTCAGCTGGCGGTCCTTGGCCCCGTAACTGGCGACCATCGGGCAGGAGCGGGCGGCGACCGCCTGGATGTCCTGGGGCAGGAACCCGTAGTTGGGCGCCGAGACGTCGAAGTCGGGCGCAGCGGCGATCGCGAAGCCGCCGCCGAGGCAGAAGCCGATCACCCCGACCTTGCCGGTGCAGTCGGGCTGGGCCCGCAACCACTCGCGTCCGGCGAGCAGATCGGTGAAGGCCCGCCCGTGTCCGTCGCTGAGGGCGCGCATGACCCCGCGAACACAGCGCAGCATACCGCCGTCGCTGTAGAGGTCGGGGACCACGGTGAGATATCCGGCCCGGGCCATCCTGTCGGCGTGCAGGCGCATCTGTTCGTCGACCCCGAAGGCCTCGTGCGCCACCACCACCCCGGGCCACGGCCCCTCACCTTCGGGTCGGGCCAGGTAGGCGCGCAGGTTGGGCGAACCGTCACCACCCTGTGTCAGGTCGCTGAGGTCGATCTCCGGCATGGCTGTCTCCCGATCGTCCGCCCCGGGCCAGTGTTTCCACTGACTCTAGACACCCTGCCGCCGTTGGGAAGGGGATCGGCAGAATATCCCGGCGGTGGGGAGCCTCAACCGGCACACCTGGGTAGCCTCCTTGCGGAGAAGGCAGGCCGGCTCGAGGACTGGAGTGTGCTCGATGGGTGGAGTGGCTGAAGAACGTGGGGAACACCGGGACGGCAAGGAGGCGCGGGAAGCCGCGGCACGGGTGTGGGCCAAGGCCAGCCTGGTCACCCCGATGGCGATCCGGGCGGTGGCCACGCTGCGGGTCGCCGACCACCTGGCGAAGGGGCCGCGCACCGCTCAGGAACTGGGCGAGGCGGTAGGCGCACGCCCCGAGGCCCTGGCCCGGGTACTGAGGCACCTGGTGGGCGAGGGCCTGTTCACCCTGGAGGACGACCGCTTCTCGCTCACCGGGACCGGTGCCGCGCTGCGTTCGGACCACCCCTACTCGCGGATCGGCTGGTTCGCGGCCGACAGCGCGCACGGGCGCGCCGACCTCTGCCTGGCCGAGCTGACCGAGGCGCTGCGCACCGGGGAGCCCGCCTACGGGCTGCACTTCGGCGGGTCCACGTTCTGGGACGACCTGTCCGCGGACCCGGACCTGTCCGCCTCCTTCGACGACATCATGGGCGCCCGCATGGCGGCGCAGGCGCGCACCCTGGCCGGGATGTACGAGTGGCAGGCGCTGGAGCACGTGGTGGACGTGGGCGGCGGGGACGGCACGCTGCTGCGCACTCTGCTGGAGCGCTTCTCCCGGCCGCGCGGGACCGTGGTCGATCTGCCCGGCCCTGTGGCGGCAGCCCGCGAGACCTTCCGCCGGGCCGCTCTGGCCGACCGTGCCGGGGCGGTGGAGGGCAGTTTCTTCGACCCACTGCCCGAGGGCGGTGACGCCTACCTGCTGTGCTGGGTCCTGCACGACTGGGACGACGCCTCGGCCCGCACGATCCTGCGCCGCTGCGCCGAGGCGGCCGGGCCGACCGGGACCGTCCTGGTCGCCGAGTACGGCGGCGGCGCCGAGATGTCCGAGCTCGACGTGCGGATGCTCGCGTACTTCAACGGCCGGGAGCGCGACGGCGAGGAGTTGGCGGCCCTGGCGGCAGAAGCGGGACTGAGTCTCGCCGGAGACCACGAATCACACGGGATCAGGCTCCTGGAGTTCACCGTCGGCCATCCAAGGTGATGTGAGTCACACCACACTTCTGTCACCACGGGCAACACGAACAACACCCGAATCCACCCGCCTCCCCCGGTTGACGCGGACACCTCCCGCCTGGCTCCATGGGGCGCACCTCTTCACACCCGCTACTGAGGAGTTCTCAGCATGATCAACCGCAGGCTCTTCCTGGGCGGCGTCACGCTCGCCGCCGGGGTTCCGCTGCTGGGCGCAGCCGGTTGCGCCACCAGACCCCAGAGCATCACCCCCGCTTCCGGCGCGGCCAATGTGGGAGCGCTCCCGGTCAGCGTGACCAACAGCAGCGGCCGCTACGGGGACGACGAGGTCCTCGTGTACATCGTCGGCACCGATCTCGTGGACGATGTCCACTGCTGGGTCGACTCCAACGGCACGCCCCACCCGGTCAGCGTGGACGACAACACCGACGACGGGTACACCGACTACTCGATCCCCCTGGGCGCGTTCCCCGCCGACATGACGCTGCCGTACATGTCCGGCCGGATCTACTTCGCCCTCGGCGGCAAGCTCGGCATCCGCATCGTCGAGGATGGGAACGGCAACCCCGCCCTCCAGCTTCCGGCAGGCTGGGTCGAGGACGACCACGGCTTCGACGTCCTGCACGACTCGGTGGAGTTCACCCACAACGAGGCCGGCATGTTCTGCAACACCTCGATGGTGGACCAGTTCAGCGCGCCGATCGGCATCCGACTCACCGGGGACGACGACCAGAGCACCGGCTTCCTCCTGCCCGGCGGCCGCGACGCGATCTTCGAGACGCTCGCCGCCGACCCGGACTTCTCCGTGCTGGTCTTCGACGACCACCGGATCATCGCACCGGGCCACGCGCTCGACGCCGGGATCTTCCCCACCGACTACTACGACCCGTACGTGGACCGGGTGTGGTCGCACTACACGGATACCGACCTGAGTGTCACCACCAACGCCGGAACCTTCACCGGCCGTGTGGAGGGCGACCAGCTGCTGTTCGACGGCGGGGTGTCCCCCATCCCCCGGCCCAGCACCCGTGACGTGTTCTTCTGCGACGGCGCCCTGGACGCGCCCAACGACGGCATCACCGGCCCGGTCGCGGCGATTGTCGGCGCGGCGCTCAACCGCTCCACCCTGTTGGACACCGCCCAGCAGCCCACCAACGACCCGGCCGAGTTCTACCAGGCCGACATCGCCAACCGCTACGCCGGGGTCTTCCACGACCACACCGAGGACGGCAAGGCGTACGGGTTCGCCTTCGACGACGTCGAGGACTTCGCGTCCTACATTCAGGACCACGGCCCCTCGGGTCTGGAGATCACCCTGACGCCCTTCTAAGGCCCGCACACAAGGGCGGCACGCAGACGCGCGCCCCGGACACCCCAAGCCTGATGGGAGCGGGGGTACCCGGGGCGCGCCCGCACATCAGGAGGTCGGTACCCCGGGTGCCTCGGGTGCGGTTTCCCCGGTCTCGGGGGCCTGGGGGCCGCTCCCGGCCGCTGCCTCGGACGGCGCCTGGGACCGGTACCAGGCACGGGCGGAGCGGCTCTCGTGGAGGATCAGGACAACAGTGGCGCTCAGAGCGTCGAGGAGGGGACCGAGATCCCCCATCAGCACACTGACCAAAGCGTTGACGAGTAGCAGGGCCACCAGCACGCGCATGAGCAGCTGGCGGAGGCGACCGCCCCGGCGCAGGGTCGCGGCGAGGTAGAACGTGAAGACGTAGAAGGCGACGGGGGGGACCATGAAGGCGAACGTCGCGCCCTTGCCCACGCCCATCTCCCGGACGACCTCGTCCTCGGTCATCACCACGACCCCGATCAGCATCAAGGACATCATGAGGAGTCCCAGGATGGCTGTGATGTACAGCAGCGCTCGCGCGACTCTGAGCGTCAGGGGCATGGGGTTCGCACTCATGGGGGACTCCTCCTCGGGTGGCGGCGATGGAACCGCCGGGCGGCAGGACCGCGGACAGGACCTGTCTGCGCCGAAAAGGCAGGATAGCGACGCACTGCCGGAACCTTCTGGTCAGGGCCGGGAGCACAGGACACCGAGTGCGGGGTTCCTCGTGCCGCTTCGCCCGAGCCGCTCCGGCCCCGGGACTCCACTCCTCGTGCGACGCCCTCACCCGCCGCTGTACTTCGCTCCGCGCTGGGTGGTCTCGAACCACTCGCGGGACGGCTCCTTCTCAGCCGACACAAGGATCGCGACGGCCAGCGCCAGCGCGACGACGGCACCGATCCACCAGCCGAGGACCACGTTCAGCAGCACACCCGCGAAGCCGACCCCGACCGCCGCCCGGACCAGGATCCGCGCACGGTTCCCGCCCCGTTTCAGGGTGGCCGCCACGTAGAAGTCGAAGATCGCCATAGTCAGCCCGACTACCAGCAGGAACGCGGACCATCCCTTGGTCATCCCGTAGGCGTCGTCCGTCTCCGACCAGCTCATACCGTCAAGGACGATCAGCGCGAACACGTAGGCCAGGGTGGCCAACGCGTACCTGACGAACAGCAGGACCCGCACGGTGGACAAGGGCTGGGGGAAGATGTGCGACATGGGGGGGCTCCTTGGTCCTGGGCTGAAGGGGCTCGATCACCGTTCCTGGCCGCTGGGACGCCTCAGGTACCGACGGGGTTCGCGGTGAAAAGCCCGGGCTCCCCGTCCCCACAGGTTGCCCGGGCCCTCACCCATCCGACTGAGCTCACCCCGAACTCACTCCGGAGCGGGCTCCGGTACCTGGCCGGAGCGTTCGCGCACCGACTCCACGATCGCCGAGAAATCGCGCGGTTCACCATCCAGGCTGTCCGCGAAGGCCCGGTAGATCTCGGCCGCGTGGCTGCCGATCAGCGCGTCCACCCCGGTCTGGTCGAGCGCGTTGGCGGCCAGGCCCAGGTCCTTGGCCATCAGCGCGGCCGCGAACCCCGGCTTGTAGTCGTTGTTGGCCGGGCTGGTGGGGACCGGCCCCGGAACCGGGCAGTAGGAGGTCAGCGACCAGCACTGCCCCGACGCCGTGGACATCACGTCGTACAGCGCCTGGTGGGTCAGGCCCAGCCGCTCACCCAGCACGAAGGCCTCGCTCACCGCGAGCATCGACGCGCCCAGCACCATGTTGTTGCAGATCTTCGCCGCCTGGCCGCCGCCCGCACCACCGCAGTGCACGACCTTGCCTCCCATGACGTTCAGCAGCGGCTCCGCCGTGGCGAGGTCGGCCTCCTCCGCGCCCACCATGAAGGTGAGCGTGCCGCCCTGGGCACCCGCGACTCCCCCGGAGACCGGGGCGTCCATGGCCCGGTGTCCGGCCTCGACCGCGGCGGTGTTGGCCGTGCGGGCGTCGGCCACGTCCACCGTGGAGCAGTCCAGGAACAGCGTGCCGGAACGGGCCGCGGCCAGCAGCCCTCCGCCCGCCGAGTCCGGGGCGCCCTGGTAGGCGGTGATCAGGTGGCGGCCGCTCGGCAGCATGGTGATGACCACGTCCGCTTCGGCCACCGCCTCGGCCGCGGAGCCCGCGACCCGGACCCCGGCCCCGGCTGCCTTCTCCACTGCTTCGGGGACCAGGTCGAACCCGGTGACGTCGTGCCCGGCGGCGACAAGGTTGGCGGCCATCGGGCCGCCCATGTTGCCGAGCCCGACAAAAGCGATCGCGGTCACTGCGCACCTCCGGAGTCGCTGCCACTGTTGGCCGCACCGGCTTCGGCGAGGCCGAGCGGGCCGTCCGGGGCCGGTTCGAAGGCGCGAGCGACGTCGGCGTCGCTGACCTCCGCCAGCGTGGCCGGGGACCACTGCGGGTTACGGTCCTTGTCGATCACCTGCGCCCGGATGCCCTCCACCAGGTCGGGCCAGGTCAGCGTGGCCGTGGAGACCCGGTACTCCTGCTCCAGGACCTCCTCCAGGGTGGCCAGCTCCCGGGCACGGCGCAACGCCGCCAGGGTGGTCTTGACCGAGGTCGGCGACTTGGCCTCGATGGTGTCAGCCGCCTTGGCCGCCTCCGGGTCGCCGTGCCCGCGCAGCCGCGCCACGATCTCCTCGGCGGTGTCCGCGGCGTAGCAGGCGTCGATCCACGCCCGCTGGCCCTCCAGGGTCCCGGTCGGGACGATCTCGGCGAAGCGGCCGATCGCGTCGGCGACACCGGTCTCCGTGCTCGCCTCCGAGAGCGCGGAGATCAGGTCGGGCAGACGCTCGGAGGGCACGTAGTGGTCGGCCATCCCGGTGTACACCGCGTCCGCCGCACCGACCGGGGTACCGGTGAGCGCCAGGTGGGTGCCGGTCTCGCCGGGCGCCCGCGACAGCAGGTAGGTGCCGCCGACGTCGGGCACGAACCCGATGGTGGTCTCCGGCATGCCCACCTTGGAGCGCTCGGTGACCACGCGGACGCCGCCGTGCGCGGACACGCCCACGCCGCCGCCCATGACCACGCCGTCCATGAGGGCGACGTAGGGCTTGGGGTAGCGGGCGATCTGCGCGTTGAGGTGGTACTCGTCCCGCCAGAAGTCAGCGGCCTGGCGGTCACCGTCCGTGGCACTGGCCCGGATGGCGCGGATGTCGCCGCCCGCGCACAGGCCCCGCTCTCCGGCGCCGTCGAGCAGCACCACGGCCACCCGTTCGTCCTTCTCCCAGGCGGTGAGGGCGTCTGCGAACGCGAGGACCATCCCGTGGTCCAGGGCGTTGATCGCGCGCGGCCGGTTGAGCGTGGCGTGGGCGAGCGCGCCGTTGACTCGCAGCAGCACCGTGGCGTCGTCCGGGGTCTGCCCAGTGGGGGTGGCGTCGCTGGTCATCAGGCGGCCCCGGTGAGTCGGCGAGCGATGATGAGGCTCATGATCTCGTTGGTTCCTTCCAGAATTCGGTGCACCCGCAGGTCGCGCACGATCTTCTCAATGCCGTACTCCGTGAGGTAGCCGTACCCCCCGTGGAGTTGGAGTGCCTGGTCGGCCACGGTGAACCCGGCTTCGGTGGCGAAACGCTTGGCCATGGCGCACAGATGCGCGGCCTCGGGGTCGCCCTCGTCCAGGGCGGAGGCGGCCCGCCACAGCAGGGAGCGGGCGGCCTCCAGATCGGTGGCCATCTCCGCGAGCCGGAACTGAAGCGCCTGGGCGTTGATCAGCGGAGCGCCGAAGGCCTCACGGCTGCCCAGGTAAGCGGTGCTGCCCTCCAGCGCGGCCAGCGCCCCGCCGAGTGAGCAGGCGGCGATGCCGAGGCGGCCGCCGTTGAGTCCGTTCATCGCGATGCGGAAGCCGTCACCCTCCGCGCCGAGGCGCCGGTCGGCGGGCAGACGGACCCCGTCCATGAGGACCTGGCGGGTGGGCTGGGCGTTCCAGCCCATCTTGGCCTCGTTGGCGCCGAAGGACACCCCGGGGTCGTCGCGGTGCACGACGAACGCGGAGATTCCCGCGGCGCCATCGCCGCCGGTACGGGCCATCACCACGTACACCTCGGAGGCTCCCGCCCCGGAGATGAACTGTTTGGCGCCGGTGAGGACGTAGTCATCCCCGTCGCGGACCGCGCGGGTGCTGAGCGCGGCGGCGTCGGACCCGGCCCCGGGTTCGGTGAGGCAGTAGCTGCCCAGGGTCTGCATGGAACACAGGCCCGGCAGCCAGCGGGCCCGCTGTTCGTGATCGCCGTAGCGGTCGACCATCCAGGCGACCATGTTGTGGATGGACAGGTACCCGGCGACGGACGGGCAGCCGGTGGCCAGGGCCTCGAAGGCGAGGACGCCGTCGAGCCTGCTCAGGCCGGTTCCGCCGGACTCCTCGCGGACGTAGAGGCCGCCCATGCCGAGTTCGGCGGCCTTGCGGAGCACGTCGACCGGGAAGTGCTTGGTCTGGTCCCAGTCCACGGCGAACGGGGCGAGGTGTTCGTCGGCGAACCCGCGCGCGGTCTCGGCCAGCGCGCGCTGTTCGTCGGAGATCGCAGCGGTCACCGGACGACCGGGATCGTGAACTCCGCGCCCTCCTTGACCCCGGAGGGCCAGCGCGAGGTGACGGTCTTGGTGCGGGTGTAGAAACGGATGGAGTCCGGTCCGTGCTGGTTGAGGTCGCCGAACCCGGACCGCTTCCAGCCACCGAAGGTGTGGTAGGCGACCGGCACCGGGATGGGCACGTTCACGCCGACCATGCCGGTGTTGACCCGCTGCGAGAAGTCGCGGGCGGTATCGCCGTCCCGGGTGAAGATGGAGACGCCGTTGCCGTACTCGTGCTCACTGGGCAGGCGCAGGGCCTGCTCATAGTCGTCGGCGCGCACCACGCAGAGCACCGGGCCGAAGATCTCCTCCTGGTAGATGCGCATGTCCGGGGTGACGCGGTCGAACAGCGAGGCCCCGGTGAAGAAGCCGTCCTCGTAACCCTTGACCTTGTGACCGCGCCCGTCCACGACCAGCTCGGCGCCTTCCTCGATGCCCAGCCCGACGTAGGCGTCGACCCGCTCCAGGGCGTCCTTGGAGACCAGGGGGCCGAAGTCGGCGTCGGGGTCGTCCGAGGCGCCGACGGTCAGCCTGGCGATGCGTTCGGTGAGCTTGGCGACGAGGGCGTCCGCGGTCTCCTCGCCCACCGGGACCGCGACGGAGATGGCCATGCAGCGCTCGCCCGCAGAGCCGTAACCGGCGCCGATGAGGGCGTCGGCGACCTGGTCGAGGTCGGCGTCGGGCATGACGATCATGTGGTTCTTGGCCCCGCCGAAGCACTGGGCGCGCTTGCCGTGCGCGGTGGCCGTGGAGTAGACGTACTCGGCGATCGGGGTGGAGCCCACGAAGCCCACGGCGGCCACACGGGGGTCGGTGAGCAGGGTGTCCACCGTCTCCTTGCCGCCGTTGACCACGTTGAGCACGCCCGGGGGCAGCCCGGCCTCGAGGAACAGCTCGGCCAGCCGCAGCGGCACCGAGGGGTCTCGCTCGGAGGGCTTGAGGATGAACGCGTTGCCGCAGGCCAGCGCGGGGGCGGCCTTCCAGAGCGGGATCATCGCGGGGAAGTTGAAGGGGGTGATGCCCGCGACCACGCCCAGGGGCTGGCGCAGGGAGTGGACGTCGATCCCGGATCCCGCGTTGTCGGTGAAATCGCCCTTGATCAGGTGTGGGATACCGGCGGCGAACTCCACGACCTCGAGTCCGCGCTGGAGGTCGCCGTGCGCGTCGGCGACGGTCTTGCCGTGCTCGGCGGACAGGGTTCGGGCGATGGCCTCACGCTCGGGTTCGACCAGCTGGAGGAACTTCAGCAGGACCCGGGCCCTGCGCTGGGGGCTCCAGGAACCCCACTCGACCTGGGCCTGTACGGCGTCGGCGATGACCGCCTCGGTCTCCGCCCGGTCCGCCAGGGGGACACGCGCCTGCACCTGACCGGTGTTGGGGTCGTACACGTCACCGAAGCGGCCGGTCCGGCCGGGGACGTTCTTGCCATGCACGAAATGCGTCAGCTCGCTGACCATACGTGTTCACTCCATCCTCGTGGATCACACGACTCTCGGGCCGCGAGCGGTGGCCTGACTTCCGGACGTTCTGCCCGGTCACAGTGGCGGGACCGTGCTGGATTCGCACCAGCTTCCCCGCTCCTCGGCACCCTCACCATATAGTTGGACGTCCTACTAAATCTAGCCCTCGACACACCGAACATGCCAAGAAGCCCCGCCTCCACCACCGGAGGGCAAAAGCGTGGCCGCCGCAGAGTACGTACACATGTCGCGATGAACCGACCCGGACACTCCCGCTGATCTGGGAATTCTCCCCCACGACCTCCTTGATCATCATCCGCCAGGAGCATCAGAAAACAGCGAAAACAGTTCGCCAAAAGAATCATTAAGACGAGCACAGAAAAATTATTCTGTCTCGCAAAACAAGCAGAAAGACCTTTTCCGCCAGGGCCTGCGAGAGAATTTTTTCCGCCACCATCCCCTAGAGACCCCAACAATCCGACCAGCCACACAGGCGCAACACTACCCGAATTCCAAGTAAAGTAGATCGGATTAGTAGGAAATTCGTGATGCCCGGCATATCAGGGGCCACAGGAGCGGCATGAAGCCCATGAGACTCCGGCGAACAGCAGGGAAAAGAATCAGCCAAGTCTTCGCATTTCACCCCGAGGGAGAATCAAATAATTCCCCATTCCCACCCCCAGAAGGCACGAAGGAATCCCTGGACACGTAATACTACTGCCTGGTAGCGTCCATCCCCATGGAGTGGTGGAGTGCTATTCCCAGCCCCGAGTGATGCATGGATTCCCATGCACCCCCCACCACCTCCCATTTTCATTGATTCATCACTAATAGCGCATCTGCTATTACGCTCAGGCAATACATGGGAGGCGGAATACTTGCCAATGAACATTGATAAGATCCATGCCTCGGGGATGGCGTCTGACACGACTGCGACGGCGGACCCCCGGGACGACGCTTCACCCCACTCGGCCGAGGACGTCCGCACAACCCTGGTGGAACACACCGCCCACCTGGCCGGGCTCGGCGAGGAAGAGGCCGCGGACCTGGCCGTCCGCGCCCGACACAACCGGCTCAGCGAACTGGGGCTCGACTCGCTCACCGCCGTGCGACTGCGCTTCCTCATCCAGCGCGACCTCGATGCCGACCTCACCGCCCAGGAAGTGCTCTCCCAGGACACCCTGGACGACCTGGTGGCGCTCGTGCTCACCCGGGCCGACGGCCGGCGCGCCGCACCGCCCTCCGGGCCCCCGCCCCCGCTCTCCACCGAAACCGGTCCCTACGACCTCACCGACATGCAGCGCATGCTCGCCGTCGGCGCGAGTGCGGGCATGGAGTTCACCGTCGAACCGCACTACTACGCCGAACAGGAACGCCCCGGGCTGGACCCCGAACGCTTCCGTGAGGCCGTTCACGAGGCGTTGCGGCACCGCATGGACTCGCTCGCCACCCTCGGTGACGACCTGCGCCTGCATCCGCTACCGGAGTTCACCCCACCCCTCGTCCGCGTCCACGACCTGCGCGGCCTCACCACCGCCGAACAACAGCGGGAAATGGACCGGCTGAGGGAGCGGTTGGCCGGCTCGCCCCTGCCGTTCGACCGCTGGCCCTGGGTGGACTTCCAGCTCAGCCTGTACGGCGAGGGACAGTGCCGACTGCACGCCAACATGAGCAACTTCTTCATGGACCTGCCCTCAGGCCTGTCCCTGTTCGCCGACATCGAGGCCTGCTACGCCTCCCCCGGATCCGAGCCGGCCCCGCGCCCCTACGGCGCTCGTGACGCGGCGCGGTTCCTCGCCGAGCTAGCCGAGTCCCCTCTGGGGTCCCGTGCAAGCCGGTACTGGTCCCGACGCGTGGAAACCATGCCCGGCCCGCCCGACCTGCCAAGGCGCCCCGGGACAGGAGGCGGGAACGCCCTGGGGCACGAACTCCGCCGCCGCCAAGTGATCCTCGCCCCCGAACGCTGGGAGGCCTTCGGCCGAGCGGCCCGGCAACGCGGACTGAACCCCGTCTACGCCCTGCTCGCCGTGTACGGCGAGGTTGTGAGCGGGTGGAGCGGTTCGGACCACTTCATCCTCAACAACCAGATCACCCGGCGACTGCTCCTTCCCGAGGAGATGGCCGAGGCCTTCGGCAACTTCTCGTCCATGTACCCGCTGGAGTTCGACTGGCGAGGCGAGGCCCCGCTGGGCGAACGCGCCCTGGCCCTCCAGCGACGGGCTCGCGAGGACATGGAGCACCTGCACGTCGGCGGGGTCGCCGTGCTGGAGCAACTGAACCGGCGACGCCGCTCCCCCGGCACCGCCGCCTGCCCCTTCGTGGTCGCCCCGGGCCTGGCGGGCACCCCCATGCCGCAGACCTCGTTCAGTCGCTTGGAGACCCCGCAGGCGCTGGCGGACCACCAGTTCTGGGAACTGCCGGACGGCGGACTGTGGGTCGTCTGGGACGTGGTTGAGGAGGCGTTCCCCGAGGGGTTCTTCGAGGACCTGTGTGCCGCCTACGAGACCCTGCTGAACCGGCTCGCCGACACACCCCGGCTGTGGGAGGAACCGCGTCTGGAGTTGCTGCCCGAACACACCCCGGCCCTGCGGGAGTCACTCGTTCCCGTCTCGCCCGTGCCCGACCGCCCGCTGCACTCGGGTTTGCGGACAGCCGCCACCGGCAGCCCTCGGGCGAGGGCGCTCGTGGCCGCCGACGGGGAGATGGACTACGCCGGGCTCTCCCGGGCCGCGGACCGTTTCGCCGAGCGACTGCGGCTGGCGGGGGTGGAACCGGGCGACCGGGTCGCGGTCGTGCTGCCCAAGTGCCTCGCCCAGATCATTGCGGTGCACGGAGTCCTGGCCTGCGGGGGCGCATACGTCCCCGTGGATCCGGCGTGGCCGGCGGAGCGGGTGCGATCGGTGCTCACCGACTCCGGAGCACGGGTGGCCGTGGCCGAATCGACAATCAACCCGGAGGGCTACGACGGTGTCACCGTGCTCGACCCGCCGGGCGCCGCCCCGGGTGGGGCTCACGTCCCCAACGGCCAGACCCGCGCTCCGGACGACCTCGCCTACATCATCTACACCTCCGGGTCCACCGGCCGCCCCAAGGGTGTGGCCATCGACCACCGAGGACCGGTCAACACCAACTCCGACATCAACCGGCGCCACGGGATCGGCCCCGACGACGTGGTGCTGGGCGTCTCCTCGCTCTGCTTCGACCTGTCGGTGTACGACGTGTTCGGGACAGCGGACGCGGGTGCGACCCTGGTGCTGCCCGACCCGACCGACTGGACCCCCCAGGCCTGGCTGGAGCTGATGCTCCGCCACCGGGTCAGCGTGTGGAACTCCGCGCCGCCCCTGATGCGGCTGCTGGTCCACGCCGCCCAGGCCAGCGGGACGCGCCTGCCCGGCCTGCGGACGGTGCTGCTCAGCGGTGACTGGATCCCCGTGACCCTGCCGGACCAGATCCGCGAGATCGCTCCCAACGCGCGGGTCATCAGCCTGGGCGGGGCCACGGAGGCCTCCATCTGGTCCATCCACCATCCGATCGACGAGGTGGACCCGGCCTGGACGAGCATTCCCTACGGGCGACCGCTCACCAACCAGCCGTGGTTCGTCCTGGACGGGAGCGGCCGGGACTGCCCGGTGTGGACCACCGGCCACCTGCACATCGGGGGCGTGGGCCTGGCCCTGGGCTACTGGGGCGACAAGGAGAGAACGGACACGGCCTTCGTCCGCCACCCGCGCACCGGAGAGCGGATCTACCGCACCGGCGACCTGGGCCGATACCTGCCCGACGGGACCATCGAACTGCTGGGCCGGGCCGACTTCCAGGTCAAGGTCCAGGGTTATCGGGTGGAACCGGGGGAGATCGAGTACCACCTGCTCTCAGACCCGCGTGTGCGTGACGCCGCCGTGGTGGCCGTTTCCGGAACCGGGGCGGATGCCGGGAAGCGACTGGCCGCGTTCGTTGTTCCTCGGCCCGGCGCCGAGGGCCTCGACCCGGCGGCCCTGCGCGCCGCGCTCGCGCTGAACGTCCCCGACTACATGGTGCCCTCGTCGTTGACACTGATCGACGCACTGCCCGTGACCCCCAACGGCAAGCTCGACCGAGACGCTCTGGGCAGGCTGGCAAGAGCGGAGGAGGCGGAGCGTCCACCGTTCACCGCCCCACGCACCCGGCTGGAGCGGGAGCTGGCGGCGATCTGGGAAGCGGTACTGGAACACGGGCCCATCGGGGCGCACGACGATTTCTTCGCCGTCGGCGGGCACTCCTTCGCCGGGCTGCTGGTGGTGACGAGGGTCCGGCAGACGCTGGGCGCCCAGATCACCCTGGGCTCGCTGCTGTCCGAACGCACCGTCGCCGGGCTGGCCGCACTCATCGAGACGAGCGGGGGTGGTGCGTGGTCACCGCTGGTAGCCCTCGGCGAAGGGGTCGCGGGCGCTCCTTCGGCCCAGACTGGCCCCTCGGCCCACACCGAACCTTCGGCGCTCGGGACCCCCGCGCGCAGGGCGCCGCTGTTCGTCGTGCACCCCGCTGGCGGCAACGTGCTCTGCTACCGCGAACTCGCCGAGCTGCTGGGACGGCCGAGCTACGGACTCCAGGCCCCCGACCCCCTGACCGGGGCGAAGGTGCCGGACCGCGTCGAGGATTTCGCCGACGTCTACCTGGCCGCCCTGCGCGCCGAACAGCCCTCGGGCCCCTACGTGATCGCCGGTTGGTCCTCCGGTGCGGTCATCGCCCTGGAGCTGGTCCGCCGTCTCGAGGAGGCCGGCGAGATCGTGGAACGGCTGCTGGTGATGGACGCGCCTGCGCCCCTGGAACCCGGCCCCGGGGGTGGGTTCGACCAGATCACGCTGCTGCTGTGGTTCCTGGAGGACCTGGGCGCCGGGACCGGCGCCACGAACGCCACGTTGGGGAGGCGCCTGGCCTCAGCGGACTCTCTGGGGGAGCGGCTCGACGTCCTGCACGAGGCCGTGGGCGGGGTGTCGGGCCAAGAGGTGGACCGCGAGCGGCTCGGCGCGCTGTTCACGGTTTTCGAGCGCGTGGTATCGGCGTGCTGGTCCTACCGACCCGAGCCGGTCGACGCCGGTATCCACCTGTTGCGCGCGGACACCGGCCGTGTGAGCGAGTTCGCCGACCACCCGCACGGGGCCGACCCCGACTGGGGGTGGTCCCGGCTGACCCGGGGAACGGCGAGCACCTCTCCGGTCCCCGGCACCCACCACACGATCCTGGCCCCGCCACACGTGGCGGCGTTGGCCAACGAGATCAACACACACCTGGACGGCGCACCGACGGCGGCGCCGCGTGAAGGAGGAACGGGCGCATGAGCGCACACGGGGAGAGCAGTCACGGGCCGACGGGCACCGGACCGGACGGGGTAGCGGACCCGGACGAGGTACGGGCCTTCGTGATCGCCTGGGTGGCCGGGGCGACGGGCCTGGCCGAGCGTGAGGTGGACGTGACGGCGTCGCTGTCGTCGCTGGGCGTGGACTCGGTGCACGCCGTGGAGTTGGCGCTGGACCTGGAGGAGCGGTTAGGGACACCCGTCCCGGACACCCTGACCTGGACACATCCGACCATCACCGAGATCGTCGCGCATACGACGGCCGCCGCCACACCCGAAAACGATCCCGGACCCCTGCGGCCCGGCGCGCCCGCCGCCCCCGCGGCCTCTGCCGGAACGACACCGGAACAGGACACCACGGGTTCCGCGGACGCGCCGGAACCGATCGCGATCATCGGCGTCGGCTGCCGCTTCCCCGGAGCCGACGGCAAGGACGCCTTCTGGAACCTGCTCACCGGTGACACCGACCCCACGGGCCCCATCCCCGCGAACCGCTGGGACGCGGAGGCGATGCTGGCCGGCGCACCGGGCGAGCCGGGCCGGATCGCCTCCCGCGAGGGCGGCTTCCTGAAGGACGTGGAGTCCTTCGACGCCGCCTTCTTCGGCCTCTCCCCCGCCGAGGCGGCCGCCACCGACCCCCAGCAGAGAATCTTCCTGGAGGTGGTGTGGCAGGCCCTGGAGGACGCTTTGGTCCCCTTCGACTCCCTCGCCGGTTCCGCGACCGGGGTGTTCACCGGCATGTTCTCGGTGGACTACGCCGCGCGGTTCGGGGTCGACCCTTCCGCGATCGGCCCGCACTTCGGTGCGGGCAACTCGCTCAACGGCCCGGCCAACCGCGTCTCGTACACCCTGGACCTGCGCGGGCCCAGCGTGACCACGACAGCGGTGTGCGCCTCCTCGCTCATCACCGTCGATGACGCCTGCGAGAGCCTCCGCAGGGGTGAGTGCTCCATGGCGGTGGCGGGCGGGGTCAACCTGATCCTGGAGCCGCACACCAGTGTGTGGTTCTCCCAGATCGGGGTGCTGGCCCCGGACGGCCGATGCAAGTCGTTCTCCACCGAGGCCGACGGAATCGCCCGTTCCGAGGGCGTGGGCGCGGTGGTCCTCAAGCGCCTCTCGGACGCGCTGGCCGACGGCGACCACGTGTACGCCCTGGTACGCGGAGCCGCCGTCTCGCACAGCGGCCGAGGCAACGGCATGACCTCGCCCAGCCCGGCCGCCCAGACCGAGGTGGTGCGCACCGCCCTGGACCGCGCGGGCCTGGAGGCGCGGGACGTGGACCTGGTGGAGGCACACGGTACGGGCACGCTGATGGGCGACCGTATCGAACTGGAGGCGCTGCGCGGCGTGATGGCACACGGCCGCCCGGCGGACGAGCCCTGTCTGGTGGGCACGGTGAAGTCGGTCATCGGCCACGCCGAGTCTGCCGGTGGGATCGCCGGGATCATCAAGGCGGCCCTGGCCCTGGACCGGGGCCTGATCCCCGCACACCGGGTGACCGGCACCGTCGACCCTGCGGTCGAACGGGCGGGACTGGAGCTGGTCACCGAGGCGCGGCCGTGGCCGTCCGAGGGTGCGGACCGGGTCGTGGGCGTCAGCGCCTTCGCCATCGGCGGGTCCAACGCGCACGTGGTGCTCTCCGGAGCGCCCGGGACGAACACCGGCGCCGAAGCCCCGGTACCCGTACCCGGCCGCCAGCACGTCCTACGTCTGTCAGCGGCCACCCCGAGCGCGCTGTCCGCTTTGGCCGCCGCCCACCTGGATCGGTTGGAGAACCTGCCCAAGGGTCTGTTGGACTCCCACTGCTGGCACACCACGGTCAACCGTGCCCGGTTGACGCACAACGCCGTCGTGCTCGCCGGCACCGGTGCCGAGCTCCGCAAGGGCCTGCGCGCCGTCGTGGACCAGCCCGAAGGACCGAGCACGCCACAGGTGGTGCGAGGTCGGACCGCGCGGGGCTCCGCCCCCCGCGTCGTCATGGCCCTGGGCGGGGACGTCGAGTCCCGCGAACTGGAGGCGACGGTGCGGTGGTGGCGCTGGTGGGGGGTGGAACCGGTGGCCCTCGTCGGGGAGGGCCCCGGAGCGGACGTGGCGACGAAGATAAGCGACGAGACACCCGAGAGTGTGTGGTCACCCGCCGCTGGGGTGTCTCTGAAGGCGGGCCTGTCCGAGGCGGTGGCACTGGGCTGTGACACCGCACTCGTGTTCGGCTCCGCGGCGGTGGACGGTCCGCTGGTCCCGCTGCCCGCCGGGGGCCTCAACGGGGCAGCGTTGCCGTCACCGGTGGCGTTGGCGTCCCTGGCCACGCTGGAGGCGCAAGGGGCCCGCGTGCGCTGGGACGAGGCCCTGGGCAAGCGCCCGCCGGGCCGGGCCGAACCGCCCGGTTACCCCTTCGAACAACGGCGGCACTGGGTCGAACGGCCCGTGGTGAACGGCGCGGCCGGGGGTGCGGTGTGAACGGGACCTCCCTGCGCGACCACCCCCAGGACCGGCTCCTGCCTCCCACACACCGTGCCGCGGCCGCCCTGGAACGGGCTTTCGGGGACCCCGAGGACCCGGCCTCTCCGGTCACCTTCGCCATGCAGCTGGAGGCCGACGAGCGGGAGGAGGCTCCGCTGCGGTGCCTGGAAGCAATGCGTGCCGGCGGCTACACCGCCCACTACGTGCCGCCCGAGCACGGCGGCGACTTCCACGACCTGCCCGAGCTGTACGAGATGATCCGGGCTCTGAGCAGGCGGGACATGGCACCGGCCCTGTCCTCGGGGATCAACCTCCTGGCTGGACTGCCCGTGTGGGCGTGCGGTACCGGAAAGCAGCGGGAGCGGCTGGCTGAGCTCCTGCTCGAAGGCGGACTGGGCTCCTTCGGGCTCTCCGAGTCCGCCAGCGGCGGGGACGTGCTCTCGGCGACCCTGTCCGCGGAGGCGACCGAGGCAGGAGGCTGGCGGCTCAACGGCACCAAGTGGCCGATCGGCAACGGGAACCGGGGAACGTTCGCCACCGTCTTCGCCCGCACCGGGCGCGCCGGGCCCCGCGCGTTCTCCACGTTCTTCGTGGACAAGTCCGAGTTGGACCCGCGGACCTGGCACCCGGAGCCCCGCGTGCGCACGTCGGGCCTGCGCGCCATCGACCTGTCCGGGCTCACCTTCGAGGACTGTGAGCTGCCCGGCGACGCCCTGGTGGGAGTCCGGGGGCGTGGCCTGGACATCGCTCTCAGGACCCTCCAGGCGAGCCGGATCGCGGTGACCGCCATGGCGATGGGGCTGGCGGACACCGCCCTGCGCATCACCGTGCAGCACACACGGTCCCGGCAGCTGTACGGCGCACCGGTGTACGACCTCCCCGTCATCCGGGAGCAGGTGGTCTCGGCCTTTGTCGACATGCTCGTCATGGAGTGCGTGGGCCGGGCGGCGGTACGGGGCCTGGCAGCGGCGCCGAACCGGTCCAGCCTGTGGTCCTCGATCACCAAGTACCTGCTCCCGGCCATGGGCGAGGAGGTCCTGAACAGCCTGTCCGGGGTGATGGCGGCCCGGAACTTCCTTCGGGAGGGCGTCTACGGCGGCATGTTCCAGAAGGTGGTGCGGGACGGCCGCATCATCAGCGTGTTCGAGGGCACCGGCCACGTCCAGCTACACGTGGTCTGTTCACAGCTGCCGCAGTTGTTCCGCGGGTGCGGGGACCGGGCGTCGCGGGACCCGGATCCGGCGCTGATGCACGACCTCTTCGGAGCCTTCGCCGAACAGCCCCTGTGGCGGATGGACCTGTCGCGGTTCCGGATGAGCAACGGCGGGACCGACGAGGTGTTCCAGGGGTGGCCGTCAGCCCTGGAGGAGGTGGAGTCCGCCGCCGGCCTGGGCCCGGCTGAACGGGCGCTGGCAAAGGTGGCGCGGGAGGTGGACACCGAGCGCGAGCGGCTGCTGGCCGAGGTGGACGAACTCACCGCCGACAGGCGACCGCTGTACTCCTGCGCCCGGGGGTTCGGGGTGGCACGCCGGTACTGCCTGCTGTTCGCCGCCACCGCGTGTGTGCGTTCCTGGCTAGTCAACCGGGAGGACGGGCAGGGCCTGCTCTCCCGACCGGAGTGGGCCGTCCTCGCGTTGCGCCGCGTGCTGTCCCGCATGCGACCGGACCAGTACCTGGACGAAGAGTGCGTCCCCGCCGTGGAGGAGGAGATGCTCCGCTGCTGGTCGGAGGAGAACTCCTTCGCTCTGCTCCCGATCCCGCTGGGCGGCTCGCCGGCCTGAGGGCCCGGCCCCTGCCCGGCAAACCGCAACCACCACCCCCGGCCCCGGGGCCCATGCGACTGGGCCCCGGGCCCGGCAGCCGGGCCGACGGCCAGGCACCGAGGAGAACGGTTCTGAGATGGACAACGCACACACCAACACCGACGAGACCCTGGTCCACAGCCTGTGGAGAACGGCGAAGGAGGATCCGAACCGGGAGGCGGTCCGCTCCTACCCCGACCGGCCCCGGGACGCGGACCCGGTGGTCCTCAGCTACGGCGAACTGGACCGGCGGGCCCGGGCTCTGGCAGCCCACCTGAACGACGCCAACCCGCGCGGATCACGGGTGGTGCTCGCCTTCCCCAACACGACCGAGTTCTGTGTGGCCTTCTTCGGCTGCCTCTACGCGGGCATGGTCCCGGTGCCCGCGCCGCTTCCCCTCAATCCGCGGGGCAGCCGCTTCAGCCGGTTGCGCGGTATCGTCACCGCCTCCGAGGCCTCGGTCGTGCTCACCGACACAGCCAGCATCGGACCGCTGGCCGAACAGATCGACGCGGCGGGCGGCCAGGAGATCGCCTGCCTGGCCACGGACGCCTCTGAGGGCACGGACGGCCGGGATGGTGCGAGCGGCACCCTCGGGAGCGACCGGACCTGGGACGGGCCAGCCCCGCGCCCCGACGAACTCGCCCTGTTGCAGTTCACGTCCGGTTCCACCTCGGAGCCGCGCGGGGTGATGGTCACCCACGCCGGTCTGCGGCACAACATGGAGCTCATCAGGCGCGGCACCGGCGTCCCAGACGGATTCCGCATGGTGAGCTGGCTGCCGCTCTACCACGACATGGGGCTGATCGGCGGGGTGCTCACTCCGCTGATGTCTGGCGGGAGCAGCGCGCTGATGTCGCCGATCTCCTTCGTCCGCGAACCGGCCCTGTGGCTGGAACGGGCCGGGGACCTCAGTGTGCATGCCATCGTCTCACCGAACTTCGGGTACGACCTGTGCCTGCGCCGAATCGATTCCGCACGGGCCGCCGACATGGACCTGTCCTCCGTCGTGACCGCGTTGAACGGCGCGGAACCGGTCGACCCTGCGACCCTGAGCGCCTTCACCGACCGGTTCGCGCCCGCCGGGCTGGCAGCGGAGGCGGTCAGCCCCTGCTACGGGATGGCCGAGGTGGGACTGTACGTCACCGGCAGCCCGGCGGGTGAACGACCCGTGGTGCGCCACGTATCCGCCGGCGCGCTGGAGCGGGACCGCCTGGTCCCGGTGGAGGCGGACGACGCGGACGCCCGAGAGCTCACCTCCTGTGGGGTGGTCCCCTGCGGCTTCGACACCCTCATCGTCTCCCCCGTCGACGGCACCGCGCTTCCCGATGGCCGGGTCGGCGAGATCTGGCTGCGCGGACCGAGCGTGGCCCGGGGCTACTGGGGTCTGGAGGAGGAGAGCGCACGGGCCTTCGCCGCACCCGCGCCGGTCGGGACAGGGCAGCCGTCCGGTGAGGAGGAGGGAAGCTTCCTACGCACCGGCGACCTGGGGGTGTGTTTCGAGGGACAGCTGTACGTGACCGGCCGGCTCAAGGAACTGATCATCGTGCGCGGGCGCAACCTCTACCCCCAGGACCTGGAACGCCTGGCTACGGACGCACACCCGGAGCTCTCCGGGGCGGGCGCGGCGTTCGGTGTCCCGGTCGACGGCGTGGAACGGGTCGTGGTGGTGCACGAACTGGACCCCGCCAACGCCGGGGCCCGCCCCGAGGAACTGTCCGCGCTGCTGATGTCGGAGATCTCCGGCGCCACCGACGTACCCGTGGACGGGGTCTGCTTCGTCGCCCCCGGCGAGATCAAACGCAGCACCAGCGGGAAGATCCGGCGCGCCCATACCCGGAACCTGTTCGTCACCGGAGCCCTCGGCGCCTTCCACGAGGCCCTCAACCCGGCACTGCGCGAAACATACCGGAAATGAACTCCCGTCCACGGCGGGCCCCTCGAAAGGAGCGAGCAGCATGACGGGTGAGTACGACACCGAGGTCCTCGTGATCGGCGCTGGGCAGGCGGGCCTGTCCGTGGGCCACCATCTGGGCAAGGCGGGGTTGGACTTCGTCCTGTTCGACGCGGCGGAGGAACTGGGGCAGGTGTGGCGGCTGCGCTGGGACTCACTGCGCCTGTTCACCTCGGCCAGGTTCGCCTCACTGCCCGGCATGCCCTTCCCCGGCGACCCCGAGCGCTACCCGCTCAAGGACGAGGTCGCCGACTACTTCACCGAGTACGCGGCCCGGTTCGATCTGCCGGTGCGTCTGGACCACCGGGTGCTGTCGGTACGGCCGGACGGTGACGGCTTCGAGGTGAGGGCTCGGACCGGCACCGGGACCGTGACCGTGCGCGTCAGGCAGGTGGTGATCGCCGCGGGTGCCTTCCAGACCCCGGTGAGGCCCGCCTTCGCCGACGAACTCGACTCATCGGTGACCAGCCTGCACTCACACGAGTACCGCAACCCCGAGCAGCTCCCTCCGGGCGAGGTGCTGGTGGTGGGCTCCGGCAACTCCGGCGTGCAGATCGCCCAGGAGCTGTCGGCCGACCGCCGGGTCGTGGTCAGCGTGGGCAGCCTGGGGCCCGCCCTACCCCAGCGTTTCCTGGGCCGGGACATCTTCTGGTGGCTGTCGGCCGTGGGCCTCATGAGCCTGCGCGTGGACAGCCCGCTCGGCCGCCGGCTCGACAGGCCCGACCCCCTGTTCGGCGCTGACCTGAAAGCACTGTTCGACGGTGAACGGGTGCGCAGGGTGGGCCGAGCGGTCCGGGCCGAGGGTGCGGAGATCATCACCGAGGACCGCGAACGGTTGCGGCCCGCCTCCGTCCTGTGGGCGACCGGCTACCGCAACGACTGGTCGTGGCTGGACCCGGCTCTTCTGGGCCCCGAGGGGCGTCCGCGGCACACCGAGGGGATCGGGGAGCACCCTGGCCTGTACTTCCTCGGGCTGTACCTGATGCGCAGCCGGGGATCAGCGCTCACCGGGTTCGTCCGACACGACGCCGAACGTATCGCCGCTGCGGCCCGGAAGGCCGCCGCACCACGGGTGCCCCGCTGACCAGCACCCGTCCGCGTGGACGACGTCCACATCAGAGGAACACCGAGATGTCTATGGCCAGAAGATCCTTCACCACCGACGACATCGTCCGCGTACTGACCATGTGGCACGCGGGCCACAGCCAGAGCCGGATAGCGGTGTCTTTGGGCATGGACCGCAAAACCGTGCGCAAGTACCTCGCGCCCGCGGCCCGTGCGGGGATGGCCCCCGGCGGCCCACCCGTGTCCCGGGAGCGCTGGGCCGAACTGGCCCACCAGTGGTTCCCGGCGCTGGGGGACACACGCCTGCGCAAGCCGACCTGGCCGGTGATCAGCCCATACCGGGAGCACATCGCCGAGCAGCTGCGCGAGGGCGCATCGATGTCGGTCGTGCACCAGCGGCTGTGTGAGGACGAGGGTCTGACGATCAGCCTGGCCACCTTCCGGCGCTGGTGCCAGGCCAACCTGAACGAACCGGCGGGGGCTCCGCCCCTCGGGCAGGGCCACCGAGGCTGATCAGCGCTGCGGGCCGAGACGCGGTCGCGTCCCGGCCCGCCAGAGCGTCAGTCGGCGTAGATGCCCTCGATCTCCGCGGCGAACTGTTTGGTGACAACGTGCCGCTTCAGCTTCATGGAATCGCTGATCTGGCCGCCCTCCTTCGTGAACTCGACCGGCAGGATCTCGAACCTGCGGATCGACTCGGCCCGTGAGACCGCCGAGTTGGCCCGGTCAACGGCCTCCTGGACGGCAGCAATCAGATCCGGGTCCCTGATGAGCTCACGGATTCCGCCGCGCTTGCCGTGGGTCTCCTTCCAGAACTCCAGCGCCTCGGGATCAACGGTGACCAGAGCGGCGATGAAGTGCCGGTTGTCACCGACCACCATGCACTGGCTGACCAACGGATGACTGTTGACCCGGTCCTCCAGCACCACCGGGGCGACGTTCTTGCCACCGGAGGTCACCAGGATCTCCTTCTTGCGCCCGGTGATGCTCAGGTAGCCTTCGTCATCCAGTTCACCGATGTCGCCGGTGCGGTACCACCCCTCCTCGTCGAAGGAGTCTGCGGTGGCGGCCTCGTTACGCCAGTAGCCGGACATCACGTTCGGTCCCTGGACGAGGACCTCACCGTCGTCGGCGATACGCACCGCCACCCCGGGGAGCGGCTGCCCGACCGTACCGATCTTGATGGCGTTCGGATCGTTGACGGTAGCGGGCCCCGAGGTCTCGGTGAGCCCGTAGCCCTCGATGACGGTCAGCCCGATACCCCGGAAGAAGTGGCCGAGCCGCTCACCGAGCGCCGAACCACCGGAGACGGCATGCGTGGCGCGGCCACCGACCCGGGCCAGGATCTTGCCGTACACCAGCTTGTCGAACAGCGCGTGGCGCATCCTGAGGCCGAGCCCGGGACCACCCGACTGCTGCGCGATGCTGTAGTCGATGGCAGTCTGGGCGGCGCGTGCGAAGATCTTTCCCTTGCCCTGGGATGAGGCGGTCTGCTCGGAGCGGTTGTAGATCTTCTCGAACACGCGCGGCATGGCCAGCAGGAAGGTGGGCCGGAACCCGGCGAGGCCGTCCAGCAGTTCCGGGCCGGTGGTGGGGAAGTGGCCCATCGTCGTCCCCGACTCGACACAGCTCACCTGAATGAGCCGGGCGTAGGAGTGGGCCAGGGGGAGAAAGAGCAGGGTCGAGCGGTCGCCAACGGTGAACAGGGAGCGGAGCTGCCCGGCCATCACGTTGCGCACGGCAGAGAGCATGTTGGCGTGCGTGAGCTCGCAGCCCTTGGGCCGTCCCGTGGTACCGGAGGTGTAGATGATGGTGGCGATCTCACCCGAGTGCCCCTCACGTCGCCGCTGCTCGAGTACCTCGTCGCTGACCGAGGCCCCGTTCGAGGTGAGCTCGGCGATCGCCCCGGCGTCGATCCGCCACAGCGAGCGCAGTTCCGGGAGCTCCTCCGTGACCGCACGGGCGCGGCTCTCGTGGTCGGCGTTCTCGACGAAGGTCGCGACACTGTCGGAGTTGTCCAGCACCCACTGGATCTGTTCTGACGAGGAGCTCTCGTAGATGGGAACGGTGACCCCGCCGGCCGTCCAGACCGCGTAGTCGACAAGGGTCCACTCGTAGCAGGTACGGGCCATCAGACCGACCCGGTCACCGTGCTCCACTCCCGCCGCGATCAGCCCTTTGGCGAGGCCCGCGACCTCGTCGCGGAACTGGGCGGCGGTGACGTCGCGCCACTGCTCGCCTTCCATTCGGCGAAGCAGAACGGAGTTCGGCTCACGGCGCGCACGGTCGAAGACCACATCGGAAAGGCGCTGTTCAGAGGTGATTTCGATCTTTGGGGGACTCTTGTACTGGCGCACAGACAACAACTCCCGAAGTAATGATGCCAGACCACTCTGATGCGCGAAACTATAACAAGTTATACTACCAGCGGGTAGACTTCATTAACATTCGTTACCTGACAGGCAATATTCGATCAAGCAATTCCCCAGGAATCGCACCGGCACCTTCACTCCACGAGATCCGACGATCGGATCTCGCCCCGGCGCCAACAAGGGATCAAGGCGGTCACAGCGGTAGGGGGCAAACCACCGGACCTCCGGCGTGGATACACGTGAATCCGGATTTCAGTGACCCCTGCAGCAGCCGGGACCGGATACCGACACGCCCGCCCACCATCGGACTCGACACCGGAAGAAAATTTCCCAAAAAAGCGAAAACACCCTTCCTCTTTTCAATTGTCAACTTCTCACACAACGTATCCGACGAGGTGCTTCGACCACAACACAGGGGAATCCACGGAGATCCCTGCTGCCGGCGGAGGACCAGCACGGGACCGATTCGAACCGCTCCG
This sequence comes from Nocardiopsis valliformis DSM 45023, assembly GCF_000340985.1. NCBI lineage: Bacteria > Bacillati > Actinomycetota > Actinomycetes > Streptosporangiales > Nocardiopsidaceae > Nocardiopsis > Nocardiopsis valliformis. The sequence continues at coordinate 239,697 of NZ_ANAZ01000002.1, forward strand.
GAAAACCCTGTACCTCCGTGGCGCGAGCACCGCACCGCCGACCGATCACACGGCCGGACCCGACCTCCGCCCCCATCTCTCCAAACCGGGCCGAGTCCTAACGACTCATGGGCACCGCCTTCGTGGTCAGCGCCGACTGATTTACCGATTCCACCACAATCATGAGGCCGCGCTCAGTAGTTTCACACCATGCCAGGATTCGACCACGAGCTCCAGGTCCGCCTGCTCCAGAACAGGCCGTCCCTAGTCCCTCTCATGCTGCGTGACACGCTCGGCTTCCCCGTTCCCGACTTCGCCCGCGCGGAGCTCGGCTGTGGCGACCACACCAAACTCAAACCAACGCCGTTCAAATCAGACAACGTCGTCGTTCTCTATGACCACGACGGCCGTAAACTGCTCGCGATCCTCTCGGAGGTTCAGCAGAAGAAGGACAACGACAAGCCCTACACCTGGCCCCTCTACCTGGCCACGGTCCGGGAGCAGCTGCGCTGCCCGGTTCGACTGATGGTGGTCTGCCCGGACGTGGCGACGGAGCGGTGGGCACGCCGCCCGATCGAACTCGAGACCGGTGGTGCCGTGCTTCGGCCCGCGGTCCTGGGACCGAGTAACACCCCGGTCATCGACGACATCGACCGCGCGAAGCGCCTCCCGGAGCTGGCCGTCCTCTCGGCTGCCACGCACGGGGACAACCCCGCGGTACTCAAGGCCGCCGAATCGGCCCTGGACGACCTGCCCGAACACACCCGGCTCATTTACTATGACTTCATTGAGTCCAAGCTCAGCGCCTCGGCTCGACTGATGTGGGAGGAACTCATGGCAACCGGAACCTACGAGTGGCAGAGCGACTTCGCCCGCAAGTACGTCGGTCAGGGGCGCGCGGAAGGCCGTGCTCAAGGCCTCGCGGAAGGCCGCGAGGAAGGCCGCGAGGAAGGCTTGACCCAAGGCAAGCGGGAGGCGCTACTCCAGTTGCTGGACGTGCTCGCTGTTTCGGTCGGAGCTGACGCGCGTCAGCGGATCGAGGAATGCACCGACTCCGATCAACTCGACGGCTGGATCGCCAAAGCTGTCAAGGTGACGGACGCCGACGAGCTCTTCGACTGACCTCCACGAACGGGCGGGGCCGGGTGCTCTGTGCCCGGCCCCGTGGTCGTTCCCTAGCCCAGTTTCCCGCGGACGCGCTCGGACGCTCCGGCGGCTCCGACGAGGTCGAAGACCTCCACGGCGGTGGTCCACCGCTGTTCGGGAGCGCCTACCAAGTCGCCCAGGCACTCCAGGGCCTTGCCGACCTGTGAGGCGCGGTCGGCCGCGAGGAAGTGGCCCAGCGCCGTGTTCAGCAGCGTGGCGGCTCTGAGGGGGTCGTACGCCTCCGCGAGGCGGGCCAGGCGTAGCCGGCCTCGGGGCGGTTGGCGTCCCACACCCGGCCCGTGCTCTCCACGCCGGCCGGGATCACTTCCAGGTGAGCCTCGAACCACACCGCGGGGCTGGGGTCCCACTCGCCCCTGCGGGGCCTGAGCCAGGCGCTGCGCCCGTGGACGAGGTGGCGGTGTCCCAGCCACAGGTCCAGCCGTTCCTCGACGCTCTCGGGCGGCTCGGAGGCGCTCGGTTGCTCGGCCTCGGCGAAGCCCAGGGGGGTAGGGCGATGCCCGCCCGTACAGCGAGCCGAGCTTCCAGCATTTGGCGGTGCCCACGCCGCCCGCGTGGAAGCACTCGTCGCACACCTGCTCTACGCCCCTGCCCCGCCCCAGTCCGGGGTCGCCGCCGCAGGCGACGGCCAGCTAGGCGTGGCCGAAGGGGTGCCGGTTCTGAATGATCCAGGTGAGGGCGAGGGTGGTCTTACCGACCGCCGGTCCGCCGACCACGCTCCACAACCAGCCGCCCTCGCCGGACTCCGCGTGTTCGAGGAGGGTGTCAAGCAGGGCCGGTTCCTCGGTGCGGTTCTGGAAGGCACTGGTCTCCCGCTGCGGGAGGATCGGCACGGTTCTGGCCTCGGGCTGGTGGATGCCGACCGCACCCCCACCGAACCGATCCGGATCTGTGTGCCGTGGTCGTCCGCCCTGGGAGGTATTGCGTGTGCCACTCACAGCGCCCCATGCTGGCCGAGAACATCGTTTCCCACCAGTCCCACAGGTCGGGAGGGCCTGACCGACACCGGTCACACTGTGTGTCTCCGCACACGGCCTCACCCGGCACCCACCTGTCACCCCCCGGTGCCCCGCTCGGAAACGCCCCGAGGTAGGCGAGTCGCTAGGGGCACAGCGACGAAAGGTCGGTGGTCACCCCCGTGTCCGACTCCACGACCCGGGCGACGACGGCGCCGCTCGGCGGGCGCTTCTGGGCCTTCTGGTCCGCATCGCTGACCTCGAACCTGAGCGACGGCGTGGCGATGATCGCCGTGCCCTGGCTGGCCTCCTCGCTGGCCCCGGAGAACGCCGCGCTGGTAGCGGCGGTGGCCACCGCCGGGCGGCTACCCTGGCTCCTCCTGGCCCTGCCCGCGGGGGTGCTGGTGGACCGGCTGCCCCGGTTCACCCTGATGGTCTCCGCGAACTCCCTGCGGCTGCTGCTGTGGGCGCTGCTCGCCGCGGTGGTCTTCGCCGGTTGGGCCTCGGTTCCGCTGCTGGCGGCCTTCGCGTTCTGCTTCGGCGCCTTGGAGGTCTGTTACGACACCGCCGCCGAGACCACGGTGCCCGCGCTGGTCCCCAAGGAGAACCTGGAGCGCGCCAACGGGCACATCCGGTCCGGGGCGATCGTGGCGCAGGAGTTCGCCGGGCGGCCGCTGGGCGGTTTCGTGCTGGCGCTGGGGCTGTTCGTGCCGTTCCTGTTCAACATCGCCGCGCTGCTGGTCTCGGTGGTGGCCCTGCTGAGAGTCCGTGCGACCGCGCCCACCCAGGACAACTCACCCGGACCCGGCCCGGAGGCCCCACCGAAGGCGCCCCGCGGGCTGCGCGGAGTGCGGGAGGACGTGGTCGAGGGCGTGAAGGCGCTGTGGAGCCAGCCGCTGCTGCGCGCGGTGGCGGTCATCGCGATCTTCGTCAACACCGCCTATGCGACCATGCTCTCCACTCAGGTGCTGTTCGTCCGAGACACCCTGGGGCTGGGCTCGGCCGGGTTCGGCCTGCTCATGGCCTTCGCCGCGGTCGGCGGGATCCTCGGCGGCCAGCTGGTCTCCCGGCTGCGCGTGCTCCTGCCGGACGGCACCCTCCCCGTCTTCTGTCTGGCCGGGAGCGGCCTGTTGTACCTGGTGGTGTCGGTGTTCCCGCTCACCCCGGTAGTGGCGGGGGTGTACTTCCTCTCGGGGGGTCTGGTGCTGGGTTACGGGGTCGCGATGACCTCGATCCGCCAGCGCATCACCCCGGATCACCTGCTCGGCAGGGTGAACGCCGCCATGCGCACGGTCAGCTGGGGCATGAGCGCCGTGGGCATGGCGGCCGGCGGTGTCCTGGTGGCTTCGCTGGCTCCCGCTCTGGGCCAGACCGACGCGCTCCGCGTCCCCTATGCACTGGTGAGCGCGGTCAGTCTGGCCGTGGTGGTGTTCTTCGGCCGCAGGCTCGTCGGCCTGGTGCGCGAGCACGACGTCTGAGCCCTCCCGGTGTCCTCCCCCGGCTCCGGAGCGGGCCGGGGCTCGCGGGACGGGGGAGGCAGCGGTGGTGCAGCAGGGAACAGCGCGGCCAAAAGCGGTGTGGCCGAAAGCGACCGGCCGAAAGCGGTACGGCGGAGAACCTAGGGCCGGGGCAGGAGGGTCGCGCCCCGGTCCGGTCAGTTCCCCAGGGTACGCAGCATCCCGTGGGCCTCGTCCATGCGGGCGGGGAACGCCTCGGGGCCCTCGGCCAGGCGCATGGCGGTGAGTTCACAGGCCATCGCGGTATGGGAGGCCAGGACGGCGACGTTCTCCACCGCCCCCGCCTCGATGAGCGCTCCGGCCAGGCGGAGCGCCCGTTGTTGGCGAGTGAGCAGGTAGCGGGATCTGAGGTCGATGCTCTCTCGCAGGAGCCGGACCAGGACCGCCGAGTGCGCCGGAGACAGGGCGGCGTAGGGCCGGGTGACGGTCGCCGCCTCGCAGAGCAGGGTGAGTGCCGCCCCGAGGTCGGTGCCCAGGGGCCGGTCCGCTTTGTCCAGCACGTAGGCGCACATGCGGTCGACCTCGGCGCTGTCGTCGGCGAACAGCACCTGTTGTTTGTCGCCGAAGTACCGGAAGAAGGTGGTGCGGCCGACCTCGGCGCGTTCCGCGATGGCGGCGACCGTGACGTTGTCGAATCCGTGTTCGGCGAAGAGCTGGAAGGCTGCCGACACGATCGTGGCCCTCGCCTTACGGCGTTTGCGAGCGTGGAGCGTGTCCGGGGGGTGGTGCATGGGCGACCCTATCGAGTGGGAACTCAGTTCTTGTTGGTACGCGGGACCGTCCATTGGGACGGTGGTCCCGAAACGGACCGAGAGACCGAGCTAGCGGGAAGTCTTCCGGGCTGGAGGACGGGTTGTGGCCGGTATACCGAAACCTGGAGGAGTCTCGGCGCGAACACCGGTTGGCCCGGGAGTTTATTGCAAAGAGATCTGGTACTGACAACCGCCTTCCACTCACCGCTGACACCCTTGCTCGGAAAGGGTTCCCTCCACACGGAAGTTATCCCTCCCAGGGTCCCAGCATTTCCGAACGGCGTGAATTAACCACCCACGGCAAATCGTTCGGGTTCCTAACTATTCACTTACCGAGATGTCCGCAACCCCGCCCCCGAAGCCACTCCCACCCCTCTCCCACTCTCCGGACACGGCCGACCGGGTGACCGCCCTCCGAATGTCGCACCCCTGTGCCACAGTGGAGATCTAACTCTCACCCTGGGGTTTCTCATGGCATATCTCCTGGTCATCGGCACACGCAAGGGCCTGTTCACGGCCCGCAGCGAGGATCGGCGCGGGTGGGAGGTGACCGGTCCGCACCGGCTCGACGAGGGTAACGACGCCGGGATGAGTCCCGTCTACACCGTCGGGATCAACCCGCACACCCAGCGACTCCTCGCCGGGACGGAGAGCTGGCACTTCGGTCCAAGCGTCTGGCACAGCGACGACCTCGGCGCCACCTGGACCGAGCCCGGGGCCCCGCCGATCGCCTTCCCCGAGGACACCGGCGCCTCGCTCACCCGCGCCTGGCAGTTCGCCTTCGGCGCGGACCCGGACACCGTGTACGCCGGGGTGGAACCGCACGCCCTGTTCCGCTCGGGCGACGGCGGGACCAGCTTCGAACTGGTCCGCGCGCTGTGGGACCACCCGCACCGCACCGACTGGTTCCCCGGGGCTGGGGGCGCGGCGATTCACACCGTCCTACCCGGCACGCTCGGTTCGGGCCGGCGGTCCCCCGAGGCGATCACCGTGGCCATGTCTACCGGAGGTGTCTACCAGACCGAGGACGACGGGGCCAGCTGGGCACCGGCCAACCGCGGCATAGCGGCGGGGTTCCTCCCCGACGAGGAGCCCGAGTACGGCCAGTGCGTGCACAAGGTCGCCGCCGCCTCGGACGGCTCGTTCTACGCCCAGAACCACCACGGGGTCTACCGCAGCGCTGATCCGGCCGCCGACGGGTGGAGTCGGATCGAGGAGGGCCTGCCCACGGACTTCGGCTTCGCGGTGGTCGCCCATCCGCACCGCCCCGAGTCCGCGCTGAACTTCCCCGTGGTCAGCCAGGAGGTGCACTTCCCGCCGGGGTACCGGCTGAGCGCGTACCGCACCGACGACGGCGGCGGGTCCTGGCGGGCGGTCAACGAGGGCCTGCCCGAGGGCCCGTACTTCGGGATCGTGCTGCGCGACGCCGCCTGTACCGACGGCGCGGACGTCCCCGGCTTCTACTTCGGCACCCGCTCCGGGGACGTCTACGCGTCCACCGACGACAGCGGACGCTGGGAGCCGGTGGCCGCGCACCTGCCCGACGTGCTGTGCGTCCGGGCCGCGGAGGTGTGAGATGCGGGTGACCGTACACCTGACCAGCGTGCTGCGGGCCGATGCCGACGGGGCCACCCACGTCCCGGTGGAGGTCGACGACGGCACCGCGCTACGCGGGGTGCTGGACGAGCTGGCCGCCCACCACCCGGGGCTGGACCGCAGGATCCGGGACGAGCGGGGGCAGCTGCGCCGGTACGTGAACGTGTTCGTGGACCAGGACGAGTGCAGAGCCGTGGGAGGCCTGGACGCCGCGGTCCACGAGGGCGCGGACGTCCGTCTGCTGCCCTCTGTGGCAGGGGGCTGACCGGCGGACGCCCCCACGGCACCAGCCGCGGGGCGTCCGGACACGATCGGCTAGCCGATGCCGGTGTGCGCCTTGTCGGTCTCCTGGCCAGCACCGGTCCGACGGCGCAGGGGCAGCGGACGGAGCCGGACGATACTGCGCCACACCCACTCCAACGGGCCCAGACGGAACGCACCCATCCACCAGCGGGCGACCAGGATCATCACCGCGAAGTAGGCGGCGGCGAGCCCGTACTGCGCCAGCAGGGTGATCTCGCCCTCCAGCGGCTTCGTGCACAGGAACACGGCGGTGCTGAGCAGGTACACGGTAAGCGTCATCCGGCCCAGGGGCGCCAGGGTTCCCAGCACGCGGGAGGCGGCACGGCCGCGGCGGACCAGCCACCACACGAGCCCCAGGTAGATCAGGGCGCCGCCCAGACCGGCCAGTGAGGCGCCCAGTGACACCAGGGCGTGCGATCCCGGATCGACCACCGGCAGGCCGTCCGCGCCCAGCACCGGGATCCCCTCGGCGTCGAACTCCATCGGGAAGAGCCAGTCGGAACCGAACATGAGGACGAACCCGAGGGGCTTGATGAGCAGGCCCGCCCAGATCATCCGCACCGGGAGCCTGATCGGCCCCTCGAAGTCCGGGGAGAGCTCGGGGCGGCGGGCCAACCACACACCCAGGCAGAAGAAGGCCAGGGTCTGGGGCACCATCGCGACCAGGAACAGCAGTTCGTTCCCCTGGCCGACGAAGTACTCCAGGGCGGGGGCGGCGGCGAACAGCGCCACCGCCGCCCAGAACGGGCGGGCCCGCGATCCGCCGAGCAGCAGCGGCAGCGCCGGGGCCAACAGCAGAGCGGACACCGAGTACAGGGTGAGGATGTCCCCGGAGAAGACCAGCAGGTGCGGCACTCCGAAGACCACACCGAGGACCGCGTACCTCCAGAGCATGAGGACCATCGGGCGGCCACCGCGCTTTTCCGCCGCCCGCCAGGCCAGGACCACTCCCACGCCCAGGAGCACCATGAGCATGGATCGGGCGTTGCCGGACATCAACAGGTTCAGGGCGGCGTCGACCACCGACGTCAGGGTGGACTCCGTCCTCTCCCCGCCGCGCTCGGCGGCGAAGACGACGACCGGCGCGTTCATCATGACCACGCCGATCATCGCCAGGGCGCGGGCCACGTCGAGGAAGGCGACCCGACGTGCGGGCACGGCCGCGCTCTCGGGCGGTTCGGCGGACTGGTCTGCGCCCGGCACAGGCGGATGCGGGGTCGTCTCTTGCATGGGGCCTCCTTGGCAACCTCCCCAGGATCGTCCGCGGCCCCCTTCCCGCACATCGCCCGAACAGCCGAGACGCCCGCGCCCCGGGGTACGACTTTCGGCCGACGCCGAGGCGGCGGGCACCGACTTTCGGCCCGTCACCGTGTACGCGTCGGCCGGTGCCGCGCACGGGTCCTCCCTTTGACCGATGTCCGTACGAGGGCCGGGCCCTAGCCTTGGCTCTATGTCACCGAGCTGGGTTCCCACCCGCCTGAACAGGCTTTTCGTCCCCGACGTCAACGGCTTTCCCGTGTGGGCCTACCTCGCCGCGCTCGCCGTCACCCTGGTGATGCCGCTGCTGTGGACTCTCGATCTGGTCACCGTGCTGTCAGCGCGGGAGATCGACGACTGGGTCGGGCCGCCGCACTCCCGCATGGACTTCGCGTACACGCTCTCCGGAGCGGTCTGCGCCCTGGCCGCGGGGCTGGCGGTGTGGCCCCGCGTCGGCCCCTGGGCGACCCTGGCCGCCGGTTCGTCGGCCCCCTTGTCGGTGCTGGCGGTCTCGGCACTGGTGTGGCCTGCGCCCAAGGGGATGTTCGGCTACCCGCTCGGCGCGGCCGAGGTCTTCGGCATGCTGGTGCTGCTCGCCCTCACCGCCCTGCGCTGCAGGGCCTGGCAGGTCGCCCTGGTGTCGGTGCTGTGCGCCCTGGCCGCCTACTCGGACTACCTCCGCGACCCGTTCAGCCCCGACCCCACCTCCGCCCTGCTGATGGTCGCGGTGGGGCTCGCTCCCGGGTTGTACCTGCGCTGGCGCCAGGCGGAGCGCCGCGCACACGTGGAGCGGGTCCGCGCCGAGGAGCGGCTGGCCATCGCCCGCGACCTGCACGACGTGGTGGCCCACGAGGTGACCGGGATCGTGGTGCAGGCCCAGGCCCTGCGGCATGTGGCCGAACGGGACCCGGAGGCCGTCCAGGCGGTCCTCCCGGAAATCGAGGCGGCCGGGGCACGGGCTCTGGAGTCCATGCGCGGCATGGTCTCTCGGCTGCGCGAACCCGGGGAGGCCCCGCTGACCGCCGAGCCGTCGGAGGTGCTGACGGCCCTGGCCACCCCGGCCTCACACGGACGCCCGGAGGTATCCGTGCACGTGAGCGGGCCGGTACGGGAACTGCCCGCGGAGGTGGGCACGGCGGTACTGCGGATCGCTCAGGAGTCTGTCACCAATGCGCTGCGATACGCCCGGGGCGCCAGCCGGGTGAGCGTGGTCGTGTGCGCCGACAGCGAGGGGGTGCGGCTGCGGGTGCGGGACGACGGGTGGGGCGGTGCCGGACGCGGCGCGGGGGGAACGGTCGGCGGCGGCCACGGCCTGGTCGGCATGGCCGAGCGGGCTCGGATCCTCGGCGGTGACCTGTCCGCCGGACCGAACGGAATCGGGCAGGGTTGGACCGTGCGGGCGACGATCCCCGCACCGCGCAACCAGGGGAACGGACAGAAGTGACGATTCGGGTAATGCTCGCCGACGACCAGCAGATGGTCCGCACGGGTTTTCGCTACATGCTCGACGCTGAGGAGGGGATCTCGGTGGTCGGGGAGGCCGGTGATGGGATCGAGGCGGTCCGGCTCGCTGGGGAACTGCGCCCGGACGTGGTCCTCATGGACATCCGGATGCCCGGCATCGACGGTCTGGAGGCGACCCGGAGGCTGGCCGGACCGGGGGTGGCGGACCCGCTCAGGGTGGTGGTGGTGACCACCTTCGACCTGGACGAGTACGTGCACGCGGCGCTGACCGGCGGCGCGGTCGGGTTCCTGCTCAAGGACGCGGGACCGGCACTGCTGATCGAGGCGGTGCGGGCCGCCGCCCGGGGTGATGCGATGGTCTCGCCGCAGATCACGGTGCGTCTGCTCAAGCACTTCGCGGCTTCCCAGGCACCCCGGCGGGACCACGGCCAGAGCGGACTGACCGCGCGTGAACTGGACATCGTGCGGACGGTCGCGCGCGGGCTCACCAACACGGAGGTGGCCTCGGAGTTGTATGTCACGATCAGCACGGTCAAGACGCACCTGGCCCGGGTCCAGGAGAAACTGGGCGCCCGCAACCGGGTGGAGGTCGCCGCTTGGGCCTACCGGAGCGGACTCATGGAGTGAGTCGCCGGACGCCTCGCCACCGCTCAGCTCCCGGGGCCTCCCCGCTTGACGAAAAAGTGGGCGGGTTCTGACCCTTATCGCCCGTGTCGCCTGAGTACACACCCATGTCCCGAGCGTGATGATCGGTGGGGAAATGGGTGCAGACGACATGACTGCGAGGAATGACCAATGGCCACCATGCGCGCGGCCCGGCTGAACATCACCGAACGGACCCTCGAGGTCACCGACGTGCCCAGACCCGTGCCGGGCCGGGGGCAGGTCCTGGTCCGGGTCAGAGCCGCCGGAGTGTGCCTGTCCGACGTCCACCTCATCGACGGCACCCTGAGCCCGCTCCACCTCGAGGGCGACACCGTCACCCCAGGGCACGAGGTGTCCGGGGTGGTCGAGGAGCTGGGCCCGGAGGTGCTCGACGTCGGGGTCGGCGACCGAGTGGCCCTCCAAGCAGGTGAGCACGACCGGCACGGGCGCGTGCTCACCCGGGGCGTGGACTACGACGGCGGCTGGGCCGAGTACGCGCTGGCCGGTGAGGACACGCTCGTCCCCATCCCGGACGAGCTGTCCTTCGAGCAGGCCGCGATCATCCCCGACGCCGTCTCCACACCCTGGGCCGCCGTGACCGCCACTGGTGACGTGCGCCCGGCCGAGGCCGTCGCGGTCTGGGGCGTGGGTGGACTGGGCGCGCACGCCGTCCAGCTGCTGCGGCTGGTGGGCGCCGCCCCGATCATCGCCGCCGACCCCGACGAGCACGCCCGGGCGCGTGCCCTGGAGTACGGCGCGGACGTCGCCCTGGACTCCACCGCGGCGGACTTCCTCACCCGGATCGGTCAGCTGACCCACGGCCGCGGCCTCGACGCGGCCTTCGACTTCGCCGGGGTCCCCGTCGTGCGCGAGCAGGCGGTCCGGGTGCTCGGCGAGCACGGCCGCCTGGTACTGGTCGGCCTGACCGACAAGCCGCTGGAGGTCGGGGACGGCACCCGGTTCAGCTACCTGCGCCAGCAGATCCTCGGCCACTACGGCTCGGAGGCCGAGCACGTGGTCCAGCTGGTGGACCTGGTGCGGTCGGGCCGGCTGGAGTTCAGCCGCTCCATCAGCGGCGCGTTCTCCCTGGAGGAGGCGCCCAAGGCCGTGGAGCAGCTGGAGCAGCGGATCGGCTCCCCGGTCCGCCTGGTCCTCCAGCCCTGACCGCCCTGACCCAAACCGCACAGCCCTCGGACTGCTACCAGTTCGAGGGCTTGTAGTTCCTGAGATTGTTGTTCGCCAAAAACCCACTCTTGCGTGTGCACATTGTGCGTACAATCCGGGGTATGGCTACCAGCATGAAGTCAGAGAGAATCCACCTGAGAGTCAACGACCAGCAGAAGGCCCTGCTCGAGGCCGCGAGCGCCGCCTCGGGGGACACGGTCTCGGCCTTCGTCCTCGGTGCGGCCACCGAAGCGGCGGCAAACGCGCTGGCGGATCGACGGGTCTTCATGTTGGACGAACAGGGGTGGGCGGCCTTCGACTCGGCCCTGGAACGCCCCGCACGCGACATCCCCGGATTGCGAAAGCTCCTGACCGAACCCACGGTGCTCGATGAGAACAGCTCTCAGCATCATGAGGACGACACGTGAAGCCGAGGTTCGGGCCGGTCGAGCCGCTCACCGCACAGCACAGGACGGCCGACTTCGACTGCGGATCACACGCCCAATCCGACTGGTTGAGCGACCATGCCCTCCAAGCACACCGATCGGGTGGGTCACGCGTGTATGTCGTGTGTGACGAAGACCCGGACACGGATCGCCCGGTCGTCGGCTACTACGCTCTGGCCGCTGGAAGCATCGCCCCCTCGGTGGCCCCCAGCCGACTCCTGCGCGGTGCCGGCAAGTATCACCAGCCCGTTGTCATCCTGACCCGGCTGGGGGTAGACATCCGCGTCCAGGGGACGGGACTCGGTAAAGCCCTCGTAGTCGATGCGCTGCGCAGGGTCGCGGTGGCTTCCGAAACGATCGGCGTCCGAGCCCTCCTGATCCACTGCGAGAGCGAATCAGCACGACAGTTCTACCTCGGCCTCGCTCAGTTCGAGCGGAGCCCCAGCGACCCGATGCATCTCGTACTACTGATGAAGGATCTACGCCGCGCACTCGCGTGATCCGTAGGCCGCCCAGCCCTCGGACTGCTACCAGTTCGAGGGCTTGTAGTCCTTGAGGAAGATGCCGTGCAGGTCCTCGCCGAGCTCGCCTCGGACGATGGGGTCGTAGACGCGGGCGGCGCCGTCTTCCAGGTCGAGGGGGGCGTGGAATCCGGCTGCGGCGATCCGCTCCTTGTCCGGGTGCGGCCGCTCATCGGTGATCCAGCCGGTGTCCACGGCGGTCATCAGGATGCCGTCGCTCTCCAGCATCTCCTCGGCGCTGGTCCGGGTGAGCATGTTCAGCGAGGCCTTGGCCATGTTGGTGTGCGGGTGGCCGGGGCCCTTGTAGCCGCGGCCGAACACGCCTTCCATGGCGGACACGTTGACGATGTACGTGCGCCGGGCGGGCGAGGCGGCCAGAGCCGGGCGGAGCCGGTCCACCAGCAGGAAGGGCGCGCTCACGTTGCACAGCTGCACTTCCAGCATCTCGACCGGGTCGATCGCGCCGATCCGCTGGGTCCAGCTGTTGACCGGGGCCAGGTCCGGCAGCAGGCCGCCCGCGTCGATCGCCCCGCCCTCGCGGATCCGGTCCGGGTGCGCCGCGCCGGTGGTCAGCGCCAGCGACGTGAGCATCTCGGGGGTCAGTGTGTGCGGCGCGACCTCGGCGACCTCGGACTCGGGGGCGCCCTCCAGCTCACGGGGGCGGACCCCACCGAGCACCAGCGGTTCGGGCAGGCCCTCCCCGGTCAGCGGCTGCGCCTCGGCCGCGATCAGCGGGGCGTAGGAGCCCGGTGAGCGGCGGACGGTCTGCGCGGCGTTGTTGATGAGGATGTCCAGCGGCCCCTGCTCGGCCACCGAGTCGGCCAGCCGCACCACCTGGCCGGGGTCGCGCAGGTCGATACCGACCACCCGCAGGCGGTGCAGCCACTGGTCGCTGTCGGGCATCGCGGCGAACCGGCGCACGGCGTCGTTGGGGAAGCGCGTGGTGATGGTGGTGTGGGCGCCGTCGCGCAGCAGCCGCAACGCGATGTACATGCCGATCTTGGCGCGGCCGCCGGTGAGCAGGGCCCGCCGCCCGCCGAGGTCGGTGCGGGCCTCGCGGCGCTGCCGGTTGAAGACCGCGCACTCCGGGCAGAGCTGGTGATAGAAGGCGTCGACCTCCTGGTACTTCTGCTTGCAGACGTAGCAGGGGCGGGCCTTGCGCAGGACCCCGGCGAGCTGCCTGGATTCGGGCTGCCCAGCCTCCGTGCCCGAGACCTCTTCGGCGCCCGGGTCGCCCGGGTCCCCACTCGCGGCCAGTGCCCGGCTGGTCAGGGCTCGGCCGTTGGTCTCGTCGTCGATCCGGCCCGGCGCGGCCGTGGCGGTGGCAGCGAACACGGCCTCGTCGTGGGCCTTGCGGGCGGCGTGGCGCTCTTTGCGCCGCCACTCCTTGAGCGCCTTGAACATCCGGGCCGTGGCCCGCTGGAGGGCCCTGGAGTCGTCGTGGTCGGCGGGCAGCTGCTCCGCCTCGGCCAGCACCTCCAGGCACACCTGAAGCCTGTCCGGGTCGATCCCGTCGACCGTCGACCGCGTCACCGTTTCCGTCACCACTGCATCCCGCCGCTGTTCCGATGGCCGCTTTGCCGGGCCAACAGGAACTTTATGCGCACTCCGGTACTGGACGGCCAGGATGCTCCCCGTCCGCACCCCCGACCCGGTGCGAAGGGGTGTGCGGAACGGGAGACCATGGGGTGGACAGTCGTGGGGAACAGCCGAGAGAGCCGGTGAAGAGAGTCAATGCCTGAGTTCGTGGTCCTGCTGGATGAGCGGCACCAGCGGGTGGGGGTGGCCAACAAGGCCACCGTGCACACCGAGGACACCCCGCTGCACCTGGCCTTCTCCTGCTATGTCGTGGGGCCGGACGGCCGCGTCCTGCTCACCCGCCGTGCCCTGGGAAAAACCACCTGGCCGGGGGTGTGGACCAACAGCTGCTGCGGTCACCCCGCCCCGGAGGAGACCATGGTCGAGGCGGTGCACCGCCGGGTCCGCCAGGAGCTGGGCATCGAGTTGACCGAGGTCACCGAGGCCCTACCGGACTTCCGCTATCGGGCGGTGTCGGCCGAGGGGATCGTGGAGAACGAGTTCTGCCCGGTGTTCTGGGCCCGGACCGAGGACACCCCCTCCCCTGACGCGAACGAGGTCGCTGAGTTCACCTGGACAGCCTGGCCGGACGTGGTCATGCTCGCCGAACGGACACCCTGGGTGATCAGCCCCTGGGCCGCAGAACAGATTCCGCAGCTCAACGACGCGCGCTGACCCGGCCGGGGCCGCCTTTCCGGTTTGTCGGAAAAGCCCGAAGGCCACCACGAAACACTTGCGCACCATAGAGTCGTGCTATGTCCAACACACCCCCCGGCCATGGTTGGCACTACGGTGAGCCCGACCCCCAGCAGCCGCACTACGGTCACGCGGAGCGACCGCTTCCTCCCTATCCCCGGCAGCCCGGCTACCCGGGCGCGCCGTACGGCCAGGGAGGCCCGTACCACGCCGGGCCCGACAGCCGTTCCCCCTACGGTCCGGATGATCCGTACGACCGTCAGGGCCCGTATGACCGTCGGAATCCGCACCACTCGTATGACCCGCACCACCCGCAGGCCCCGCACCACCCACAGGGCCCGCACCACCCACAGGGCCCGGCACCCGTGCAGAGCGAGACCAATCCCGGCGGCCGCGCGTTCCTGCTCCTGATCCTGCTCAGCTGCGGCGCCCTTGCCCCCTTCGTCTACGGCTACACGGCACTGCGCCACTGGTCTCGTGCGGCGGGCATCTGCGCCCTGATCACCGTGCCGTTCGTCGTCGTCATCGTCGCGAGCGGGGAAGACAGCACTCTCGGCACGGTGGCCGGCGGCATCTACGTCGTCTTCGTCGTCCTCGCCACGGCCTACCTCTACCACGACATCTACGGGGTGAACTCCGACCGCAACAAGGGGCTGCGCGGCGAACCAGTCACGGCCGCGCCCGGCGGCCCGGCTCCCTCCTCAGGGGAGGGTGCCCGCAAGGTCAGCAGCAACGCGGAGCTCAGGGCGATGGCGGCCGACCGCGCCCAGCGCAGGAAGGAGTCCCGGAAACTGGCCGAGGAGGACCCCGCGCTCGCACGTGAACTGGGTGTGGGCCGACCCGACCTGCACACCGGCTACGACGACGGTGGCCTGGTGGACCTCAACCGGGCCCCCGCCCAGGTGATCGCCGGGCTCCCCGGCCTGACCTCCGAGGACGCACAGGCCCTGATCACGGCCCGTTCGTCCGCGCCGTTCATCTCGCTGCCCGACGCGCTGATCCGCACTGGCCTCCCGGCGCACCTGGAGGACGAGATCTCCGACTACGTGGTCTTTTGAGCGCGGCTGCGGGGTAGGTAGACCGCGGCACCCCTCAGGAGTTGGAGCACACCCCATGCCCCCTCGCACGCACGTCCCCGTCCGTCCCTCGGCCCTGGTCCTCGACGCCCTGGACACCCTCTTCCCGCTCGGCCCGCTGGAGTGGCGGTTCCGGGAGGCCGGGATCCCGCGGGTGCTGATGACCCGGTGGCGCGACCACCTGCTGCGGGACGCGTTCGCGCTGTCCCTGCTGAACGAGGCCCGCAGCTTCGAAGAGGTCGCCCGGGGTTCCCTGCGCGACATCACCGGAAACCAGATCGCCCCGGCGGCGGAGGACACCATCCTCGACGGGCTCACCCGCCTCGAACCACGCCGCGAAGCCGCTCGGGCCCTGGCGGCCGCGCATGAGCGGGGAGTGCGGACGGCGGTACTCGGCCAGGGGGACGGGGAACAGGTGCGCCTGCTGGTGGAGCGCTCCGGACTCCCGCTGGAAATCCTCACCGAGGGTGACCGCCCCGGGGCGTGGAAACCGGCCCGCGAGCCCTATCTGGCGGCGGCGCACGCCCTGGATGTGGCCCCGGAGCGGTTGGGTCTGATCACCGCGCACGGCTGGGACGCGGCGGGCGGCCGCGCGGCCGGACTGGTCACGGGGTGGTCGGCGCACGTGGAGGGACGCTTCCCGTCGATCTTCGTCGGCCCCGACGTCGAGGGCCGGGACCTGGCCGAGACCGTGGACCGGCTCCTCGCTTTGCCCGAGCCCTAGTCTTCCCAGGTGCGGTCGTATTCGGGGTGGCCCCGGTAGACGGCGGCCAGGTACTTGACCGCGAGTCGCCAGGCCAGCAGTTCGGACCAGGGGTCGCCCTTGACCTTCACCGCCTGGGCGGAGGTCTCGATGATGCTCATGCTGGCGGTGTGCGCCTCGGTGTAGCCGCGGACGATCTTGCGTTTGGCCGTCACCTCGGCCAGTGCGCGCTCCCGGCCGCGTGAACCCACGGGGACGGCCTTGGACGCACGTTCGTCCTCATCCAAACGCGCGTTCAGGAACTCGACGATGGTCAACGGACGACTCCTCTTCTGTCCCCCCCAATGCCCTACATAAGGTTCAGTATCTGCCATTTGCCCCGCTTGGGCCACCCGGAAGCCCTCGCTGATCCGGGCGAATGTGGCACCGCGTTCTCAGCCGTCACACCGGGTACACGCAACCCCGGCAGCGTTCCCCGAACGCGCCTTAGTCGCAGCCCTCGAACTGCGGGACAGTCCGGACCACCTCAAGGTCGGTCTCGCCGAACCACTCCTCCAGCAGGTCCACCGCGGTCCCGTCCTGGTACATCTCGCTGACCGCCTTGTTCACCGCCTCGCAGGCCGCCACGTCGCCGTGCGGCAGACCCACGCCGTACTTCTCGTCGGTGAACGGGTTGTTCACGAAGCGGAACGAGTCCGGGTCCTCGGCCAGGAACCCGGCGAGGATCAGGTTGTCCGTGGACACCGCGTCCACCGACCCCTCGCTCAGCCTTTCGATGCAGACGCTGTAGGTCTCCGCTTCCTGGAGCTCGAGCACGTCGATGCCCAGGCCGTCGGTGATCCGGAAGGCCGAGTTGGAGCCCGCGCCCTGGCAGACGCTGCGCCCCTCCAGGTCGCGCACCCCGTCCACCGCGTCCTCCTCCGCGCGCACCAGGATGTCCTGCTTGGCCACGTAGTACGGGCCGCCGAAGGTCACCTCGGTCTTGCGGCCGGGGGTGATGGAGTAGGTCGCCACCACCATGTCCACCTCACCGCTGACCAGCTTCTCCTCGCGTTCGGCCGAGGTGATGCCCACCAGCTCCACCTCCTCGATCCCGAGGTGAGCGGCGATGTAATGGGCCACGTCCACGTCGAACCCGACCAGCTCGCCGTTCACGTCCAGGCCCAGTCCGGGCTGGTCGTCCTTGACCCCGATCGTCAGCGAGTCCGCGTCGACCAGGGACTCCTCCCGCTCCGCTGAGCAGGCGGGCAGCAGAATCACCGCCACGGTGCCCAGGGCTGCCGCAGCCGCGCCACGGCGGTGTCGAAACCACATCGGCCTGTTCCTTGTCTCTCGGGGGTCAGAGTCTGTCGGGGTCAGCGGTACTCGGCGAGGCGGGGCCGGACCCCGACCACCACCAGCGCGAGCAGGGCGAGGGCGCCGACCGGCAGCCCCCAGGTCCACGGGGATAGCGCGGCGTCACCGCGGTCGATCCCGGCGGTGAACTCCTCCTGGTGCAGATCGATCAGCCCGCCCAGCGCTTCGGTGTAGGCGGGGAAGAGCCCGTCCTCGGCGTGCGCCACCCCCATTCGGATGTCGATCGCCGCGGCCAGGTCCTCCTCCTCGGCGGCCTCGCGCATCAGCTGGTCCTCCTCCTGGAGGGCGGCGTAGGCGGTGAGCACCTCGGCGAGGGCGTCCTCCTGACCGGGCAGCAGCGAGTCCTGGGCGCTCTGCCCCAGGTAGCCGAGTGTGCCCGGATCGTCGGGGTCCGCGCCGTCCGAACCGGGCAGGTTCGGGTAGGCACCCGGGATCTCACCGATCGCCTCGTAGTAGTCCGTCAGGGTGCTGGCCGGGCGGAACAACACCTGCTGCGCCCGCTCCAGGTACACCTGCTGGTAGTTGTCGGCGAAGTCGCCGTCCGCGAGGTAGCGGCTCTGGTCGGCCTGCATGTCGGTGGCGATCGCCCCGGCCCGGGCCAGCGCCATGGCGGCGTCCAGCCCTTCGTCCTTGGCGTCGCTCTGGTGGGCCCCACTGCTGTTGAGGGCCATGATGACGCCGAGGGTGAGCACCACGGTCCCGGCCGTGGCGGCCAAGAGCGGGGCGTTGAACCGGCGGCGGAACCGCACCCGCAGGTACAGCTGGAGGCCGATGAGCGCGGCCACGGTCGCCACGCCCACCACACCGACCCACACGAGCCCGAGCGCCACCGTGGACTGCCCCTCCTCGTGGTTGGCCCGCACGATCGCCGAGGAGTCCAGCCCCAGGTTGAACGCCTTGGGCAGCAGCTCGGTGTGCATCAGCTGGGTGGCCTCCCGGTACGCCTCGAGGGCGTCGGGGTCCACCTCCCCCGGAGCGGCCTGGGCCTCGTCGTTGAGCAGACGCGCCTCGCTGACCTTCTGGTCGTAGACGCCCATACCGTCCAGGACAGCCTGGACGTTGAGCTCCTCGACGGTGTCGCCCTCGGTGAGGGAGGCCGCCTGGAGCAGGGCCGCGTTGGCCTGGGCTCGGCTGCCGTCGTACCGCTCCAGGGCCGCCTCGCGCCCCGACCCGAGATCGTGGTCGGTACCCATGAGCAGCACGTCCGCGACGCCGGCGTCCATGTCGGCCAGGGCCAGGTACAGCTCGGTGGTGGCCATGGCCTGCGGCCCGGCGTCGCGGCCCAGGACGGTGAGTCCGTCACGGGCCTGGTTCAGCGTGACCGTCGCGGAGCCGAACAGAGCCGCGATGGTCAGCACGCACAGGAGCGTCAGCGCCCACACCCGGGTGGGCGTGGTCCGCATCGAGGCGCGCGCCCGCGGCCACCAGGAACGGAGGTACCGCCCGCCCGTGGAGCCGCCTGCGGGGTTACTCGTGGCGTCGCCCTCCGGCTGTGCCGGGCCGGAGCTGTGAGGTCCGGTGGGCTGCCGGCCGCCCGGCTGCCCACCGGGGGTCGGCTCGATGGGCGGTAGTGGCAGAGAGGGGGCACCCGGTTCCGGCCGCCTGGCCACCTGGTCGGGGTTGGGGGGCATCAACGGGGTTCACCCCTTCTGGAGGATGATGACGGTCCATGCGCCGACGTAGATCCTGTCGCTGTCATTCAGGGGAACCTCCACGTGGTGGGCTATGGGGTTGGCCGTCCCGTTGATCGTGGTCCCGTTGGTCGACCCGGGGTCGACCACCGACCACGTGTCGCCCGGGCGGGAGAGCAGGACCGCGTGGATGTGGGAGATCGCGGGATCTCCCCCGGGGCCGCCCAGGTCGATCTCCGGGGTGAACCCCTTGGACCTGCTTCGTCGTCCGATGTGCACCCGGTCGCCCTGGAGGGTCACCCGGCGCTGCTGGCCTCCGGCGGGGAAGCTGATCTGCGTCGGGTCGAGCATCCCCTGGTCGACCATGTACTGGTAGTAGGCGGGGTCGGCCGCCACGATCGCGCGCCAGCGCACCCCGATCGGCGCGCTGCCGGGCTCGGAGATGCGCCGCTGGTGACTGCCCGACTGGGAGGCGAAGTCGTATCCGCACTCCTCGCAGAAGCGGCCCGCTCTAGACGTGCCGCACTCCGGGCACGGCCCTCCCCGGGTCGCCGGTCTGGGTCTGGGCGGTGTCTGGTCGGGGGCGGGGCGCTGTGCCGGTGGCCGCGCCAACGGTTGCTGTTGGTGCTGCGGATGCTGCGGGTATAGATGGTGCTGCGACTGCTGGTGTTGCTGATGATGCGGGTGCTGCTGCGCGGGTCGGTGGCCAGGGGGCGGCACGGACAACGACTGGAGGCGCAGCCCGCAGATGTCGCAGAAGTCGGTGGCCGTGGAGTGGTGCCCTGAAGGGCAACTCGGCATGGGTCCCTCCTACCCGGGTCCGGGGGCACCGCCGGTTCCCGGTCCGCTCTGGCGGGGACGGGTCCGTACGGTCCGGGTCGAGTTGGTGTCGAGGGTCATCTCGTCGACCTTGTCGACGCTGGGCTTGAGCCGGACCGTTCCGGTGGCCGCGTCGACGACGTCGACGACGCGGTCGAGGAGCTTCGCGGTCTCCTCGTTTCCCGACTCGTTGGCGAGCGCGACGGCCCGACCCAGCCTGGTGGTGGCGGTCGCTTCGTCTCCCTCGCGACGGGCGGCGAGCCCGTCCTGAATCGCCTGGGCCAGTTCGACCTGACCCGTGTAGTGGGCCACCCGGGGGTTGATCTCGGTGGCTCTGACCTCGTCCGACGTCCACTCGGCGAGGATGTTTCCGGAGGCGAGGACCTGGTCCGGGGCCCCGCCCTCGCCGGGCATCACCACTCTGACCCAGCCCGCGCGCAGCTGACGGCCGGGATCGCCCGGCGGTACCTCCACGCACACGTGGTAGTCACGGCTCTCCGTACCCCAGGAACCGGTGGGGTAGTCCCCGGCCTGGGCGACCCGTTCGACCGCGCGTCCGCTGAGGTCCTGGACGGTGGGCGCCACCTGTTTCACATAGCGCACCACCGCGTGTTGGGGGGTCCACAGGCGCAACGCCACATCGGCCACCGCCTTACCCATGGAGGCCTGGGCCATCGCCCGGAAGTCCGCCTCCAGGTCGGCGGGGTCGGCGATGATGCCCGGCCCGCCGCCGAGCAGGGCGGCGTCGATCCGGCGCAGCTCCGCTACCTTCCAGTCGGTGCCCACCCCGCGACAGTCGCAGACGAACCGTCCGGCGAGCCGCTGGAGCACCCCCTCGAAGACGTCGGACATCTCGTTGTTCTGGCCGTCAGTGAGCAGGATGGCGTGCTTGATGCCGTCGTCGACGGTGTCGAACAGCGCCGCGGCCTTGAGCAGCCAGCTGCCCATGCGGGTGCCGCCGTCGGCGCGCAGCTTGCCCACCGCGTCCAGCGCGGCCGCCCGGGTCGAGGCGTCGACCTCCACCAGGTGGGCGGTCTCGGGGAAGATCATCTCCGCTTCGCGGTGCCCGGCGACCACCGCGAAGCGGACGCCGTCACGCAGGGTCTCGATGGCCGCGCGCGCCGCCTGCTTGGCCGCGTTGATCTTCTCGCCGTACATGGAGCCGGAGGTGTCGATGATGATCACCTCGGCGGCGCGCACCGCCGAACCCACCAGCACCGGACTGTTCGAGGTCACGCTCACCACGGCGTGCACCTCGGTACCACCGATGGGCAGGAAGGGGTTCTGGTCGATCTCGACGCGGAACTCGGGCTCGCCGGAGCGGTCAGAGCTGTGCGGCACGGGGACCCCCTTGTTCGGTGGGTACAGGAATGACGACGACGGTGATGTTGTCCTTGCCGCCCGCTCTCAGGGCGAGGCTGACGTAGGTGCGGGCCCCCTCCAGCGGGGCGGCGGTGGCCCCCGGCACCGCTTCGGTCAGGTCCTGGGCCTCCGGGTAGTAGTTCCAGAGGCCATCGCTGCACAGCAGGATGGCGCCGGGCCCAGTGGGGGTGACCGTCGAGATGTGCGCGTCGATCTCCCCCGAGTCCGCGCCCATCCAGGCGATGAGCGCGTGGGCGTTGGCCGAGCGCATCGCCTCCTCGCGGGAGAGCGCACCCATCTGCACCATCGCCTCGCTCCAGGAGTCGTCCCTGGTGAGCAGGGTTGAGGCGCTGGAAACGGGGCCGCCGGAGATCCAATAGGCGCGGCTGTCCCCGACCCAGCCGACGGTGACCGCGCCGGTGGCGGGGTCCACCACCGCGGACACGAAGGTGCAGGCCGGGGCGGAGCTGGGTGAGTCGGCGATGGCGGCGACCGCCTGGGCGGCGCGGGTCATCGCCGCCCCGGTGGCCTCGCGGGGGTCGGCCCCCTGACGCATCTGTTCGGCGAGCACGGTCGCCCCGGTCTCGGCGGTGACCCGGGAGGCCTCGTCAGAGCGAGGCGAGCTGGAAACCCCGTCGCAGACGACCGCCACGACGGTCCCCGCGGCCCGGGGCGCGTCGTCCTCGATGACCCGGATGGCCATCGCGTCCTCGTTGCGCTTGTGCCGCAGGCCCCGGTCGCTGACCCCGAAGGCCCGTCCGGCGCGGACCTCGACGTGGTCGCGTCCGGTGGGCTGGAGGAAACCGCACTTCTCGCAGTACCCGTCCACGACCCGTCCCGGGCACCACACGCACAGTTCGGGGTTGTCCACGGCGACCGGGTTGCTTCCCACGGCGGGCGGCGGCCATTCGGGGACGACCTCCACCGCCGGGAGCGCTCCGGCCGGTTCGGGCCCGGGTGCGGGGGGCACCGGGTTCCGGTAGATGGGTTGGGTGATCTGGAGGTCGACTGCCTCCCAGTCCGAGAGCTCCTCGTCGGGTTCCCCGGCACCGTCAGCGTCTTCGTCGCCCTGGCCACCGCCCTCGACCCGCTCGTCGCGTACGGCGCCGTGCAGGCTCACCTGGGGCGCGGTCGGGGCGCCGTCGGCGGGGGTCAGGCCGGGGCGCTCCACCACCATCGTCTCCGCCTCAGAGGCCGAGACCTCGGACATGCTCGGCTGGGGCGTGGTCGGCACGCGGTCGGGTTGACCGCTCTCCTCCGTCCGCGCCGACGGGTCCTTCGGGAGGGTCTGACCGCAACTCTCACAGAAGGCGTCACCCGCTGACACCATGTCGGCGCAGGTAGGGCAGGTCCGCACCTTTGTCATCGCCGTTCCTTCGATCCTCACAGGAGTGTCACCGGGCGTAGGGAGTTCGCCTTGTCAATGAGCTCGTAGCGCTCCGAGGTCCGGCTGGCCCGGTGTGCCAGGGACCGGTAGCGGCGCTCCAGGTTGGCGCGGACGCCCTCCTCGGTGAGGTCACCGTCCAGGAGTCGCTGACCGGCCGGGGCGCTGCCGCCCGAACGGAGCCAGGTCAGGGCGGACTCGAGGACCCGGGCGGCCAACCGGTCGGCGGACTCGCTGTCCAGACCGATCCGGCCGAGCCGTTCACCGGCGCGCACGTAGTCGGCGCTGTCGGTGGCGCCGGTGGCGAGCGCGGCGATCAGTGCGGTCTGGGCGTGGATGTACAGGCTCGACAGCTCGGGGACGGTGTCCAGGACCTGGATTGCGGAGGCCCGGTCACCCTGGGCCACTCTGATCCGGGCCAGTCCGAAGGCCGCGCTCACGTAGGAGTGGTCGGTGGACCACACCGTGGCGTACTGGCGTGCAGCCGTCTCCAGGTCTCCGGTGCGTTCGCAGGCCAGGGCCAGGCCGAGCTTGGGCGCCACCTCCCCGGGGAGGTGGTTGTAGAGCTCGTCGAAGTGGTTCCGGGCCTCCTGGAAGCTGCCCGTGCTGAGTTCGGCCACGGCGAGGTACCACATGGTCCGCCAGTCGCCGGGCACAGCCGAGCTGAACTGTTGGAGCGCGTCCAGGGCCTCGTTGTGCTGGCCGACCGTGATCAGCGCCCGAGCGAGCATCAGCAGGGTCTCGGGGGTGGGCGCCTGGGCCGCACGCAGGGTCGGGATGAGCTCGGCCGGGGGCATGCCCGCGAAGCTGCGCAGGAGTTGGGCGGCCGGGTCGACCGGGTCGATGAGCGGGGCGGGCAGCAGCCCGGCGGCCTCGGTGGGCGAGGGCGGGCTGAGCATGCGGTCGGCGTTGTGCGCGCCCACGTCGGAGCCGCTGGTGAAGGTTTCCCCGCCGAAAAGCGCGGAGGCCGCCGGGTGCGGGGTGCCCTCGATCTCGGAGAGGACCTCGCGGAGCACCCCGGTGAGCTGGTCGGCCATGTCCCCGGCATCGTGGAAACGCGACTCGGGTTCGATGTTGGTGGCCCGGCGCAGGAAGCGGTCGTAGGACTCGTACCGCTGGAGCAGCGGCACCTCGTTCCGCGGCGGGATGCTGTGCGGGTGCTGGCGCATGAAGCTGAAGTGGAAGCTGAGCACCGCCAGGGCGCGGCCGACGGAGTAGAGGTCGGCGCTGATCGTGGGGCCCGGCCCCCGGAGCTCGTTTTCAGGCACCCGGTAGCCGGGGGTCGTGTAGACGGGGCTGAGCGTGTCGTCCATGCGCCGGACGCCGCCGAGGTCGATGAGCTTGATCAGCTCCTCGCTCTGGATGACGTTGTCCGGCTTGAAGTCGCAGTAGAGCAGACCCTTGGAGTGCAGGTAGCCGAGGGCGCGCAGGCACTCCAGGCCGAAGGCGATCACCTGCTCGACGGGGAGGACCTCCTCTCCGGAGCCGTCCTCCCGGCGTTCGACGAGCAGCTCCCGCAGCGACTTGCCGCCCACGTACTCCATGACGATGTGGCCGCCGGGGATTCCGGTGCGCGGGTCAGGGTGCTGGGAGAAGTTGATGATCTTAACGATGTTGGGGTGCTCGACCTCGGAGAGGAAGGCCCGTTCCGCCGCGGCAGCCTTGTGCGCCTCGGCGTCACCGGCGTTGAGCAGGCCTTTGAGAACCACCCAGCGGTCGTTGACGTTGCGGTCCCTGGCCAAGTAGATCCAGCCGAGCCCGCCGTGGGCCAGGCAGCCCAGGACCTCGTACTGACCGCCGACCATGTCGCCCTTAGCCAGCTTGGGGGTGAAGGAGAACTGGGTACCGCACTGGCGGCAGAAACCCTCGGTGCGACCGTCCTGGCCCCCGCGGGCCCGGCCGACCTTCTCGCTGCAGTTGCCGCAGAAGCGGTTCTTCTCCGACACGACCGGGTTAGTCATGATCGCTTCGGAGGGGTCGCGGGCCGGGACCAGCGGGACCTGGACCATGCCCAGGCCCAGCATGCCGCGCTTGGAACCGCGGCTGGAGCTGCTCCCGGTGCGCGAGCTGCCGACGATCCCGGCGATACTGCCCGGACCGGAACGGCCGGACAGGCGGATGTTGCCCGAGCTGATCGGGTGGGAGTGCACGGACATGTCGTTGCCCGCGGGGTCCCGGAGGGAGGGGCTGGAGGAGAACCACTGGTCGGTGGCACCGCTCCCGGACGGGGAGGGGCCGGGGGCCGGGGAGGGGTGCGGACCCGAACCCGGATGGCTCGCCTGCTGGGGCACTCCGAAGACGGTCTGGGGTCCGGAGGTCGGGGACCGCGGGGCGGGCGGTCCCTGCTGTCCCGGGGGCGCCTGGGACGGCTGGGGCCAGGAAGGGTGCTGGGCAGCCTGGGGGCCGGAAGGGTGCTGGTACCCGGGCGGGCGTTGGGGCCCCGAGGGGCCCTGGTAGCCGGGAGGTCCGGGTGCCGGACCGCCGGTCGGCGCCCCGGCACCCGGCTGGGGCACAGAGGGCTGTGTTTCCACCGGGGCGAGACCGCACACGACACAAAAGCCGTCCTCGATCTGGCCCTGGCAGCCGGGAGAAGTGCACTTGGTCATCTGCTCACACCACCATCAGTCTCGCCATCTGACGCCCCTTTTCCCGGTGTGGTTCTACTTCCCGGGGGTTCGATTCCCGAAAGTTCCTGGAGCCTCCGCTGGTAGGCGGACAGCGCCACGGTGGCCGCTCGCAGGTCACAGGGGGCGTTCCACAGTTCCCAGTGGGCGCGGCCATGGAGTTCGGTGAGCCGTTCGTGTTCGGCCAGACCGAGGCGGACCGAGCGGGCCCGGAAGGCGTCGAGTCGGCCGCGGAGCTCGGCCCGGCGCTGGAGGAGCCCGGTGAGGTTCTCCTCCCGTTCCTTCGCGTCGTCACCGGCCTGGTGGACGGAGCGCTGCAGCTGTCCCAGCCGGGCGCCCAGCCCCCACCAGTCGCTCTGGGAGCGCAGGATGTCCATCTCCACCACGGCGGCGCGCAGCCCCGGCACGGGGTCGGGGACATCGATGGCCCGGGGTGAGGAGATCTTCGCGATGACCCGGGCGCGCAGTTCACCGGCGCGCCGGACGACCTGTTCCACGTCGTCGATGGCCGACACGAGGCGCTCGATGCTCTCGGTGTAGGAGTCGCGCATGCGCAGGGCGTCGCGGAGTTCGCCGCGGGTGCGGTCGAGCAGGCCCCTGAGGCGGTCCAGGGACGAGGTGTCGACGCGGGCGTCGACGACCAGGGAGAGGGGGTCGCGGCGGACGGTCTCGCCCACCCGGAACAGCTGTTCGCGGAGGTTCTCGTGCTGATCGTCGCCCAGTTCGACCTGGTCCGAGAGGGTGCAGACCTCCTGCCACATGGACTCCAGCTCACCGAGCCTGGGGTGCAGGGCGTCCCAGGCGGTCTCCGCTGCCGAGATGACCTCCGTGGCCTCCTCGTAGTCGGCGGACATACGCGCGACGGCCTCGGCGAGGGTGATGTGTTCGGTGTCGGGGTCAAGCAGTCCGCGCTCGTGCAGGGGCTGCTCGGCGAGGGGGAGCGTGACGGACTCGCCCAGGAGCAGAAACGTGAGTTCGCCCAGCGGGTCCTCGCCACCGTTCGCACGCACCCGGACCGCCCGGTCGATCACCGCCGCGAAGGCGCCGTGTACCGTCCACAGCCTGTGGACGTGCACCGAGGCCTGGTCCCAGCGGCTCCTGGTCCCGCCAACCAGGTCGGCCTCCCTGAGCAGCTGGTATCCCACGTGCCGGTCCAGATCGGCGAGGTTGAGCGCGATGCGGTCGGCTTCGCCGCGGATCCGGTTGAGCGCGTGGTCGACGCCCTCCCAGCTCATCGGCGGCACACCCGACCCTGAAGCCCTCGCCACCTGACGTATCACCCCCGGCTGCCCGAGCCGCTCCGTACTCTCTCTTTACCTAGGACAAGAGTGTGGCCGGGCCCACCTCGATCCACAAGGGACTACGCGTTTTCCGGCCACGAGCGGCCACAACCGCAACACACACGTCATCTGCGGCATCCCATGCGCTGGGTAGGACACCCCCATGGCCAGAACAGAGGACAGAGCGGAAGAAGAGTTCCCCGGCATCGGTGCCCCCGCCCAGCGGGCCCTGGCACACGCCGGATACACGAGACTGGAGCAGCTGGACGGGGTGAGCGAGAGCGACCTGCTGGAGCTTCAGGGGATGGGCCCCACGGGCACCGACATCCTGAGCGACCTGCTGAACGCCCGGGGTATGTCCCTGGAGGCCTAGGGTGTGCTCCGTGGAGGCCTAGGCCCGGAGGTCTGGCCGAGGGCTTCGCCCAGGTGGTCCAGTACAAAACGGGCGCGCTCGGCGACCGGCACCCGGGGCAGGGTAACCAGCTCGTACCCGCAGGCCGGGTAGGCCTCGCGCATCGCCTCACAGGTGCGTTCGGCCTCCTCCGATGACTGGTGGCGCTCGGTGTCCCCGGTGAAGATCTCCGGCCAGGGCGGTGCCAGGAACACCGTGCGGCGGTAGCGGAAGCGGCGGGTCGCCGCCCACACGTGCTCGGGGACCGGCAGGCCGCGCAGCCGGAAGTAGCCGACCGTGTCCGGCACGCCGCGGTCGCAGAACACCGGTCCGTCGTGTCCGGCGGCCTCCCGGTGCGAGCGCATGTCCCAGGAGAGCATGAGCTCGGCGAACAGGGTGTCGTCCCGCCAGGCCAGGCCGGGGCCGTCGATCTCCCGCTGGTCGCGGATGATCGCCCGGCCCGCCTCGACCGTGCGCCCGTACCCGAGCCCGGCCAAGTGGTCGATCAGGGTCGTCTTGCCCGATCCCGGTCCGCCGGTGACGACGACGAGGTGGTCCATGCGCGCTCCCTGCTGTTAGTGATGCGTGGCTGGTGGTGTGGCGTCGACGAAGCACGGCGGTGCGCCGTACCCGCCAAGGGCACGGCGCACCGCCGTCATGGGAAGAGGTGTCGCGGAGAGGGCTACTCGGCGGTTCCGGCCGCCTCGGCCGCCTTCCGGGCTTCGGTCTCGATGAGGTCGGCCGCGTAGGAGGTGCCGCTCTCCTGGAGCCGGGCGCTGATCCCAGCCAGGCGTTCGTCCACCGCCGGGTCGGAAGTGAGGTCGAGCAGGGCCGCCCGCAGTGCCTCGGGAGTGGCGTCCGCGGTGTCGATCCGGCGGGCCACCCCGACCTCCTGGAGGCGGTCGGCGTTGTCGAACTGGTCGGCCGCCTGGGGCACCGCGATCATCGGCGTGGCCGTGTACAGGCCCTCGCTGGAACCGCCCATCCCCGCGTGGGTGACGAAGGCGTCCGCCTGGCGGAGGATGTCCAGCTGCGGTACCCAGGAGCGGACTTCGACGTTGGCGGGGATCGCGCCCAGGTCGTCGGCGTTCACGTACTCGCCGACCTGGAGCACCGTGTGCCAGCCGGGCAGGTCGCCGAAGGCCTTCAGGCAGGAACGGTAGAACTCCGGCTGCCGGGTGAAGGCCGAGCCCAGGGAGACCAGCAGGATTCGCTCGGCGTCCGCGGGCCTGGTCCAGTGGCCCTGGTACGCGCGCTCACCGAGGCACGGGCCCACGAACGTGACCGCGTCGGAGACGGTGCCGGCGAAGGGCTGCATCTCACGCGGGATCATCGCCAGCGCGCGGTCCGGGACCCCGGCGAAGTTCGTGTGGTCCAGCTCGGTGACGCCGTTCTCGGTCAGCCAGGAATCGAACTTGGCGAAGTGCCCGGTCGCGCCGGGCTGCTCGCGCAGCCACTCCAGGACGGTGTCCGCGTAGTCGGCCCAGGCCACGTAGGTCGGGGAGAGCTGCACGGACGGAATGCCCCAGTTGATCGCCAGGACCCGGGCCGCGTAGCCGCCGATGTCGTACAGGAACAGGTCCGGGCGGTCGTTCTCGTAGGCCTCGCGGAGCACGGGCAAGGAGTTGATGGCGTCGTCGAGGAAGATGTCCATCCCCTCGATCGGGTCGTCACCCCACTCCTCGTCCCCGGTGGGCAGGGTGGTGGTGAAGTGGACGAGTTCAGCGCCGGTCGAGGCGATGAAGTCTCCGACCCGGTCCACGGGGTCGTTGGCGTAGGTGACGCGGTGGCCGCGGGCGATCAGCTCCCGGATGATCTCCAGGCTGGGCAGGACGTGGCTCACGGCGGGGACCCCGACCATGGCGATGTGCAGGCGGCGAGTCAAGGTGCTTCTCCAGGGGCTCTCTACGGGTAGGACTGGCGGGCGCCTGTCCCCTGTGTTCGCGTGGATGGAGGGGACGGCGCGGGGGGTCGGGGACGCCGGGGGTCCTAGCCGTAGATCTGGTGGAAGCACATGCGCCCTAGGCTAGGGCAGCCCTGCGCCCGGCGTCCAACGCTTTTCCGGGCGCACACGTGACAGAGAAGAGCCAGGTCGTGCCCGTGTCCCCCGCGTCCCCCGTCGCGCTGGTGATCTCGCTCCGGGCCCTGCCCGGGCAGCGTGCGGCGTTCCTCGCCGGGATCTCCCGCAACGCCTCGTACGCGCTGCGGGACGAACCGGGCTGCCTGCGCTTCGACGTGGTCGGCGACCCCGGGGACCCGGACGCCTTCTGGGTGTACGAGGTCTTCGCGGACGAGGACGCGCTGGCCGCGCACCGGCTCACCCCGCACTTCCTGGCATGGCAGGAGGAGAAAGCCGAGCTGGTCGTCCCCGGAAGCCAGGTCAACCGGCTCGGCCCCCTCCTCGTCAGCGAGGGCTGAGACCCTTCACGGTCCTGCGCGGTCCTGCGAACCCGTTGTGGCGTTACAGGGTGCCGGGGTCGTCGGGACGCTCCTTCTGGGCCCGGTGCCGACCGGCTCTGGGCGCCGCGGTCTCGTCCTCGGCCACCTCCGGGATCTGGTCGGGGTTCCGCTGGTCGCCGCGGTAGCCGTCGCTGTAGCCGCCCGCGTAACCCTCGTCGAAGGCGCTCACCGGGCGCTCCTCGCCCGTGGGCTCCGCACCGGACTCCGCCGTGGATCCACCCACGTCGCCGGACCCGCCGAAGTCCTCGGTGTCGGCGGCCATCGCCTGTTCTTCTCCTGTGCTGAAGCCGTCGGCGGCACCCCGCAGCCGGAAGCCCGCGGCCGCCATGACCACACCGAACACAATCGCGTAGGCACCGACGACCCACATGATCACCTGGGCACCGGCCAGCGGCCAGAACCACACCAGGAGACCGAAGATCACCGAGAGCGCGCCGACGAAGATCAGCAGCCACTCGGAGCTGATCTGGGCGCGCAGCCGCACCGCGGTGACGATCTCCGCGACACCGGTGACGATGGCCCAGGCACCGATGAGGAAGACCAGCGCGATGACCGCGGCCATCGGCCAGATCAGGGCCATCAGACCCAGCGCGATACTGAGTCCGGCCTGGACTCCCAGAGGCATCCTGTTCCCCGACCCCGCGCGGAAGGCGGTGAAGGCGAGCACGACTCCGTCCACGAGCGCGAACGCACCGAAGATGATCGCCAAGGCGATCAAGCTGGCCGCCGGCCAGACGAGAGCGAGCACACCGAAGATCACCGCGGCGACACCGCGTACAACCAGGACCCACCAGTTACGGCTCAGCTCTGCGAGCATGTTGCCGGCCAACGCGTACCGGACCATAGCCAGCCCCCTCACTTGCGCGGTCCCGCTCGTGTGCGGGACCACCCTCTGGAACTTCCCTCAACGTCGCATACCGATGACAGAAAGTACGCAAAATGCAGGGAAAGGGAGGTTCTGCTCCGGTGTGACCCTGTGCGCACCGGTCCGGGCCACCACCCCCGGGCACACGAACGCCCGCCCTCGTCGGTGACGTGGGCGGGCGGTCGAGGTACTCCGGAGGGGCTTAGCCCTGGCCGGGGTAACGGCGCTCGGCGGCGCCGATGTAGTGCTGGCGCGGGCGCGCGATCCGGAAGGCCGGGTCGACTGCCTGCTCGCGGAAGTGGGCGACCCAGCCGGGCAGACGGCCGATCGCGAACAACACAGTGAACATGTTGGTCGGGAAGCCCATGGTGCGGTAGATGACGCCGGTGTAGAAGTCGACGTTCGGGTAGAGCTTGCGCTCGGTGAAGTACGAGTCCTGGAGCGCGGCGGCCTCGAGCTTGAGGGCGAGCGCGAAGAGCTCGTCCGGGTTCTCGTGCCGGTCGAGGATCTGGCTGGCCAGAACCTTGATCTCCTTGCTGCGCGGGTCGAAGTTCTTGTAGACCCGGTGCCCGAAGCCCATGAGGCGCATCTCGCGGGCCTTGACCTTCTCCAGGAAGTCCTCGATGGAGATACCGGAGTCGCGGATCTCCTCGAGCATCTCCAGGACGGCCTGGTTGGCGCCGCCGTGGGACGGGCCGGACAGGGCGTTGATACCGGCGGAGACGCTGGAGTAGATGTCGGCCAGCGAGGAACCGACCACGCGCACGGTGG
This sequence comes from Nocardiopsis valliformis DSM 45023, assembly GCF_000340985.1. Taxonomy (NCBI): domain Bacteria; kingdom Bacillati; phylum Actinomycetota; class Actinomycetes; order Streptosporangiales; family Nocardiopsidaceae; genus Nocardiopsis; species Nocardiopsis valliformis. The sequence continues at coordinate 270,457 of NZ_ANAZ01000002.1, forward strand.
CGGTGGAGCAGTTCAGCTCGTGGTCGGCGTGCAGCACCAGCAGCATGCCGACGGCCTTGTTGAACAGCTCGCCGAGCTCACCCGTGGGCGCCTTGTCACCGAAGGTCATCCGGATGAAGTTGTCGACGTAGTCGAGCGAGGTATCCGGGGCGATCGGCGCCTCGCCGATCGAGTTGCGGTAGATGCGGGCCGCGATCGTCGGCAGCTTGGCCATCAGCCGGATCGTGGCGAGCTCGACCTGGTTCTCGTCGCCCGGGTCGACGCTGTCGTCGTAGTAGGCGGCGAGAGTGTTCACGGCGCTGGCGATCAGCGTCATGGGGTGGCCGTTACGGGGCATCGCGTCGATGAACGCGCCCATCTCGGCCGGGATGTCGGAGTTGTCGCGCAGCTTTTCGGAGAACTCCTTGAGCTGGCCGGGCTCCGGCAGCTCGCCGTAGATCACCAGGTAGGCGGTCTCCAGGAAGGTGCTGTGCACCGCGAGGTCCTCGATCGGGTACCCCCGGTAACGCAGGATGCCCGCGGCCCCATCGATATAGGTGATCTTCGAGCTACACGAGGCGGTGTTGCCGAACCCCGGGTCCAGGGTCGTCATACCGGTCGACCCCAGCAGGGTCTTCAGCTCGATGGTGCTCTCACCCTCGGTACCGGTGAAAACCGGCAGCTTCAGCACGCCGCCCTCGTAGTGGAGCTCCACCGTGCGCTCTTTGTCATCGCTCATGCCCGAGGTCAACCTTTCCAGGCGGGGGATACGTGAGGTGTGTCAGACGCGAGGCGATCCGCCTCCACGTTCTTGATTCACTCGTTATTGTTCTGTTTTGTTAAACGACGGTTAAGCAAAATCATATAAGTTTCACCGATTCACGAACAGGTGACATGCAACACATACCCAGACGTGGTCAGAATTACCGCAGAGTGAAGATTTACAGACTTTGCCGAACGTCGATAACGCCGTGATCGCCCTGAGACTTCACGGACGGCGACGGGGGTCTCCCGCCGTCCGTCCCTCGTCTCCTGAACCGGTCCCCTGGGCGCCCCGAACACACGCGATCTCCGCCCGGCCCCGTCGCGTCGGCCCGCACTTCACAGATGCGGACATACCCGAACAGAGCCCGGTGCGGCCAGCTGTTCGCAAGCGCCCTAGTGGCCTGTTATCAGGGTACCTTCGCCCTGATCACAAGGGCTGGCACGGGGTGGCCCTGGCTCGGTGATCTTGGCCTCTGCCACGCCGCCCGGCGGCCCGGGACGCCCCTCGGAGCGCCCCCTCCCCCCGCTCCAGGGACCTGAGTATGTGCCCCCGGCACGAGATTTCACACACGAGCCGGACGTGGCATTTCTCCCCCTCGCCGGGACCCCTGCTGACAGGCTCGAAGCGGCACGAGAATTCCCCACCGAACAGGACCAAAGTCGACAACGAGTAACCAGCATTCACTCGGGGTAAACAATGCGAACACTCTTTGCCGAAGAATCCAGCACCCGTGGCGGACCCGGTGACGGCACGCGCCCCGAAGAGGTTGCGCGGAGGTGACGAACCTTCTCGGGGGTTACTCGCCCTCGTCGACGCCGCCGGCCAGCAACGCCTCCATGAACAGGGAGGGGTTGTCCCGCTCGATCACCCGCAGGCGCCACTTGTTGTGCACCAGCACCAGGAGTTCACCGTCCGAGCGGCGGCGCAGGACCTCGGCCCCGGACAGCGCGTGCAGGGTCGGAGCCGACTCGGCATCGGTGCGCCGCGCCACCGAGTACTCCAGCGGGGAGGCCTCGATGGGGCTGCGGAACTCCTGCTCCATGCGGTGCTTGACCACGTCGAACTGGAGCGGGCCGACCGCCGCCAGCACCGGGGCCTGTTCGCCGCGCACGTCGGAGGTGAGCACCTGCACCACGCCCTCGGCGTCGAGCTGGGCGATACCGCGCTGGAACTGCTTGTACTTGCCCGCGTCCACCGCGCGTGCCACCACGAAGTGCTCGGGGGCAAAGCTCGGGATCGGCGGGAAGGAGACCTTGGGGCCGGCGTAGAGGGTGTCGCCCACCGCCAGCGTATGGGCGTTGACCAGGGCGATCACGTCACCCGGGTAGGCGGTGTCGATGGTGGAGCGGTCCGAACCGAACACCGCCTGGGTGTACTTGGTGGCGAAGGGGCGGCCGGTGGGCGCGTGGGTGAGCACCATGCCCCGGTCAAAGCGGCCCGAGCTGACCCGCACGAACGCCATCCGGTCCCGGTGGTTCTTGTCCATGTTGGCCTGCATCTTGAAGACCTGGCCGGAGAACGGCTTCTCCACCTCGCGCGGCTTCTCCTTGTCGTCGGCCTTGGCCGACGGCGCGGGGGCGCGGCCCACGATCGTGTCCAGCAGCTGGCCCACACCGAAGTTGGACAGCGCGGCGCCGAACAGCACCGGGGAGGACTCGCCCGCCATGAAGGAATCATGGTCGAAGTCGGCGCCCAGCGCCTCCAGCAGCTCGATCTCCTCCTGTGCCTGCTCCCACGCGTCCAGCTCGACCTCGGCGGCCCGGTCGGCGTCCAGGACCTCCTCGATCGCCTTCTGGGCACCGCCGGGGGTGCGGGTCATCTTGGTGTAGGTGCCGCTCGTGCGGTCGACCAGGCCGCGGAAGTCACCCGCGATACCCACCGGCCAGTTGAGCGGGGTGGGGCGCAGGCCGATGCGCTGCTCGATCTCATCGAGGAGCTCCAGCGGCTCACGGCCCGGCCGGTCCCACTTGTTGACGAACGTGATCACCGGCATCTTGCGGGCCCGGCACACGTCGAAGAGCTTGAGGGTCTGCGGCTCCAGGCCCTTGGCCGAGTCCAGCAGCATGATCGCGCAGTCCACCGCCGAGAGCACCCGGTAGGTGTCCTCGGAGAAGTCGGCGTGACCAGGGGTGTCCAGCAGGTTCAGGACACGGTCGTCGTAGTCGATCCGCAGGGCGGCCGAGGTGATGGAGATCCCCCGGTCCTGTTCCATGTCCATCCAGTCCGAGGTCACACCCTTGCGGTCGCCCTTGCCGTGCACCGCACCGGCGGAGGAGATCGCGGCGGCGTGCAGCGCCAAAGCCTCGGTCAGCGTCGACTTACCGGCGTCGGGGTGGGAGATGACCGCGAAGGTCCGCCGCCGCTCCGCCTCGTGGGCGACCTCTGACTCCTGCTTGGTCGCTCCCGCCGTGTCCACGCTCATCTGCGCTTTCCGCCTCGCCTCGTGTACTGCCCTGGTCGCCTGTCACCCTGTTTCGGGCCCCGTCCAGCCTACGCGCGCGCGGGTGTGGCTGGGACCCGTGTGAGGGACCCGTAGGCGGGCTGCGTCGGTGTGGGGGATCAGCAAGAACAACGTGCGGGCGGGCGGCCGCATTCCGGGGCGTCTACCAGGCGTTACCGCTCTCTACCGACGCCTACCAGTCGCCCTCGACCGCTTCGGAGACCCTGCGCAGCAGGTCGGCAGTGGAGGCCCCGCGCGGGTAGACCGCCACCAGCACGCGTTCGTCTCCCGTTCCGTGGACCTTCCCGGCCTTCCCGACGCTCTCGGTTTCCCCCGTCCCGGGGCTCCGACCGCCATCGAGCAGGGGGGCGGCCAGGTCGGCGACCCTGGCCATCGCCTCGTCGAAGCGTTCCCACACCCGGCCCCCGTCAGGCTCGCGCAGCCACCCGCGCAGCACGTGGTTGTGCGCAGCGATCAGGGCCGCCGCGACCACCTCGACCTCCAGGGACGGGCGGTCACCACCGACACTCTGGCTCAGGTAACGGCTGAAAGCGGCCTGGTACCGCGCCGTCATCGCCACCTCCCGGTCCCGCAGCCGAGGGTGGGCGCGCACCAGCCGGTACCGCGGCACGGTGATCTCGGGGTCGCGGACGTACCCCTGGAAGACCAGGCGCGCGGCGGCGACCACCGTGGTCATGGGGCTCTCCGGTGAGGCCTCCATGTACCGCACGACCGTCTCGAAGAGCTCGTCGTGCTCGGCGAAGAGCAGGTCCTCCTTGGAGCCGAACCTGCGGAAGAGGCTCCGGCGGCTCACCCCGGTGGCGGCAGCGATGCCGTCCATGGTGGTGCTGTCGAAACCCTCGTCGGTGAACAGCCGCACGGCCGCCAGTACGGCCTCGCGGGTCGACACACGTGTCGGTGCCATGCCCACCTCCTCACCTTTCCCGGCGACTCGTCCGGCGACAAGGTATCCGACCCTGTCTGTGTACTTCACACCGATCATCTCTTACCCTGGCACTGAATGCCATATCCAGGCACGCGGTGCCAAAGCAAGGAGAGCGTGATGGGCGACTTCGATCTGTTCAAGACCAACGAGGAGCACGAGGAGCTGCGGGCGGCGGTCCGCTCGGTGGCCGAGGACAAGATCGCTCCGCACGCCGCCGAGGTGGACGAGAAGTCCGCCTTCCCGCAGGACGCCCTCGACGCCCTGGTCGCCACCGACTTCCACGCCGCGCACATCGCCGAGGACTACGAGGGCGTGGGCGCCGACGCGCTCGCCACCTGCATCATCATCGAGGAGGTGGCCCGCGTCTGTGCCTCCTCCTCCCTGATCCCCGCAGTGAACAAGCTCGGCACCATGCCGGTAATCCTGGGCGGCTCCGAGGAGGTCAAGCAGCGCTACCTGACCCCCGTCGCGCGCGGCGAGGCGATGTTCTCCTACGGCCTGTCCGAGCGCGAGGCCGGTTCCGACACCGCTTCCATGCGCAGCCTGGCCACCCCCAAGGGCGACGACTGGGTCCTCAACGGCCAGAAGTCCTGGATCACCAACGCCGGTGTCAGCGAGTACTACACCGTGCTGGCCGTGACCGACCCCGAGGGCAAGCGCGGCCGCAACATCTCGGCCTTCGTCGTGCACGCCGACGACCCGGGTTTCACCCTGGGCGAGCCCGAGCGCAAGCTCGGCATCAAGGGCTCCCCCACCCGTGAGCTGTTCTTCGACGACGTCCACATCCCCGGTGACCGCATCATCGGCGCCCCGGGCGAGGGCCTCAAAATCGCCCTGCGCACCCTGGACCACACCCGTGTCACCATCGGCGCGCAGGCCGTCGGCATCGCCCAGGGCGCCCTGGACCACGCCGTGGCCTACGTCAAGGAGCGCAAGCAGTTCGGCAAGGCCGTCGCCGACTTCCAGGGCATCCAGTTCATGCTGGCCGACATGGCCATGAAGCTGGAGACCGCCCGCCAGATGGTCTACGTTGCCGCCGCCAAGTCCGAGCGCGGCGACGACGACCTGGCCTTCTACGGTGCCGCTGCCAAGTGCTACGCCTCCGACGCCGCCATGGAGATCACCACCGACGCCGTGCAGCTGCTGGGCGGCGCCGGTTACGTGAAGGACTTCCCGCTGGAGCGCATGATGCGCGACGCCAAGATCACCCAGATCTACGAGGGCACCAACCAGATCCAGCGCATGGTGATGGCCCGCCAGCTGCTCAAGTAAGCCGCTGACGGACCCCAAGAGCTGACAGAGCCCGCCCCGGACGCCCGTCTCCCCTGGTGGAGGCGGGCGTTCGGCTTTCCGTCCCTGTTCCGGCCCGGCTACTTCACCGCTTCGCGGACGAACTTGGCCATGGGCACGGGATCGCGACCCAAAGCCCGGCGGACGTCCTCGGTGACGATCGCGGCCTGGCCGTTGGCGATGGCCCGGAACCGTTCGTTGAGGGTGTCCACGTACCGGTCCGACCAGCCCATGTCGGTGGCCCGGAAGTAGAACCCGGCCTCGTCGACCTTCTTGAACCGCCACACCGGGCTCTCCGTGCCCTTGGTCATCCGGACCACCTCGCGGAAGGTGACCGGTGCCGGGCCGGTGAGCGTGTACTCGCGGCCGTGGTGCGCCTCGTCGGTGAGCGCGGCCACGACGGTGTGGGTGACGTCGCGAGCGTCCACGAAGCTGACCGAAGCGCGCTTAGACAGAGGAAGCTCCAGCCGTCCGTTGCGCGAGCGCGCCAGTCGGGCGAAGAGGCCTTCGGTGAAGTCCTGGTCCAGCCAGTTGGGGCGGACCACCGTCCAGTGGTCGAACAGCTCACGGACCCGGCGCTCCAGGACGCGCTGTTCGGAGTCGGGCGGCCCGCTCTCGGTGCCCATCGCGGTGGTCAGCACCGCCGTGCGCACCTTCGCCTCGGCGGCCCGTTCGAGGAAGGCCCCGACCCGGTCGGAGAGCCCGCTGGCCATGGGGACCGTCACGAACAGGCTCTCCACGTCCTTCAGCGCCGGTTCCCAGCTGGTGGTGTCGGTCCAGTCCAGTCGCACCTCACCGTCCCTGGAGGCACCGGCGGCGGGCAGGCCACGTCTGCGCAGTTCGGTCAGGACACGTCGGCCCACCTGTCCGGTGGCGCCAGTGACCAGTGTGCTCATCGGGTGATCCCCCAGGTTCACGCGCGGGTGCTCCGCCTGCTGACGCTACCTACTCCCGTGCGCGGAACGAGCGCGAAACGGCGTACCGGGCCGTTTCGGGGCCGGGGTTCAGTCGCGCTGCCGGGAGGAAGCCAGCGATTCCACCGCGATGACGAGCACGATCCCGCAGGCGCCCAGACCCAGGTTTGCCAACAGGGCGCTCTCCTGGAGCACGGCGACGTTCTGGACCACCAGGCGGTTGAAGGCGTTGAGCACGATACCGAGGATCGGCTGGGTCCAGAGATGGTCGATCGCACCGCTGACCCCCATGAGGGCCAGGAGGGCTCCCAGGCCCTGGAGGAACTGACGCATACCGTCGAACCTAGGCAGCGCCGCTCCCCTTCCGCATCAGCCGATGGCCTCTCCTTTCCTGACCCAGGTCTACCGCCACCACCTGCGGGTTCGACCAAAGTAGGGAATCGTGCGTCCTTGGTACCGCTCCCTGGCCGGAGACTCCTCCCGCGGAGTGTCCGCTCTTAGACTCTCAGCGATGAACGACACGACCCTGTCCCGCCAGGCCTACCGGCGCAGTGCGCGCGACTGGGTCGTGGACTCGCTGATGTTCCTGATCGCCCTGGGGTTCGGGCTGCTCGGCGCGGTGACAGTCCCTGGCGAACCACCGCCCCCGCCCAAACCCGAGCTGTTCACCATGGCCGACCAACTGGTCGCGCTGGGCGGCTGCCTGGCCCTGTGGTGGCGCCGCCGCTGGCCCGTGCGGATCGCGGTGGTGCTGGTGCTGCTCTCAGCGGTCTTCCCGCTGGTGGGCGGGGCTATGCTCGCCGCCCTGTTCTCGCTGTGCGTGCACCGTCCGCCCAAGGTGGGGCTCGCGGTACTGGCACTGGGTGTCCTGGCCTCCTACGTCAACCTTCTGCTCCACCCCGCCGAGCACGGCGCGCCCTTCCTGGTGATGTTTCTGCTGAGCACGGTCCTCCTGGGCGCGGTCGCCGGGTGGGGGATCTCCGTCCAGCACCGCCGCCAGCTGTACGCGTCGCTGCGGGAGCGGGCCGTGCACGCCGAGGCCGAGGCCCAGCTGCGCGCCGAGCACGCCCAGCACCGGGTGCGCGAGTCCATCGCCCGCGAGATCCACGACGTCCTCGGCCACCGGCTATCCCTGCTCAGCGTGCATGCGGGCGCCCTGGAGTACCGCCCGGACGCCTCGCCCGAGGAGGTCGGCCGGTCCGCGAAGGTGATCCGGGAGAGCGCCCACCAGGCACTCCAGGACCTGCGCGAGGTGATCGGGGTGCTGCGCGCCCCCGTGGGCGAACTTCCGCAGCCGACCATGGCCGACCTCGCGCAGCTGGTCGAGGAGGCCGGTGACGCGGGCGCGGGGGTGGAGTTCGTCGAGGAGTACACGGGCACCGTCCCGGAGCGGACCGGCCGCACGGCCTACCGGATCGTCCAGGAGGCGCTGACCAACGCCCGCAAGCACGCGCCCGGGGCCCACACGTCAGTGCGCGTCTCCGGCTCCCCGGGCCGGGGGCTGAACGTGGACGTGCTCAACGGGCCCGCCACCCGTGCCGCGGAGCCCCCCAACCGCGGCCCCGGGAACGGCCAGGGCCTGGTCGGGCTCACTGAACGTGTCTCCCTTGCCTCCGGCCGGCTGGAGTACGGCCGGACCGCCGATGGTGGCTGGAGTCTGTCAGCGTGGCTACCGTGGCCCTCATGAGCGAAGCAGAGCAGAACACCGGGCAGGGCGCGGAACGACGGATCGGCGTGCTGATCGTCGACGACGACGCCCTGGTGCGGGTCGGCCTGGTGATGATGATGGGCGGCGCACCGGACGTGCGCGTGCTGGCCGAGGCCGAGGACGGCGGCGCGGTCCTGGACCTGGTCAAGCGGCACTCGCCCGACGTCGTCCTGATGGACATCCGGATGCCCACGGTGGACGGGCTGACCACCACCGAAAGGCTGCGCGCCCTGCCCGACCCGCCGGAGGTGCTGGTGCTCACCACCTTCGACGCCGACGAACACGTGCTGCGCGCCCTGCGGGCGGGGGCGGCCGGATTCCTGCTCAAGGACACCCCGCCCGAGGAGATCGTGGAGTCGGTCCGGCGGGTGGCGCGGGGTTTCCCCGTCCTGTCCCCCGCCGTGACCCGGCGGCTGATGGACCGGGTCGCCCACGCCGACCACAGTGAGCGCGCGGGCCGGGCCCGCGACCGGCTGTCCGTGCTGAACACCCGGGAGACCGAGGTGGCGGTGGCGGTCGGCCAGGGCCGCTCCAACGCGGACATCGCCGCGCGGCTGTTCCTGAGCGTGCCGACCGTCAAGACCCACGTGTCCAGCATCCTCACCAAGCTGGACCTCAACAACCGGGTGCAGGTCGCCCTGCTGGTACACGACGCGAACCTCGTGGACGAGGCTCAGGGCTGACCCGCCCGGTCGTCCCGGACACGCCGGACCCCCGCTGGCCTTCCCGGTTCCGACCGCCCCCAGCTCGCATACTTGGCGTGACCGGACCATGACGACGAGCGCGGGGGCTTCGATGGGCAGGCACGAGAGCAGGAACGACGCCGACGTCTACACCGAACAGCTGATGCGCCACGGCGCCCCCAAGACCGGTTTCCCGGACCGGGGCACCGAGGCGCGCCTGGCCTACCAGTTGGTCCACGACGAGCTCATGCTCGACGGCGTCGCCCGGATGAACCTCGCCACCTTCTGCACCACCTGGGCCGAGCCCGAGGTGCACAAGCTGATGGACGAGTCACTCGACAAGAACATGATCGACAAGGACGAGTACCCGCAGACCGCGGAGCTGGAGCGGCGCTGCGTGCGCATGCTCGCCGACCTGTGGCACGCGCCCGACCCGGCCGGAACCGCGGGCACCTCCACCACCGGGTCCAGCGAGGCCGCCATGCTCGGCGGGCTGGCCGCCAAGTTCGCCTGGCGCGAGCGCCGCCGCTCCGAGGGCAGGCCGGCTGACCGGCCCAACTTCGTCTGTGGGCCCGTCCAGGTGTGCTGGGAGAAGTTCGCCCGTTACTTCGACGTCGAGATCCGGCAGGTCCCGCTGAGCGGCGACACGTATTTCCTGACCCCGGACGACATCGAGCGCTACTGCGACGAGAACACCGTCATGGTCGTCTGCAACTTCGGTCAGACCTTCACCGGGCTGTTCGAGGACGTCAAGGGGATCTCGGATGCCCTCGACCGCTTCCAGGAGCGCACCGGCCACGACATCCGGATCCACGTGGACGCTGCCAACGGCGCCTTCGCCGCCCCGTTCGTCAACCCCGACCTGGTCTGGGACTTCCGGCTGCCGCGGGTGCGCTCGATCAACGCCTCCGGCCACAAGAGCGGACTCGCGCCGCTGGGCGCGGGCTGGGCGATCTGGCGCACCGAGGAGGACCTGCCCGAGGACCTGGTCTTCCGGGTCGACTACCTGGGCGGGAACGAGGCGACCTTCAACCTGAACTTCTCCCGGCCCGGCGGCCAGGTCGTCGCCCAGTACTACGACTTCGTCCGGCTGGGCCGCGAGGGCTACCGGCTCGTGCACTCGGCCCTGTACGAGACCGCACAGCACCTGGCCGAGCGCATCAGCGCGTTGGGGCCGTTCGAGGTCATCCACGGCGGTGACCCGGACCGGGGCATCAGCGCCGTGGCCTGGCGGATGACCGGCGACGAACCCTTCACTCCCTACGACCTCGCCGACCGGCTGCGCACCCGGGGCTGGCTCGTGCCCGCCTACCCCCTGTCCGCCGACCGCCAGGACGAGGTCGTCCAGCGTGTGCTGGTGCGGCACGGGTTCAGCCGCGACATGGCCGACCTGCTCCTGGACGACCTGGTCCGCAGTATCGAGCACCTGCGCAGGCACCCGCCCGCGACCTCACTCGACCAGGACGAGGCCGGGGGCTTCAACCACGGCGCCCGCTCCGCGCCCGGACCCTCCCTCGGCGGGGGCGGCCGGGGATGAGCGAGGACTACTACCAGCACGTCCTGGCCCAGGTCGCCGAGCACACCCGGCCGCACATCGGGGCCGGTACCGTCGCCGACTACATCCCGCAGCTGGGCGGGGTGGACCCGAACCAGTTCGGGTTCGCGGTGGCCGCCGTCGACGGCCGCGTGCACTCGGTGGGCGACGCGACCACCCGGTTCTCGATGCAGAGCATCACCAAGGTGTTCACCCTGGCGCTGGTGATGAGCCGCAGGAACCACAACGTGTGGACACGGGTCCACCGCGAGCCCTCGGGCAGCGCGTTCAACTCGCTGTACCAGCTGGAGTTCGAGAACGGCATCGCCCGCAACCCGTTCATCAACCCGGGCGCGATCGTGGTCACCGACCAGCTGCTCAGCAACACCGGCGACGCGTTCGGCGCGCTGCGGGACCTGCTGCGCACGGAGAGCGGCAACCCGGAGCTGGACGCGGACCCGGTGACCGCCGCCTCCGAGCGGGACACGGGGGACCGCAACCGGTCCCTGGCCTATCTGATGGCCAGCTTCGGCAACATGCGCAACCCGGTGCCGGAGGTCCTCGACCACTACTTCCGGCAGTGCTCGATCACCGTCAGCTGCGAGGAGCTGGCCCTGGCCGGGCTCCTGCTGGCCCGGCACGGGCGGCGGGCCGACGGCTCCGACCTGCTCAGCCGCGGTGAGGCCCGCCGCATCATGGCGCTGATGCTCACCTGCGGCACCTACGACTCGGCGGGCGAGTTCGCGTTCCGGATCGGCCTGCCGTGCAAGAGCGGGGTCGGCGGCGGGATGCTCGCGATCGTGCCCGGCCACTACTCACTGGCGGCGTGGGGCCCGGGCCTGGGTCCCAAGGGCAACTCGGTGTCGGCGGCGGTGGCTCTGGAGGCCTTCACCGACATCACCAGCTGCTCGGTGTTCTGAGGGACGCCCCGGGCCCCGGGGCGGTCCCGCCGCCCCGGGTCCGAACGCGGCGCTAGCCGGCGGGTTCGAAGGACTCCGCGAGGCGGTCGAGGAGGTCGTGGTTGTAGTCCTGGTCCTCACCGCTCACCAGGAACAGCGCGTACCCGATGTTCTCGGTGTGGAAGCCGCGGTTGATGGCGTGCATCTCGCCGTTGCGGCCGCGGAAGGTGAACTCCCAGTCAGCGGCGCTGACGTAGTCGTCGGCCCAGTCCGCGTCCACGTCCTCGATCCCGATCAGCGAGTAACCGGAGAAGTTCTGGCGGCCGGTCGGCTCGAAGTCGCGCCAGTCGTCACCGGCGTCGTCGTTCGGGTTGGAGGTCTGGTCGACCTGGAGGTAGCCGCCGTCCGGGTTGCGGAAGAAGACCGAGCTGTTCCGGCGCTCAACGTCCCAGCCCTCGGGCACGTCCACAGAGAAGCCGGTGGAGTCCTCGTGGCGGACGAGGAAGTCCCACCGGTCGTCCTCGTCTTCCTCCTCCGCGTCCTCCGGCTCCTCGTCGGCGCCCTCGTCCCCACCGTCGCTGTCACCACCCGCGGCGGCCTCGGCATCGCTGTCGTCCTCGGGCTCCTCTTCCTCGGTGGCACCGGCGGCGGGCTGCTCCTCGCTGGACCCGGCCAGCCCGGCGTCCGGGTCACCCGGGCGGTTCATGCTGACGAACAGCGTGGTCGCGGCGGCGGCGACCAGCAGGACGAACACGGCCGCGACGACCATGAGCATGCGCTTGCGGGAGGCCGCCGCTTCCTCACGGGTGTGCCGGGGGACGTCGGCGGGCGGCGGGGCGGCCCCGGCCGCGGACCGGGCGGCGACCGGGGCCGACACGGCGGCGCTCACCGCGCGGTCCACCGTGCCCTGGTCGGTGACCTTGTTCCAGTCCGGTTCGGCCGCCGGGTCGGCGGGCTCCAGCGCGGGTTCGGTCGGGGCGAGGGCGGGTGCGACCGTGGTGGTGGCCGCCCCGGCCGAGTCCCGGATCTCCCGCAGCAGGGTGCGCACCTCGAGCACGCTCGGGCGGTCCTCGGGGCGCTTCTCGGTGAGAGCCTCCAGGACCGGGCGGAGCGCGCCCGCGTTGGGGGTCTCCGGCAGCTCCTGGGTGACGATGGCGGTCAGCGTGGCCATCGGGGTGGGCCGGTCGAAGGGCAGTCCGCCCTCCACCGCCTGGTAGAGGGTGATGCCGAGCGCCCACATGTCGGAGGCGGACGTGGCCGAGTGTCCGTGCGCGATCTCCGGCGCCAGGTAGCTCGGCGAGCCAATCAGCAGCCCGGTGCTGGTCAGGTGGGTGGACCCGTCCAGGTGGGCGATACCGAAGTCGGTGAGGACCGCCCGGTCGTTCCCCGCGATGAGCACGTTGCCCGGCTTGATGTCGCGGTGCACGATGCCCCGGTCGTGTGCCTCGGCCAGACCGGCGGCCATCTGCTCACCGATGTTGGCCGCGCGGCGGACGTCCAGGACGCCCTGGTCCTTGATGACGTCGCCGAGGGAGGGGCCGCGCACCAGCTCCATCACGATCCACGGGCGCCCGTCCTCCTCGGCCACGTCGAACACCGTGATGATGGCCGGGTGGCTGAGCTGGGCGGCGCTGCGGGCCTCGCGGATCATGCGGGTGCGCAGGACCTCGACCTCGTGCGGCGGCAGGTTCGGCGGCGTGGTGAGTTCCTTGACCGCGACCGTCCGGCCCAGCAGGGTGTCCGTGCCCCGCCAGACCCGGCCCATACCGCCCGCGCCGATGATCTCGTCCAGGCGGTACCGGTTGACCAAGATGCGGCCGGGGTCGGCTTCCGAACTGTTCATGTGTGCGCGCAATCCTCTTCGGGGAAGGGGGCCTTCCGTAGCAGGAGGGCAGGCCAGTGGAGGGGGAACGGTACAGGGGCCAGTACAGGGGGATGGTGTCGGGGGTCGTGGGGGACCCTGCTGAGTCTAGGAGCCCGGGCCCGTTCTTTGGTGCTCCCCCGAAAGTGCCAACAGTGTTCCCAGAAGTTGACAGACCCTCCCAAAACCCTCCTGAAAAGCGAAGATCCCGCCCCGGGCCACCGAAGTGACCCGTGACGGGACCCGCCAATCCGGGCGTGTCAGACCCCCGCCGCCAGCCGGACCGGAAGGGCTTCGACTCCGACCGCGACGAAGGAGGGCTGCGGCTGCGGCTCCCCCGCGAGCTCCAGCCCCGGGTAGCGGGCGAACAACCGCGGCAGCGCCTCCCCCACCTCCATCCTGGCCAGGCTCGCCCCCAGACAGAAGTGACGGCCGCGCGCGAAGCCCAGGTGTGCGGTGTCCTCCCGGGTGAGGTCGAACACTGCGGCGGTAGGCCCGTGGCGTGCCTCGTCCCGCCCGGCGGCGACATAGGCCAGCAGGAGGGCCTCACCCGCGGGGATCCGCGCCCCCGAAAGCTCGACCTCCTCGGCGGTGTAGCGCAGCGGCATGAATCCGGCGGGGCCGTCCCAGCGCAGCACCTCCTCGACCGCGCGCGACCACTCCGCTTTGCCCGAGGTGAGCAGATCGAGCTGGTCCCGGTGGGTGGCCAGGGCGCGCACCGCGTTGGTCAGCAGGTTCATGGTGGTCTCGAAGCCCGCGCCCAGGAGCAGCACCAGGGTCCACAACAGCTCCTGCTCGCTGAGCCGGTCCTCCCGATCCCGGGCGGCGATCAGGGCGGAGGTCAGGTCGTCCCCGGGCCGGGCCCGCCTGGCCGCCACCAGCTCGGTGAGCACGCCCTCCATGGCCCCGTAGGCCGCCATGGTCTCCTCGGGGCTGACACTCTGGTCGAAGGTGATGCCGACCAGGCGACCCAGCTCCGGACGGACGCCCTCGTCGACCCCGAACAGTTCGCTGATCACCGCGACCGAGAGCGGCTCGGCCAGGCCCGCCTTGATGTCGACCGTGCCGTCAGCGCTCTCGGCCGCGGCCCGCCCCAGGTCGTCCAGGAGCGACTCCACAAGGTCGACCACTCCCCCGCGCATATCCTCGACCCGGCGCGGGGTGAACGCCTTGGACACCAGCCCGCGCAGCCGGGTGTGATCCCCGCCGTCGCTGGACATCATGTTCTGGCTGATCACCCAGGAGATGAGCGGCCACTCCATCGGGATCCGCCCCTCCCGCCAGGCCCGCCAGTGCCGCTTGTCCTTGCGCACACCCGGGTGGGTGAGAGCTTCGGAGACCGCCGCGTGGGTGGTCACGACCCACGCGTCCACCTCGCCAGGAAGCTCGACAGGGACGACCGGCCCCTGTTCCCTGAACCGGGCCGCTTGGGCGTGGAGGTTTCCCGGGAGGAGTCGCTGGGTGGGCAAGGTGTTCCTTCCGCTGCGGCCAGGGGCCGGTTGGGGGGTGGGGTCGGGGTGAAGTACACCGGAAGGTCGACCGGCACCCAGAAGAGGGTGGTCAGCCGCCAGCGCATTCGGTCGTTGGGGACGGCCCCGCGCAGGTCGGGCAGCCGGGAGAACAGGGTGCGCAGGGCGATGGCGGCGATCGTGGTCGCTTCATCCCGGACCGGGCACCGGTGGTCCCCCACTCCCCAGGCGACGTGGGCCCGGTTGGCGGTGTCCAGGAGCTGCTCCGCGTTCTCCTCCAGGTAAAAGCGATTGGCGGCGGCGAAGGCGAGCAGCACCGGCGAGCCCGCCTCGATCACCCCGCCGCCTTCCAAGGAGACATCCACCCTGGGGTAGATGACGGGATAGTTGGTGATCGGCGGGTCCCGCCACAGGACCTGGTCGATCACTTCGGACAGGTACGCCCGGGTGGGCACGCCGTTGACCGAGGGGTCCTCCAGGAGCGCCCGGACACCCGTGCCGATGAGGTGGGCGACCGGTTCGTTGGCGGTGCCCACCGCAAGGAGGAGCTGCATGATCACCTCCTCGTCGCTGAGCGCCGAGCGGTGCTGGATCAGGCGGGTCGTGACGTCGTCGGCGGGCTGGCGGTGCTTGGCTGAGAGGACCTCGGACAGGACCCGTTCCGACTCGGCGTCCGCCTTCTCCACGTCCACCCCGGACCAGAGGTCGCGCATCGCCGAGACGAACCGGTTCCCTTGCTCCTCGTCGAAGCCGAAGAGGTCGTTCATGACCAGCAGCGGCAGGGCCCGCGCGTACTCGTTGAGGGCGTCGGCAGCACCTTTCTCGCAGAAGGTGTCGATGAGGCCGTTGGCGTGCTGCTCCGTGATGCGGGTGAGCTGCTCGACGCCCACCGGGTGGAAGGCGTCGGTGATCGCCTTCCGGTAGCGGGTGTGTTCGGCGCCGTCGGTGAACAACGCGTTCGTTCTGGGGGCCATCATCGGGAGCAGAGCGGAGTCAGGCGGGACCCGCCCCTCCCGGAAGTCCTTCCACAGGCGGGCGTCGTGCCCGAAGGCGATCGTGTCGCGGCACCACGTGATCAGTGTGGTGTAGTCGGTGACCATCCATCCGTGGACGCCCGGTTCGAGTTCGACCGGGATGACCGGGCCGTGGTCGGCGCGCATCCGGGCGTACACGGCGTAGGGGTCGGGGTGGGGTTCGTCGTGATGGAGTCGGGCTCGGGGGCATCCCATAACAGGGGGACCTCGGGTGGGGGGTAGGGGGTTTTCAAGGGGGAGCGGCCCTCCCGGGCGGTGGTGTCCGTCCGGGAGGGCCCGAGCGTGGGCGGGGCGTCAGCGCAGGCGGACCGGGAGGGCCTCGACGCCGTTGGAGATGATCGACGGCGCCGGGACCAGCTCCTCGTCGGCCACCGCCACCTCCAGCTTGGGGAAGCGCTCGAACAGGCGCGGCAGGACCTCGTTCATCTCCATGCGGGCCAGGCTCGCCCCCAGGCAGTAGTGCCGCCCGTGGGAGAAGGCCAGGTGCGAGCTGTCCTCGCGGGTGATGTCGAACTCCTCGGCGGTGGGACCGTAGTGCGCCTCGTCCCGGCTGGCGGAGCCGTAGCCCAGCAGGAGCGGCTCACCCTTGGGGATGGGAACCCCCGCCAGCTCCATGTCCTCGGTCGTGTAGCGCATGGGCACGTACTGGCCGGGCGGGTCCCAGCGCAGCACCTCCTCGATGGCCTTGGACCACTCCACCTTGCCCTCCATGACCAGCTCCAGCTGGTCGCGGTGGTGGGTGAGCGCGCGCACGGCGTTGGAGATGAGGTTCATCGTGGTCTCGTAACCGGCGCTGATGAACAGCACCAGGTTCCAGATGAGCTCGTCCTCGGTGAGCTTGTCCTCCTCGTCACGGGCCGCGATGAGGGCGGTGGTGAGGTCGTCGCCGGGCTCGGCGCGCTTGGCCGCCACCAGCTCGGTGAGCACGCCCCACAGCTCGAAGAAGGTCGCCATCGCCTGCTCGGGCGTGATGCTCTGGTCGAAGAAGACGCCAACCGGGCCGTGCAGCTTGGGCCGGGTCTCCTCGTCCACCCCGAACAGGTCGCTGATCACGGTGAGCGGCAGCGGCTGGGAGACGATGGCGCGCAGGTCCACGACCCCGTCCTCGCTGGCCTCGGCCGCCCGCTCCAGGTCGTCCAGGAGCGACTCGACGATGGCGACGACGCTCCCGCGCAGCAGCTCGACGCGGCGCGGCGTGAACGCCTTGGAGACCAGACGGCGCAGCCTGCTGTGGTCCTCGCCGTCCCTGGACAGCATGTTCTCGTTGATGATCCAGGAGATCAGCGGCCAGTCCGCCGGGATCTCACCGTTGTTGAAGGCCGTCCAGTACTTCTTGTTCTTCTGGATGCGCGGGTCGGCCAGGGCCTGGGTGACGGCCTCGTGGGTGGTCACGACCCACGCATCAACCTCACCAGGAAGTTCGACAGGGACGACAGGGGCGACTTTCCTGAGGTGGGTGCTCTGTGCGCGGAGGTTTCCGGGTGCGAGTCGGACGCGGTCCAAGGGGTTCCTTCCACCGGGGTGGGGGTCAAAGGGCTCTGTGGGGAGAACTGCACGGGAAGGGTCACGGGGATCCAGGACAGGGCGGACAGGTGCCAGCGGAGGTCCTCCGGCGGCACCGCCACCCGGAGCCCGGGAAGGCGTTCGAGGAGGGTACGCAGCGCGACGATGGTCATCGTGGTGGCCTCCTCCCGCGCCGGGCACCGGTGCGGACCGGCGCCCCAGGCCACGTGGGCCCGGTTGCGCGACTCCGCCAGCTGCTCCGCGTTCTCCTCCAGGAAGAAGCGGTTGGACGCGGCGAAGCCGAGCAGGATGGGCGAACCCGCCTCGATGGTGCGGCCGCCGCCCAGCGGCACGTCCACGCGGGGGTAGAGGACGGGGTAGTTGGTGATCGGCGGGTCCTGCCACAGGACCCGGTCGACGATGTCGGCGAGCGCCGTCGGGGAGGGCGCCCGGCCCTCCCCGACGTTCGGGTCGGCCAGCACCTCCCGCACGCCCGCGTTGATGAGGTTGGCGGTCGGCTCGTTGGCGGCGGCGACCACCAGCAGGAGCTGCATGATCACCTCCTCGTCCGACAACGCGGCGCGGTGCTGGATCAGCCGGGTGGTGACGTCGTCGCCGGGCTCGCGGTGCTTGGCGGTGACCACCTCGGACAGGGCCCGCTCGGCCTCGGCGTTGGACTTCTCCGCGTCGACGCCGAGCCACAGGTTGCGCATGGCCTCGACGAAGCGCACCCCCTGACCGCGGTCGAAGCCGAACAGCTCGTTGATGACGAGCAGCGGGAGCATGCGGGCGTACTCGTTGAGGACGTCGGCCTGGCCCCGCTCGCAGAACTCGTCGATGAGACCGTTCGCGTAGCGCTCGGTGACCTCGGTGAGCCGGTCGGAGCCGACCGCACCGAGGCTGTCGGTGATCGCCCTGCGGTAGCGCTGGTGCTCGGCGCCGTCGACGAAGAGCGCGTTGGCCCGGGGCGCCATCATGGGTAGGACGGCGGCGTCGGCGTCGATACGGCCCTCCCGGAAGTCCTTCCACAGGCGCGCGTCGTGCCCGAACGTGGTGGTGTCCCGCGACCAAGAGATGAGGGTGGTGTAGTCGGTGACCAGCCAGCCGTTCACCCCGGGCTCGAGCTCCACCGGGATCACCGGGCCGTGTTCGGCGCGCATCCGCGCGTACACGTCATAGGGATCCGCTTGGGGTTCGTCGTGGTGCAGCTTGGCGCGGGGGCATCCAGATGTCACGAGGGCCTCGGGGGTTCGGGGTACGGGCTGCGGGGTCGTCCTCATGGCTGTTCCCGGCGCGCGGGCACCGGTGGGGTACGGGTACGGGCACGAAACACGGACGGACCGCATGATTCGACACGAAACCCCACGGGGATGGGGTTCCGCGCAAACCCTAGCGGTCCGTCCGCACCAAAGGCGAGACCTAGATCACTCTGCGTGGCGTCATGTGATGATCTGGCCGGTTCCGGTCAGCGGCCGGAAGCGGCGCAGCCGCTGGCTGTTGCTCACCACGAAGACGCTCGACAGGGCCATCGCCGCACCGGCCAGCATCGGGTTCAGCAGGCCCATCGCGGCCAGCGGCAGGGCAGCGGTGTTGTAGGCGAAGGCCCAGAACAGGTTGCCCTTGATGGTGCCGAGCGTGCGCCGGGACAGCCGGACCGCGTCGGCGGCCGCCCGCAGGTCACCACGGACCAGGGTCAGGTCGCTGGCCTCGATGGCCACGTCGGTGCCGGTGCCCATGGACAGCCCCAGGTCGGCCTGGGCGAGCGCCGCGGCGTCGTTGACCCCGTCGCCGACCATCGCCACCGTGCGGCCCTCGGACTGCAGCCGGGTGACCACGTCGACCTTCTCCTTGGGCAGGACCTCGGCGATGACCTTCTCGATGCCCACCTCCGCGGCGACCGCACGGGCCACCGCCTCGTTGTCACCGGTCAGCAGGATCGGGGTCAGCCCCAGGTCGCGGAACTGGCGCACCGCCTCGGCGCTGGTCGGTTTGACCGTGTCGGCCACCACGAGCACCCCGCGGGCCCGGCCGTCCCAGCCCACCGCGACGGCGGTGGAACCCTCGGACGCGGCCGACTCCATAGCCCGGACCAGTTCCTCGGGGAGTTCCTGCGACCACTCCGCCAGCAGCGCGGCCCGGCCCACCAGCACGGCATGGCCCTCCACGACGCCCTGGACGCCCCGGCCCTCGATGTTGGCGAAGTCCTCCGGTACCGGCAGGTCACCGACCCGCACCGCGGCCCCCGTCGCGACGGCGCGGGCGATGGGGTGCTCGGAGGCGTTCTCCAGGGCGCCCGCCAGCCGCAGGACCTGTTCAGTGTCCTCGCCCCCGGCAGCGGTGACGCCGGTCAGCGCCATCTTGCCGGTGGTGACGGTGCCGGTCTTGTCCAGCACGACGGTGTCCACGCGCCGGGTGCTCTCCAGCACCTCGGGGCCCTTGATCAGGATGCCGAGCTGGGCGCCGCGCCCGGTGCCCACCATCAGGGCCATCGGGGTGGCCAGGCCCAGGGCGCAGGGGCAGGCGATGATCAGCACGGCCACGGCGGCGGTGAAGGCCACCCCGACCGGGTCGCCGGTGCCGAGCCAGAAGCCCAGGGCGCCGACCGCGATCATGATGGCGACCGGGACGAACACCCCGGAGACCCGGTCGGCCAGCCGCTGCACGGCGGCCTTGCCGTTCTGCGCGTCCTCGACCAGGCGCGCCATCTGCGCGAGC
Source organism: Nocardiopsis valliformis DSM 45023 (assembly GCF_000340985.1). Classification (NCBI taxonomy): domain Bacteria; kingdom Bacillati; phylum Actinomycetota; class Actinomycetes; order Streptosporangiales; family Nocardiopsidaceae; genus Nocardiopsis; species Nocardiopsis valliformis. Next base: position 290,198 of record NZ_ANAZ01000002.1, read on the forward strand.
TGGGTGTCCGAACCCACCCGGGAGGCGCGCACGACCAGACGACCTCCCGCGTTGACGGTGGCGCCGACCACGGCGGAGCCGGGCGCGACCTCGACCGGCACGGACTCGCCGGTGAGCATGCTCATGTCGACGGCGGAGGTGCCCTCCTCGACGGTGCCATCGGTGGCGATCTTCTCCCCCGGGCGGACCACGAAGCGGTCGCCGACCGCCAATCGGTCCACCGGGACCAGTTCCTCACGGGCGGCGGGCCCTTCGCCCCGCAGCACGGTGACCTCCTTGGCGCCCATCTCCAGCAGCGCACGCAGGGCGGCCCCGGCACGGCGCTTGGAGCGCGCCTCGAAGAACTTGCCGAGCAGGATGAAGGAGGTGACGCCCGCCGCGACCTCCAGGTAGATGTTGGCCGAGCCGTCGGTGCGGGCGATGGTGAACTCGAAGGGGTGGGTCATGCCCGGGGTCCCGGCGGTGCCGAGGAAGAGGGCGTAGAGGGACCACAGGAAGGCCGAGGTGACACCCAGGGAGACGAGGGTGTCCATGGTGGCGGTGCCGAGCTTGAGGTTCTTCCACGCGGCGACGTGGAAGGGCAGCGCACCCCAGACCACGACCGGCGCGGCCAGGGCGAGGGAGGCCCACTGCCAGTAGGTGAACTGCAGGGCCGGGACCATCGCCATCGCGATGACCGGCGCGGACAGCAGCATGGAGACCAGCGCGCGGTTCCACAGCGCCTGGGTGGGGTCGGCCGGGTCGGCCGCCTCGGGGTCGGTCTCCGGCTCGGCGCGGGGCACCGTGGCGGTGTAGCCCGCCTTCTCCACCTGGGCGACCAGGTCCTCGACCGGGGCCGCCGGGCCGTCGAAGGTGACCCGGGCCTTCTCGGTCGCGAAGTTGACGGTGGCGGTGACCCCGTCCATCTTGTTGAGGCGTTTTTCCACCCGGTTGGCACAGGCCGCGCAGGTCATCCCGCCGATGGCCAGTTCCACCGGCTCCACCGCGGCGGACGCCGTCTTGCTGCTACTCATATGCCGCTCCAGGGTGGCTAGTGCTGGTCGCCGTCGGCGCCGTCGTGGTCGTCGGCATCGTCGTGGTCCTGTTCGTCCGGTCCCGGAAGCTCGACGCTCTCCGTGTGCCCATCGGGCCGGTCCGGCAGAACGGGGCCGACCAGGTTGCCGACCCCGAACGCCGCGACGAACACGACCACGAGACCCACGGCGTAGAGCGCGAGTTTCGTGGTCACCCCCATGTCAGCTCGCCACCTCGTACCCGGCCTCGTCGATCGCCGCGCGCACGGCCGAGTCGTCGATCCGGCCCTCACCGGTGACGGTGACCTTCTTGCTCTCCAAGTCGACCTTCACGTCGGTGACACCGTTGACCCCGCTAACCTCCTCGGTGACCGAGTTGACGCAGTGCCCGCAGCTCATGCCCTCGACGGTGTAGACGGCGGTGCTGGCCATTCCTGCCTCCTGGTGCGTACTTCCGCGCTGACTCGCGGACTTGTCTCCAACGGGGCTCAATATACCCCCCTGGGGTATCTATATGTCAAACCGCCGCGACGCTCCGCTCCGGAACGCGCTCGCCACGCTACCCCAGGGGGGTACCAAGGGGGAGCAAAACCCCCGCCAGAACAGGACAGCACCGCCCGCCACGGTGCTCCGGACACAGCGGCCGGACACAACGACCGGGACCCACGCGCCGCGACGCGGGACCTCTTGGATCATCGGGCACCCCGGGCCCACCGCCACGGCGACACACCACGGGAACTGGGGAAAGACCGGAGGGGTATACCCTCCCCCCGTTTGGGGACCGCTCCCACGGGAGGGACAGGGAGCGGCGGAAAATCAACGGGGGATTACTCGGTCTTGAGCTCCAACCGGGCCACCACCCGCTCACTCAGGTGGTGCCCCTCCAGCGTGAACCCGGCCCGGCGGAACATCTCCACCGTCCCGGTGTAGACCTCGGCGCTGGGCGCACGGCCGCCCGCCGTGTCCACGGGATAGGCCTCCAGGACCCGGGCCCCGCCCGCACGCGCGTACTCGATCGCACCTTCCAACAGGCGACTGCCCACCCCGCGCCTACGCCTGCGCGGCGGCAGCCAGAAGCACACCAGGGACCACACCCCGGGCTCGTTGGGATCGGCCGGCCGCAGCGTCCGCGAGCGGGACAGGCGGATGAAGTCCTCCCGCGGTGCCACGGACACCCACCCACAGGGGCCGTCCTCGTCGTAGGCGAGCAATCCCGGCACGCGCCCGTCCAGGGTCAGTCGACGCAGCTCCTCCTTGTTGTCCAGACCGCGCGTGGAACGATCGCACGAGATACTCGCCGTGTGGTCCTTGGCGCGTCTGCGGAAGAACGTGCACCAGCAGTGCCCGTACGCTCCGGTCGGTCCGAACAGGTTCTCCAGGTCATACCACCGCTCGGCGGTGGCGGGCTCGATTGAGACGATGGACATCGGACTCCCTCGCGAGGCACAACTCTGGCCGCCACAACTGTGATGCAGCACACTAGCGATGATCCGCGGTGACCGAAAGAACACAGATGCCTGAAAGCTCCTACTGTTAGGGATTTGTGTGCTTTTTCGGGTGAACCAAATGCTGTCGGAGCCGTCGGGGCACCCGGATGGGACGGTCCGGGCACCCGGACAGCAGCGCGGGGCGCGCCCGGACCGGACGCGCCCCACACCCTGCACCTGTTACTTCTTCTTGCTTCTTCGGAGGACCTCGGTCAGGAGGAGACCCGGCCCTTCTCCTTCGACTCGGCCTCCTCCCGGGGCTCCCAGCACTCCACCCCGCGCAGATCCGGCATCCGGTCCCGGGTGAACACCGGGTCGATGCCCTGGCGCCGCTGCTCGTTGTAGTCCTTGAGCAGGCGGAAGGCGATTACCGCGAGCGGTGTGATCGCCACCAGGTTGACCAGGGCCATCAGCCCCATGGTGGTGTCCGCGAGGGTCCAGACCAGGTCGATCGAGCCCAGGGCGCCGAGGAAGGTCGCCGTCAGGAACAGGATCTTGTACACGAACATGGCCTTCGCGCTGCCGGTCAGGTACTCCAGGTTGGACTCGCCGTAGTAGTAGTTGCCGAGCACCGACGTGAACGCGACCAGGACGATGATCAGAGTCATCAGGTGCAGCGCCCACGGACCCATGACGGCGGTCATCGCGTGCTGCGTCAGGTCGGGCTCACGGGTACCGTCCAGCGTGCCCTGGTAGCCGAGCAGGATGACGAACGCGGTGATCGAGCAGATGACCAGGGTGTCGAAGTACACGCCCAGGCTCTGCACCAGCCCCTGCTTGACCGGGTGGCTGACCGAGGCGCTGGCCGCAGCGACCGGGGCCGATCCGAGGCCCGCCTCGTTGGAGAACATGCCCCGGCGCACGCCCTGGATGATCACCATCGCCAGACCGGCGGCGGCGAACTCACGGATGCCGAACGCGTGCTGGATGATCAGCGCGAACATGCCCGGGATCTGGTCGTAGTTCACGACCATGACGAACAGGCCCAGCAGGACGTAGACCAGCGCGAAGGACGGGATGAGCGCCTGGGCGGTGTTGGCGATCCGTCGGACGCCGCCGAAGATCACCAGTGCCGTGACCACGACCAGGGCAAGGCCGACCACGACCGGGAGCACCCAGTCCGGGGTCGCGGCGACCTGGTCGACCGAGTTGCCGACCGCACCGACGATGGTGTTGCTCTGCACCGCGTTGAAGACCATCGCGAAGGTCGCGAGGATGGTGATCGAGAACAGGACGCCGGCCCAGCGGGCGCCAAGGCCCCGCTCCATGTAATAGGAGGGGCCGCCCCGGTACCCCGTCTTGTCCCGCACCTTGTAGAGCTGGGCGAGGGTCGACTCGATGAAACTGGCCGCGCCGACGATCAGCGCCATCGCCCACATCCAGAAGACCGCGCCGGGTCCGCCGAGGGAGATCGCCACGGCGACGCCGATGATGTTTCCCGTGCCGATGCGTGCGGCCGCGGAGATCATGAAGGCCTGGATGGAGGAGACCGCCCTCTTCCCGTCCGGAGCGATCTCGGGTTTGCTCCCCAGGACCCGGAACATCTCGGGGATCATCCGGAACTGGACGCCGCCCGAGCCGATGGTGAAGTACAGGCTGACCAGTACGAGCAGGGGGATCAGGATCCAGGCCCAGAAGATCTCATTGTTGAAGAAGGCGATGGCGTCGGTGATCCGAGCATCGAGTGTGGGGGCTGCGTCAGCGACTGACAAGGGGTGGGGCTCCTTTGCTCCATGGAAAAGACAACCGACAACCCATGCCCACATAGTGGGACAAAACACTTTTCAGGCGCACAACGTGGCCGGATGGTGATGTTCCCGTTAGGCCTCCGCCGCCGGCCTCAGCCCGCGTGGACCAGGTCCGCGTAGTCCGGATTGCGCTCCAGAAAGGCCTGGGCGAACGGGCAGATCGGCACGACCTTCAGACCGCGCTCCCGGATCTGGTCCAGGGACTGGCGCATGAGCTCACTGGCCACGCCCTTGCCCTCGAAGGAGGACTCCACCTCCACGTGCGGAAGGGCCAGAACCCCCTCGGCGATCAGGTGGTAGGCGGAGAAACCGACCACCGTCCCGTCCGCACTCACCTCGTACCGCGACCGCTCCGGAACATCGACGACGGACAACTCCATTGCCACTCCCCCGCTTCGTGCGTGTCACACGCACGTGTTGTGCGCGTGGTGGGCCCCACAGGATGTCATGTTCCCGCTCAGGCCCCCCGCGCACACCCGGGTTCGCACAGCCCCGGGTCCACCCGCCCCGGAACGCGTGGGGCCGAGGCGGTGCGTTCCCCGTCAGCGGCCCGACTGGTGGGGGTCGGTAACCCCGCCCGGACAGGCCAGGGCGTCGATGTCCCAGCCGAGCTCACCCGCCCCGGCCCGGTAGGCGCTCTCGAAGAACGCCAGGACCGCCGCCCGCGGATCCTGCTGCTTGCGCGCGTCGGCGTACCGCAGCAGCGCCAGGTGTCCGTGGCCGCTGGGCACCCACTCCGCGGCCGCCGGACTGAGCGGCTGCTCCGTGAGCCTCTCCGGTTCCGGCGCGGCGTAAGCGTAGAAGCAGGGTTCGGGGATGGTGTCGTCACCGAACCAGAACCCGAAGCTGACCGCCTCGCGTGAGTAGGCCTCGCGCACCAGACCGCCCGCCGCCTCCGGCTGGTCGACCGGGTGCGACGAGAAGCGGGTGAGGGCGAGGTCGAACGTGTGCCAGAAGTGGTGCACCGGGCTGGTCTTGCCGGAGAAACCGGCCGCGAACTCCTCCAGCACCAGGTTCACCTGACTCAGCACCTGCCAGTACCTGGTGGCGTGCTCGGACACGTAGGTGGCGTGCTCCCGGTCGTCCACGAAAGGACGGTCGGCGTCCGACAGGTCGAAGGGGTTGGCCACAGGGATGCTGCCGTCCACCCCCAGACTGTCCAGCGCCGACTGGAACTGGAGGTAGAACGAAGAGACGCTGTGCCCCTGGAGTGGGAAGCACACCGTGTGCCCCTCCAGGTTGGACGCGACCAGCTGGTGCCGGACGAAGTCGAAGTCCACCGTGAAGACCGGGTTGCCGTCCACCAACCCCATCGGACGGGAGGTGATCCCGCTGCCGGTCAGGTGGAAGGGCACGTTCCACCAGTGGTTGCGGCGCGGGCTGTGGGCCAGCCGGACCTTGCCGACGATCTGCTCGAAACGGTGGACGGTCTGTTTGGTGTCGTACCACTCGTCGAGCGGAAACGCTGGGAACAACTCCATGGCGATGGTTCTCCTTGTGGGCTCTCGCGGCGGTCGGGGCCGAACCGGCCGGGTCACCAGCCCCGGCGCGCGGCCCGCTGCGACTGCCCTGCGGCGGCCGGGTGCGAGTCACGCGTGCGGTAGACGACGTAGGGACGAAACAGGTAGCCGATCGGTGCGCTGAAGGCGTGCACGAGCCGGGTGAACGGCAGCAGGGCGAACAGCGCCAGGCCCACGAGCACGTGCAGTCTGTAGGGAGCCTCCGCCGCGGCCATCGCGGTGATGTCGGGCTGCAGGATCCAGATGGACCGGAACCACGGCGACACCGTCTCCCGGTAGTCACCGGTGTGCCCACCCGCGAGCTCCACACCCGCGAAGTAGACGGTCATTCCCAGACCGGTCACGATCGCCAACACCAGGACCAGGTACATCAGCTTGTCGTTGCGGGTGGTGGCGCTGAACACCGGACCGGTGGTGCGCCTGCGCCAGATCAGCAGGGCGATCCCGGTCAGCGTGCACACCCCCGCCACGATCCCCATCGACAGCGCCGACACGTGGTAGAACGTGTCGGAGACCCCCAGCGCCCGTGTCCAGGTGTCGGGGATCAGCAGGCCCACCACGTGGCCGACGATCACCACCAGCAGACCGAAGTGGAAGAGCGGGCTGCCGATCCGCAGCAGCCGGGACTCGTACAGCTCCGAGGAGCGGGTGGTCCAGCCGAACCGGTCGTAGCGGTAGCGCCACACCAGCCCGCCCACCACGAGCACCAGCACCACGTAGGGCAGTACGCCCCACAGCAGAAGGTCCACGGGCCCGTAGCCTCCCGCCCCGGTCAACGCGGCCTCCCGGTGATGTCGGTCAGCGGCAGCGGGACCCGCGGCCGCGCGCCGTAGGGCTCCATGCCCACGTCCTCCGCGGGCGGCCCCTCCTGGGCCAGGCGGCGCACCCGCTCCTCGTCCGCGCGGCGGGGCGCCGGCAGGGTGTACCGGACCGCGTCGACGACCCGCGCGTAGGGCGTACCGTGCTCCCCCAGGGAGCGGGACAGCAGGTCCAGCCCCGGACGGAAGTTCACCAGCAGCTCCTGCCCGGCCTCAGCGTCGCCCCGGGCGGCGAACTCCAGCATGACCGCCAGGTGGTCGGGCAGCTCGCGGGCGGACACCCGCCACCCGGCCTCGGCGTAGACCCGTTTGACCTCGGCCAGCGCGTGGCCGCGGCGACGGGTGTCGCCGTCGGTGTAGTAGGTCATGTGCAGCGCCCGGCGGCGGCGCAGGTCGAACACCTCCACGTAGTGCTCGGCCAGGGCCAGCTCGGGCGTGGTGGAGGCGTGCTCGCAGAACTCCAGCAGGTCGGTTCGGGCCTGGCTCCTGGGCAGTTCCGCGGCGGCGCGCGCGGCCAGCGGCAGCCTCTCGAAGAAGACCTCGTCCGGGTAGCCGAGCAGGACCGAGGACGCCTGGTGGATCACCGCCCTGGTGTGGGCCCGGCGCGCGGCCCGGCCCGCGCCGAGCCATCCGGCGCCGCTCCGGGTGTCCGGGTTCCTGGCGTCCGGGTTCCGGTCGTCCTGGCTCGGGATCGCCGGGTGCCCGGCGGCCGGTTCGCGAGCGCCCTCGTTCAGGCCGTCTCCGATGCCGTTGGTGGTGCTCATGTTCGACCCCCTAGCGCGGTCCGGGGGCATCGCCCCGGTCTCCGCCGTTGTCGGTACCGCCACCCCGTCGGGGTGGGAAGAGCCCTCGGGGACGTCCGTTGCCGTCCCAGTTCAGAAGGTTGACGCGGCCCCGGGTGGATGTCTTTCCGTGGGCCGCGCCGTCACCGGCCGCGCCCTCACTTGTCTGGCGGTCGCGAAGGGCGTGGAAGGTCTCCACGGAGGCCGCGTCCGGGCGCCCGGAGGCCTCGCCGAAGGGGACGTCGCCCATCCCGCCCATGCCGGGTCCACCGTCGAAGTCGAGACTGCACCCGACCTCCTCGATGACCCCCTTGTCGGCCTCGTCCACCCCGAAGGCGGTGGGCACGACGTAGCGTTCGTCGTACTTGGCCAGGGCCAGCAGCCGGTACATGTCCTCGATCTCGGTGCCGGTCATCCCGACCGCTTCGGCGATGGACTCGTCCCGGTCCTGCCCGAGGTTGATGCGGCGCATGTAGGAGCGCATGGCGGCCAACCGCCGCAGCACCAGGTCCACCGGTGCGGTGTCCCCGGCCGTGAACAGCTCGGCCAGGTACTCGATCGGGATGCGCAGGGCGTCGATGGCGCCGAAGAGGTTGCCTGCCTCCTCGCCGTCGTAGCCGGTCCGGGTGAGCGTGTCCACCACCGGCGACAGCGGGGGGACGTACCAGACCATCGGCATCGTGCGGTACTCCGGGTGCAGCGGCAGGGCCACCCGGAAGCGCTTGGCCAGGGCGTAGACGGGTGAGCGCTCGGCCGAGTCCACCCAGCGGTCGGGGATGCCGTCGCGGCGGGCGGCAGCCCGCACGGACGGGTCCGAGGGGTCGAGGAAGACGTCCAGCTGGGCCTCGTAGAGGTCCTGCTCGTCCTCGACCGACGCCGCCTCACCGACCCGGTCGGCGTCGTAGAGGATGACCCCGAGGTAGCGCAGGCGCCCCACACAGGTCTCGGAACAGATGGTGGGCATGCCCACCTCCACGCGCGGGTAGCAGAAGGTGCACTTCTCCGCCTTGCCCGTCTTGTGGTTGAAGTAGATCTTCTTGTACGGGCAGCCCGTGACGCACATGCGCCAGCCCCGGCAGCGGTCCTGGTCCACGAGCACGATGCCGTCCTCGACCCGCTTGTAGAGCGCCCCGCTCGGGCAGGCCGCCACACAGGTCGGGTTGAGACAGTGCTCGCAGATACGCGGCAGGTAGAACATGAAGGTCTCCTCGAAGGAGAGCTTCACCTTGTCGCCGAGCCTGCGCACGATCGGGTCCTGCGCGGCGAGCTCGGGGCCGCCGCCCAGGTCGTCGTCCCAGTTGGCGCTCCACTTCACCTGCATCGGCTTACCCGTGAGCACCGAACGCGGACTGGCCACGGGGAAGTCGTCGCCCAGGGGCGCGTTGGTCAGGGTGTCGTAGTCGTAGGTCCAGGGTTCGTAGTAGTCCTGGATGGAGGGCATCACCGGGTTGGCGAAGATCGTCGCCAGCCGTTTGATCCGGCCGCCCGCGCGCGGCACCAGCTTCCCGTTCGGTCGGCGGACCCAGCCGCCCTTCCACTTCTCCTGGTCCTGGTAGGTGCGCGGGTACCCCTGGCCAGGCCGTGTCTCGACGTTGTTGAACCACGCGTACTCGACCCCGCCGCGGTTGGTCCACGCCTGCTTGCAAGTGACCGAGCAGGTGTGGCAGCCGATGCACTTGTCGAGGTTCATCACCATGGCGACCTGCGCCATGACCCGGCCGACCGGCCGGTCCCCCGAGCCCGTGCCCTCCTTTGAGCGCGTCCCCTTCCCGGGCTGGTTCGGCTCCGTCATCAGTACCGGACCTCCGTCGTCCGCTTGCGCACGACCGTGACCTCGTCGCGCTGGTTGCCGGTCGGGCCGAGGTAGTTGAAGGCGTACGTGAACTGCGCGTAGCCGCCGATGAGGTGCGTCGGCTTGACCATCAGTCGGGTGAGGGAGTTGTGGATACCGCCCCGGCGGCCGGTGGTCTCGGTCTTGGGCACGTCGATGGTGCGTTCCTGGGCGTGGTGCATGTACACCGTCCCGGTCGGCATCCGGTGCGAGACCACCAGGCGGGCCGCCACGACGCCGTTGCGGTTGACCGCCTCCACCCAGTCGTTGTCGGCCGCCCCGATCGCCTCGGCGTCGGCCACGCTCATCCAGATCGTGGGGCCGCCCCGGGACAGGGTCTGCATGAGCAGGTTGTCCTGGTACTCGGAGTGGATGGACCACTTGGAGTGCGGGGTCAGGTAGCGCACGACCACCTCGCGCTGCCCGGTCGGGCCGATCCGCGGCTCACCGAACAGGCGGCTCATGTCCAGCGGCGGCCGGTACACCGGCAGAGCCTCGCCGAACTCGTGCATCCAGTCGTGGTCCACGTAGAAGTGCTGGCGGCCGGTGAGCGTGTGCCAGGGCTTGTCGTGCTCGATGTTGATGGTGAAGGGCGAGTAGCGGTGGTCCGCGGCCTCCTTGCCGGACCACTCCGGGCTGGTGCCCACCGGGGTCGGCCCGCGCTTGGCGTCGTCGAAGAACACCCGGCGCTCGGCCGAGTGGTTGATGAGCTCGTCCATGTCGGTGCCGGTGCGCGCGGCCAGGCGCTCGAAACCCTGCGCGGCCAGGCGACCGTTGCTGGTGCCCGACAGCGCGAGGATCATCTCGCAGGCCTTGACGTCGGTGTCCAGGGACGGCCGGCCGTCCGCGACCCCGCCGCGCACGGTGCCGTTGCGCTGGCGCAGCCACTCGATCTCCTCGTCCGGGGTGAAGGACACGCCCTTGACCGGGAGCCCTCTGCCCTCGGCGAGCGGGCCGAGCGCCGCGAGTTTCTGGGCCACCGCCGAGTAGTTGCGGCGCACAGCGACGATGCCCGGCATGGTCCTGCCCGGGACCGGGCGCTCGCCCTCCGCCTTCCAGTCCGGCGGCACCCCGTGCGGCTGGGCGAGCTCCCCGGCCGTGTCGTGCTGGTGCGGTACCGCGACCAGGTCGGTGACCTCGCCGAGGTGGTCGGCGGCCAGTTCGCTGAACACCTTCGCCAGGGCGTGGAAGGTGTCGAAGTCGGTGCGGGTCTCCCACGGCGGGTCGATGGCCGGGTTGAAGGCGTGCACGAACGGGTGCATGTCCGTGGTGGACAGGTCGTGCTTCTCGTACCAGGTGGCGGCGGGCAGCACGAGGTCGGACAGCAGAGTGGAGCTGGTCATCCGGAAGTCCAGGGTGAGCAGCAGGTCGAGCTTGCCCTCCGGGATCTCCTCCCGCCAGGTCACGTCCTCGGGCCGGTCGTCCGGGCCGGCCGGCTCCGACTGGAGGTTGGAGTGGGTGCCCAGCAGGTGCTTGAGGAAGTACTCGTTGCCTTTGGCGGAGGAGCCGAACAGGTTGGAGCGCCACAAGGTAAGGGTCCGGGGCCAGTTGGCCGGGTCGTCCGGGTCCTCGGCGGCGAAGCGAAGCGTGCCCTCGTGCAACTGGTCGGCGACGTACTCGGCGGGGTCCCGGCCGAGTTCGGCGGCCTCCTTGCCGAGCTGGACCGGGTTGCGGTTAAAGGTCGGGAAGGACGGCATCCAGCCCATCCGGGCCGAGGCCGCCACCAGGTCGGCGGTGTGCTGCCCCCGCACCTTCCCGGGGCCGAGCGGTGACATCAGGGCGTCGGCCCGGTAGGTGTCGTAGCGCCACTGGTCGGTGTGCGTGTACCAGTAGGAGGTCCCGGCCATGAAGCGCGGCGGGCGCGCCCAGTCCATCCCCGAGGCGTAGGCAGCCCAGCCGGTGGCCGTGCGGCACTTCTCCTGGCCCACGTAGTGCGCCCAGCCACCGCCGTTGACGCCCTGGCAGCCGGTGAGCAGCAGCAGGGCTAGAAAGGAGCGGTAGGCGTTCTCGCCGTGGAACCACTGGTTGGTCCCCGCGCCCAGGACGATCATCGCCCGGCCCCCGCTGGCCTCGGCGGTGTCGGCGAACTCCCGGGCGATGCGCACCGCGCGGTCGGCCGGGACGGAGGTCAGGGTCTCCTGCCAGGCCGGGGTGTAGGCGGCGTCCGGGTCGTCGTAACCGGCGGGCCACGCCCCGGGCAGGCCGGGGCGGGACACCCCGTACTGGGCCAGGATGAGGTCGAACACGGTGGTGACCAGGCGCCCGCCGACCCTGCGGACCGGGACGCCGCGGGTGTCGACCTCGGCCGCGCCGCTGGGGGTGTCGAAGCGGGGCAGCGCGACTTCCGCGGCCTCCGCGCCCTCGGCGTAGAAGGTGAGTTCGGGGACGCGGCCCTCCAGGTCGAGGTTCCACTTCCCCTCGCCCGCCTCGCCCCAGCGGTGCCCGATGGTGCCGTTCGGGGCGACGGGGGCGTCCTCCCCCTCCGGCCAGAACACGGGTTTCCACTGCGCATTCTCAACACCAGGATTCGCACTGTCGGTGTTGTCCGGCAGGTCCGAGGCCATGAGGAACTTGCCGGGCACCAGGCGACCGTCCCGCTTCTCCAGGGCCACCAGGAAGGGGAGGTCGGTGTAGGAGCGCACGTACTCGGCGAAGCGGGGGGTGAGACTGTCGACGAAGCGTTCCCTGAGGATCACGTGTCCCATGGCCATCGCCAGGGCACCGTCCGTGCCCGGGTGCGGGGCCAGCCACTCGTCGGCGAACTTGGCGGCGTCGTTGTAGTCCGGGGCGACCACCACGACCTTCTGCCCCCGGTACCGGGCCTCGGCCATCCAGTGGGCGTCCGGGGTACGGGTCACCGGGACGTTGGAGCCCCACAGCACCAGGTAGGCGGCATCCCACCAGTCACCGGACTCGGGGACGTCGGTCTGGTCGCCGAACACCTGCGGGGAGGCCACCGGCAGGTCCGCGTACCAGTCGTAGAACGACAGCATCGAGCCGCCGAGCAGGTTTACGAACCGGGCGCCCACGCCGTGGGAGACCATCGACATCGCGGGGATCGGCGAGAACCCGGCGATCCGGTCGGGCCCGTACTTCTTGATCGTCAGCACGTGCGCGGCGGCCGCGATCTCCAGGGCCTCCTCCCAGGTGGTGCGGACCAGCCCGCCCTTGCCCCGCGCCCGCTGGTAGCGGCGGCGCTTGGCGGGGTCGGTGGTGATCTCCTCCCACGCCAGGACCGGATCGCCCAGCCGTTCGCGCGCCTCCCGGTACATCTGGACCAGGACACCGCGCGCGTACGGATATCTCACCCGGGTCGGTGAATAGGTGTACCAGGAGAAAGCGGCGCCGCGCGGACAACCGCGCGGTTCGTACTCAGGGCGGTCCGGACCCACCGACGGATAATCGGTGGCCTGAGTTTCCCAGGTGATGATTCCGTCTTTGACATAAACATCCCAGGAACAGGATCCCGTGCAGTTCACGCCGTGCGTGGAACGGACCACCCGGTCATGGCTCCAGCGGTCCCGGTAGAACACATCTCCCTCGCGTCCACCATGTCTGACCTGTGCACGGTCCCCATCGAGGGGTTCCGAGCGGGTCAGGTAATTCCCCAAACGGAGGAGACTTTCACCCGCTCCCCCGTTTTTACTCTGTGCCGCCATCAGGAAAACACCCCGTTTGCCCGCCCCTTGCCCGCGACGCTGGAAAGCACGTCCGGCCCCGGCCACATTCCGTTAATAAATATGCCTGCTCCGGCACGGATGTCACGTTTCCCACACCGCATAGGGCGACAATCGCGGCAGACCGACAGAGAAGGAGCCGAAATGCGTGCGGAAGTGGGCGAGCGGACAACCCGCTCGGGGACCGCGGGCGGCAACCTCGCCCTCGCGACGGCGGCGTTCGCGCTGACCTTCTGGGCCTGGAACCTGATCGGCCCGCTGTCACGGAGCTATAGCGAGGACCTAGGCCTGACCCCGACCCAGACATCGATCCTCGTGGCGTTCCCCGTGCTGGTGGGCTCGCTCGGACGCATCCCGGTGGGCACCCTGACCGACCGCTACGGCGGCCGGGTGATGTTCACGGTCATCTGCCTCCTCAGCATCGTCCCGACCTTCCTGGTCGGGGTCTCCGCGTCCTCGTACGGAATGCTGCTGCTCTGGGGTTTCTTCCTCGGGATCGCGGGCACCTCGTTCGCGATCGGCATCCCCTTCGTCAACGCCTGGTACCAGGCCAACCGGCGCGGGTTCGCCACGGGCGTCTTCGGTGCGGGCATGGGCGGCACCGCGCTCTCGGCCTTCCTGACCCCGCGCCTGGTCGAGGCCATGGGCCTGTTCGCCACCCACCTGCTGATGTGCGTGGCGCTGGCCGCGATGGGCGCCGTCATGTGGTTCTTCGCCCGCAACTCGCCCACGTGGAAGCCGCAGACCGAACCGGCCCTGCCCCGCATACGCGAGGCGCTCAAGCTCAAGGCGACCTGGCAGGCGTCCGCGCTGTACGCGCTGGTCTTCGGTGGTTTCGTGGCCTTCTCCACCTACCTGCCGACCCTGCTGACCACCGCCTACGACTTCGCGCAGACCGACGCCGGCATGCGCACCGCCGGGTTCGCGGTCGCGGCGGTAGTCGCCCGGCCGATCGGCGGCATCCTGTCGGACCGGATCGGACCGGTGAAGGTCTGCCTGATCTCGTTCTTCGGCACGTGCGCCTTCGCCTTCGTCCTGGCGCTGCACCCGCCCGCGGAGTTCCCGGCGGGGCTGTCCTTCGTGCTGATCGCGCTCTCCCTGGGCCTGGGCACCGGAGCGGTGTTCGCCCTGGTCGCCAAGCTCGTGGACCCGTCCCGCGTGGGTACGGTCACCGGCCTGGTGGGCGCCGCGGGCGGCCTGGGCGGCTACTTCCCGCCGCTGCTCATGGGAATGGTCTACCAGGCCACGGGCGACTACACCCTGGGCTTCGTCCTCCTGGCCGTGGTCGCGCTGATCGTGGCCCTGTACACCACCCGCGCCTTCCGCAACGTCAGCTAGCGGCGGGAGAGGGAAGTGCCGGAAAAGTTGTCCACACCCTGTGGACAGAGCACGCCCTCAGGATCCAGGAAGGCGGGGAGACGGTCACAGCGCCGCGGCGAGCTCCCGGGCACGGACGAGGGCGGCCGAGCGGTTGCCGATCTTCACCCGCTCTAGCGCCCGGACCCCCTCCGGCAACGGGATCCGGCGGGTCCGCGCCGTCACGACGACCACCGCGTGCGGGGGCAGGACGCGGCCCATGGCGGCGAGCAGCCCACGGATCGGGTCGCCCTCCGGGACCCCGCCCTCCCAGTGGGTCATCTCGCCGTAGGGGACGTCGGTGATCACGAGGTCGGCGTCGACCGGTTCGGTCAGCCCGAAGACGTCGGCCACCGCGGACTCGTGCGGGAGGTCACCGCCCATGGCCGCCAGCCCTGCGGCCAGGTCGCGGGCGGACTCGGCCCGTTCCACGAACGCCACCCGGCCGAAGTCCAGCGCCGAGCGGCGCAGCTCCCGCTCCCGCTCGGCCAGCCCTTCGGCCGTCAGCAGCTCCAGGTTGCGTGCGGCGATGCCCACTGCGTCCTCGTCCACGTCCGTGGCACGTACGTGAGTGAGCCGGTCACGGTGGAGCAGGCCCAGGACGGCTACTAGGTACCCGCTGCCGCAGCAGGGGTCCCACAGGCGCACCTGAGCGCCTTCCACATGCACCATCGCCCGCTGGAGGAGCTCGCTGGCCAGTCTCACGGGGAACCCCGGGTATCCGGGCGCGGACCGCAACACCTGTCCGCTGGCCAACGCCGAGTGGTCCGTACGCTCGGTGGCGTAGCGGTAGCTCACAACCGTCCCTCTCGTTTCCCCGACAACGCCGAAGGCCCGGTGTCTGGGACACCGGGCCTTCGATGATGCGGTCCTGACGGGATTTGAACCCGCGGCCTCCACCTTGACAGGGTGGCGAGCACTCCTAACTGCTCCACAGGACCTCGTTGCGTTCACAACTCTAGCGCGACTTTGGAGTACTTCGCACCCCCGCCGAAATAGAGTGGCTCACAACGCACCCGAAACCACGAGAGGACCCCTGCGTGAGCGACTCGTCCGCCCCTCTTCCCTCCGGCCCGGACTCCACGCGGGTCGACCGTTGGCTGTGGGCGGTACGCCTCACCAAGACCCGTTCCGACGCCGCCCAGGCTTGCCGTGGCGGGCATGTGCGGGTCAACGACCGCCCCGCTAAACCGGCCATGGCGGTCAAGGTCGGCGACCAGGTCAGGGTCCGTCTGCACGGCATCACCCGCATCATCGATGTGACCCACGTCATCGTGAAAAGGGTCGGCGCACCGATCGCCGCCCGCTGCTACACGGACCGCACCCCGGCACAGCCGCCGCAGGCCAACGGGCCGGTGATCCGCCGGGACCGCGGCGCGGGCCGCCCCACCAAACGGGACCGCCGCCAGCTCGACAAGCTCCGCACGGACTTCCTGCCCCCGGCCTGATCCCGCGCCCGGCGCATCCCCCACAACAGCATCAGGAGCCGCTATGGTCACGCCCGTCCCGCCTGTCCCACTGGCCTCCGGACGCGACGCCGAGGTCTTCGCCCTGAACGACCGCCGGGTGCTGCGCCGCTACCGGAACTTCTGCGACACCGCCCCCGAGGCCGCCGCCATGGCCCACGCGGCCCGGCACGGCTACCCCGTGCCCGAGGTGTACCGGGCGCAGGGCAGCGAACTGGAGATGGAGCGCCTGCACGGGCCGACGATGCTCAACGCGTCCCTGGAGGGGCGGGATCACCCCCGAGGAGTCCAGCCGGACCCTCGCGGAGCTCCACACACGCCTGCACGCCCTCCCCGGCAGGAAGGGCTCAGGTCGGGATCGACTCCTGCACATGGACTTGCACCCCGGCAACGTGGTTCTCACCCCGAGGGGCCCGGTGGTGATCGACTGGACCAACGCCCGCGACGGCGCCCCGGACCTGGACCTGGACCTGACAGCGCTGCTGCTGGCCCTGACCGGGGGCAGCACGGACCAACCCCTGGCCGGACTGGCCGAGGCCTGTCTGGCCCCGTACGTGGGCCACGTCGAAGGCGACCCGACCCGCCTCATCGACCAGGTGGTCTCCCTGCGCTCGGACGACCCCAACCTCACCCCCGAGGAGGTCGCCCTACTCCCCCGGGCCGCCGACCTCGTCCGCCAGACGTGGGCCGCACAGGCCTGAACCACCCACCCTCTCCCCGTGATCTTGCTACCAGAAGCGAAATCGGCGCCGAACTTGCTACTGGTAGCAAGATCACGGCGGATGAACGGTGGCTGTATCAGCTCAACGGGTTGCGGGTGAGGAAGTCCAGGACCGCCTCGGTGGCCTTAGGGGCGGCCTCGTGCAGGTAACCGTGGCGGGCGCCGGGCAGGACCAGGAGTTCGGCGCCGGGGATGCGCTCGGCGAGCAGCTCGGCGTTACCCACCGGGGTGAGCTCGTCGTCCTCGCCGTGCACGACCAGCGTCGGCGCCTGAATCCGGGGCAGCAGGTCCCAGCCGTCGTGCTTGAGGCTGGCCTCGTAGTGGCGGCGCTGGGCGCGCAGCGGGTTGCGGGGCAGGATGCGGGTGACCGTCTTCGGATGCTCCCGGGCCCACTCCGGGGTGTAGAAGAGCGGGCCGATCAGCTCGCGCCCCTCGTCGCTGCTGGCCCGGCGCAGGGCCAGGGAGGCGTGTTCGGGGCGCTCGACCTCGTTCTTCCCGCCGGGAGCGGTGGCGCCGAGCACCAGGGCGCCCACCCGCTCCGGGGCGATGGAGACGAGGGCCTGCGCGACCTTCCCACCCATGGAGAACCCGTAGACGTGCGCCCGCTCGACCCCGAGGTCGTCCAGGACCGCGAGGACGTCCCGGGCCAGCAGCTCCATGCTGTAGGCGCGGTCGAGGGGCGCATCGCTTCCGCCGGTACCGCGCAGGTCCACGCGCACCACCCGAAAGCGTTCGGCGAGGTCCTCGTGCACCCCGTCCCACATCTCGTGGTCGAGGGACTGTCCGTGGATGAGCAGCAGCGTCTCCCCCGCACCATGGACGTCGTACCAAAGGCGGGTTCCGTCAGCGGCGATCACGTGGTTCACGTCAACGGACACTACCCGACAAACCCGGCAGCACACCGGGGCGGAACCGGCAAGGGCTTGGACGCGAGAGCCTCATGCCCCTCAGCGGCGCCCCTCAGCCTCACCGCTGGCGCTGAGACCGATCACCATGCACGCGACGACCATGACGAACACCCCGGACCCCGCGGACACGCTGTCATCAGACAGCGACGGAAGCCAGGCAACGAGGTACAGACCCGGGGTCACGAAGGCCACGACCGCGGTCGTCACCAGCACGCCCTTGGAAGGGGCCAAGAGGCAGGCCAGTGAGAAGCCCAGCAGGAGCAGAAGCATCGCGAAGGCGAGCGCGAACAGCCACCGGCCCTCCCCCAGCGCGCCCCCGAACAGGAGCCAGCCCGTGGCGTAGCCCTCCAACGGCTTCGCGCTGACCACACCTTCCTCCGAGAACCACACGCCGCCCCTTCCCGGACCCACGGCAGCGCCAGCGAAAGGAGCAGGGCGACCGCACCGACGGCATAGGCCGCCGTCAGGGCCCGATCCGCAGGGGCCTCGGCTCTTTCCCGTTTGGCCTGATCCTCTAGGTGGGTCACCCGCTGACGGAGCATGGTGATCGGGCTGGGCCCATCGACACTGTTCTTCGACAAGGGAGTATTCCTGCGTGGTTGGGTAAGGGAACACCGGGGTAGACGCCGGCCACTACGAGCTGGTTCGCTCCACGGCGGCCTCGGATTCGTCCCGGGTGCTGGCGTTCCGCCCTGGCCGACGGGTCAGCCCAGGATCTCGGTGTGCACCTCACCCCTGGCCCCGCGACGGGCCGCCGCCCAGAGCAACCCGAAGGCCAACGCCAGGACGTAGACCCCGATCCCGGCCGTCCCCGCGTACCACTCGTCCCTGGGCCAGCCGATCACGAGGGACAACGCGATCAGCACGGGCAAGACCTGGACGGTTCTGAAGACTTTCCTGGATGTGGAGTACAGGGCCCACACGATGAACACCGGCAGGACCAGCAGAAGCGCTGAGGCCACCCAGAACAGCTCGTTGAAGTTCTCCAAGCCGTCAGCCAGCAGCTGCCAGCCCGTGAGACCCCCGCTCACCTCGAATGGGAAGCTCTCGCTATCGATACTCGCCCACGGCATGCCCAGACTGATCAGGAGCCCGGCCCCGCCCGCCAGCAGACCCGCTCCGGTGTTGCGTGTCTGCTGTGCCTCCTGGGCGTTCATCAGAACATAGTCCTCCAGCTTGCTCACACGCTTGGTGAGTTCTTCGATCTCGTTGGGCTGGTCCTGGCTGCTCGACGGCAAGGGAACTCCTGGTTCGGGGCATTCGGGGGCGAGATGGGGAAACGGAACACAGGGTAGACAGCGGCCGGGCGCTCCGGTTCGTCCCAGGTGCCGGGGAGATGCCTCTCGTTCGTGATCTCTCGTGACCTCCCCGCGCGAACCAAACCCCCGCCTCCGTGCATCTCCCCAGGTCCCATCGTTTGTGGGTGCGGCACCACAGGATCCGGCCGAAGGAGCGCGCGTGAGTCCCCCCGTCATCGCCACCGACACTGACCAGGGCCCTCGGCCGAGCCAGCAGGACGCCTACTCCCACCGGCTCGAACCCGCCTCCGGGGGCTGGCGGGCGGCCGTGGCCGACGGGTTCGGCGACCACCCCGACACCCGCGAGGCCGCCCAGCTCGCCGCGGACACCGCCACCGCCGCCTCGGGCGAGGCCGTGGACGCCGTCCTCGCCGCCCACCGGGCAATCACCTTGCTCCACCCCGGGACCGACTGCGTGATGGCGCACGCCCGCCAGGACTCCCCCGACGAGCCCATAGACATCGCCTGGGTCGGCGACTGCCGGGTGTGGACCTGGAGCCCCGGCGAAGGGCTGCGCCAGCACACCCGCGACCACACCCACGGGCAGGAGCTGCGCGACCTGTGGGCCGCGGACGATCTGGCGAGGGCCGGCGACCACGCGGTCACCACCTCCGTGGCCACCGCCGCCCTCGACGACGTCGGGACCGCAACCGCGCCCGCGGCCGACCTCACCCTGTTCACCTGCGACGGCATCCACGACTACGTGGACGAACGGCTGCTGGCCGAGTTGGTCACCGATCACGCGCACGACCCCGCGACCCTGGTTCAGGCCCTGGTGGACGCCGCCCGAGAGGCGGAGAGCACCGACAACGCCACTGCCCTGGTGATCAGCCTGGCCCCGGAACCGATCGGCCCCGGCAGCCCCCAGACCCGTCAGGAACGCCTCCTGGAGGGCCTGGACAGCTTCGGTGGCCTGGGGTTCGGCGAACGGTTCCCCGAAGGCACCGAACACCTGCTGCGCGCCCTTTCCGAGGACCGGGCCGCCGGAATCGCCTGCGACCGCTTCCTCCTGCGCGACGGCACCACCTACTGGTGCACGAAGGACTCCGACCACACCGACCACCACGTGAGCTGGCACGGCGTCACCTGGTGAACCCGGTTCCGCCCTCTCGAGCGGCCGAGGGGACTCCCCCAGCACCTACCCGGCGGCCTGTTCATCTCGGCGATGTCGATCGGCCAGGACAGCGCCGACCATGCCCTGACCAAGGACGAACTGGACGAGGCCGTCGTCGAGGCGGCCGAAGCACTCCTCCGACCCCGTCGACACCCTCTCGCCAACATATCTATGAGATACATTAGGGGGAGCAGTGTCCGGGGCCGAGCAGGCGGCACGGACGCCACCGAGATGGGAACACCAATGACCACCGCGGCACTCGTCCTGGCACTCGCCGTCCTGAGCGTTCTCGGGGTGGTCCAAGCCCTCATCCTCGTTGGCTTCCCCTTGGGCGAGTACGTGTGGGGCGGCCAGGCGCGCGTACCGACCCCGCGCTTACGCTGGTCGGCGGCGATCGCCCTGGTGATCCTCCCCGGCTTCGCCCTGCTGCTGGCGAGCCGTGCGGGCCTCCTCCCCGGCGGCGAATCCCCCGCAATCATCATCGCCACCTGGGTGCTGTTCGCCTACTCCGTGCTCATGGTCGGGCTGAACGCCGTCTCCCGCAGCCGCCCCGAACGCCTGACCGCGACCCCGGCCTCCGCCCTGCTCGCCCTCAGCACGTTCGTCATCGCGCTTGGGTCCTGATGCGTGATCCCGGGCCCTGGCACCGCCGCTGAGCCACCCGCAACTCCAGCGCGTATTCAGCGCAGCCGCCCACCGAAACCCGCACCGGCACCCGGTCCGCACCCCGGACACGAAAAAGCCCCGCTCCTGGAAACCCAGGTTGCGGGGCGTTTCACGCGATTCGTTCTGTGTGGCTAGGGGCGGGGTCGAACCGCCGACCTTCCGCTTTTCAGGCGGGGTAGGCGGAGCGGCCCCGCTTTCGTGTGCTCGGTGGGAGTCCGGTTCGGTCCGGGTGAATCCGGCCCCGGCTGCTGTCGTTGCTGTCACCGCTGCTGTCACTCCGAGGGGTCTCCGGCCTGCCCTGACGTAGGGGAAAGCGGTCCGCCACAGCGGTGCCGCGCGTGCGCTCCTCCGCCTGTCACCGCTCCCCCGGCCACGGGACTTCGGCAACCACGGTTCCAGGCCGAGGTGCCCGATAGCGACGCGGCCGGTCACCCCAGACAGTCGTAGCCCGCTATCGGGTGTCTCGGGATCTGAACACTTCATCAGCCGATTTTTCGCAAACGGCAACCGTCCGAGAGCTGTGGACGTCAATATGCCAACAGCAGCACAGCCCCTGGTCGCAGCTCGGGACCGGGCGTCAGCCCGCAGCCCGAGCTGCGACCAGGGGCCGCTGCGACGGCGCGAGCGCCGTCGCCTTGATCCCATACAGCCCAATTCGGCAGCCAGGAGCACCAATGAATTCCACAAAGAACACAAAGCCCAGAAACGTAACTTTTATCTTGGGTGCAGGTTTTTCAGCAGCACTAGAGTCGGGAATGCCCATGATGGCAAAGCTATCAGAAATGATCAACGAGAAACTAAAAATGGAAGGCAAGCCCCCAGTGCCAAACATCGACAATTTCAAATCAGATTTCGAGGCACTAATGACCTACCTCGCCTCTCAAATCCCCTGGCTAGACGAGGGAGATAATCTTCGAAATCGCGCCTCATTTTATGATGTAGCTAGCACAGTCGCGCAAGTTATCAGGGAATGCCAAAACGAAGCATTCAAGCAACCCATGCCAGATTGGCTTGCGCAGCTTATACACTACTGGGATTTCACTAGCAGCAAAGTGATCACTTTTAATTACGACGAGGTGGTGGAGCGCGCCGCAGCACACTCAATCCGACCTTGGACCCAGAATGCAAGTAAGATTAGCCTGCACCCAGTTGCACTCACCCCAGCAAAGTACCGACACTCTCAGGGATTAATGTGGAGCGACAGTGCAGACCACCCATTCACGCTCTTGAAGCTTCACGGCTCTGTGAATTGGTACTATTCTGGATGGGATGCACCCCACGGAGATACAATTTACACGGACTCAGATCGGCCAAATTGGACTCCGCCAATTTTTCCAATTTCCGTGGATCGGAACGTCCGTGAAGTCTCTGACAAGGTCCCCATGATCGTTCCTCCTGTAGCAACCAAGAATGACTACTACGGGCACGATGTTCTTCGTGCACAGTGGAGGATGGCAGCCGAAGCCCTACGCGACTCTTTTGAGATCTGCGTGATCGGTTACTCCGCCCCAGAAACAGACCTCCTCGTTCGAGGACTAATAGGCTCAAACTTCAAAGGGGGGCGCATCAGCTGGGTTAACCCATGCCGCGAACCAGCAGAGCGAATCACAAAATTTTCTCCACCTGGATTCCATCCTGAGGTCAATTTCTACGACTCAATAAAGAGCTACACCCAAGAAGCAATAACAAGCCTCATACTGTGCAATGAGTGCTCATCAGTCAAGAATCGAAAATTTCCGAGCTTCGTTGACGCCTACAAGATTGAATCCGATTCAAGATCTTGCCCCATCTGCGAGAACTCTTCCCTGCTCCCTCCTCAAACCTCTGGAGAAGAATCACTCTCTTGCGAATGTTGTAAATCATTTTGGAAAGCCGAGCAATGGGCAGATGATTACTACTACTGGAAACCAGGATCGAATTCAGACTCTTTCCACCTCCCCAGCTTCTGAGGCTTTGCAAATTCCCGCTTTTCAGTTTTCGATACAAAACCAGGTTTTACGGCCGGAGAGGGTGGCGTGGCTGCCCCATGATGTGGCCAGGGCGTCAACGAGGAACAGGCCACGGCCGTGTTCGGAGTCGGGTTCGGGCTGCGCCACGTACGGAGCATCGAAATACGAACCCCCGTCGTGAACGGTGACTCGCACGCTCTTTCCGTACTCGTGCTCGATGAGGACGCCGAACCCCGCCCCGGGGAGGTTGGACGGCGTGTGCTGCACGGCGTTGGTCGCCAGTTCGCTTGTGAGGAGTTCGGCGTCATCGACTGCGGGAAACTCGCTGAGCTTGTCGCGCACGTATGCGCGAACCTGGGCAACTTGGTCGACCGTGCCGGGGAACCAGCGGTGGTGGACGCTCTCCGTGTAGGTGATCCGGTCTGCGTGGAGGGACATGGGGTTTCACCTCGTGCTCTTGGTGCAGGGGGCAGACACTGAGCTGCATGACTAGTACTATAAGTACGCCTACCGTACATTGAATGCGTGTGTAGCGCACTGGTTTGCGCGCACAATAAGTACGGGTCATGTAGTCAAAGTGAGGAGAGTGCCCCATGTTCGGACTGTCCGTCCGGTTCACACTCAAGGACGAGGAAGCCGCTACCGGCTTCGATTCCCTGGTGGCCGAGACCTTGCCGCACATCCGCCAGAGCGAGCCGGGCACGCTCATCTACGCCGTGCACACGGTGGAGGGCAAGCCGCTGGAGCGGATCTTCTATGAGCTGTACGCCGACCGCTCCGCCTTCGACACCCACGAGGAGCAGCCGCACGTGAAGCGTTTCCTTGACGCTCGCGGCGCCTTCCTGGCCTCGGTGGAGGTGGACTTCCTCCACCTGGCAGGCGCCAAGGGTGTTCAGGAGTGAGCACCGACTACCAAAAGGCGTTGGGCCGCAAGGTGGCCAAGCACCGCAAACAGCGGGGCCTCTCCCAACGCGAGTTCGCCCGGCTGGTCGGCCGCTCTGAAGCCTGGGTCTCCCAGGTCGAACGCGGAGTGCGCAAGGTCGACCGGATGGTGGTCCTGGAGAAGCTGGCCGAGGTACTGGAGATTCCCGTCTCCGAACTGGCCGCTGAGGCTCCCATCGTCGCCGCCGCCAACGAGGAACCTCCGGGCAGCAGCCGCCTGCGGCTCATCCTGAGCGGTTCCCACGCCCTGGCCGCCCTGCTGCGCCGCAGTCCGGCCGCAGTGGACATAGAGGATCTTCGAGGGCGAGTGGATCGCGTGTGGGAGCTGACCCACGCCAGCGCCTACATCGAACTGACAGAAGCCCTGGAGTCGCTGATCCCCGACCTGGAGTCGGCGGCGCGCTCGGTCCCCAACGGTGAGCGCCTGGAGCTGTTCCGGCTTCTCAACGCCGCCTACCGCGCCTGCTCCTCGGCTCTGTCCCGGCTGGGCGAGTATGAAGCCGCGTGGATCGCCGCCGACCGCGCCATCACAGCGGCCGAACGTGCCGAAGATCCGCTCCTCATGGCTGCCGGTGAGTTCCGGTTGTGCCTGACGTTTCAGGGCGCCCGTCACTACGACCAGGTGGAGACCACCGCGCGGACCGCGTGCGAGGCGCTGGGGGCCCTGGTGGAGGAAGGCGACCCCGAAGCCAGGTCTGTCTACGGTGCGCTGACCCTGCAACGGGCGGTCGCCGCTGCTCGCCGCAACGACGCCACCACCGCCTATCGGCATGTGGCAGAGGCCAAGCGGATCGCGGACGCCCTCGGGACCGAGCGCAACGACTTCAACACCGAGTTCGGTCCGGCGAACGTGGGCCTGCATGAGGTGTCCGTGGCCGTGGACCTGGGCGATGCCGGGGTAGCGCTGCGTGCCGCTGATGCGGTGGACGTGTCGATCCTGTCCCCCGAACGCCGGGGCCGCTTCCTCATCGATGTCTCACGTGCGCAGTTGCAGCGCCGCAGCGTAGATGAGGCCGTGGCCACGCTGGAAGAGGCAGAGCGCATCACACCCCAGCAGGTGCGCACCCATCCCATCGTGCGGCAGGTGGTGGGGGATCTCCTGGCTATCCAGGACCCCGCCGGGTCTGCGTTGTCCGGCTTGGCTCGGAGGGTGGGCGCACTCTGAGTACTAGCTAGTACTTCATGTACTAGACAAAACAAAAAGTACGGCTTAGTGTGTGGTCAGTCGCACGCTCCCTCCCGTGATGGAGGGGTGCGGCTGACCACACGCTTTTTGTTGCGCTGATCAGCGCGGAGAGGAATCCCATGGCTATTCAGGGTGCGTTGCCGGTCTCCTTCGGCACGGTCTTCCCGCACGGTGCGTTCGCGCTCGGGGTGGAAGCGATCACCGACTTCGAGACCAAGCGTCCGCAGATGGACAAGGACACCGGGCTCCCGTTGTGGGCGGTGGACGTGATCGACGCCGACCCCGAAGCGCGGGGCAAGGCCAAGTCGGTCAAGGTCAAGGTCGCCGCCGAAGTGTGCCCCACGTTGCCGGACGAGGTTCCCGGCTTGCCGTTCCGCCCGATCGAGTTCGAGCACATGGCGGTCATGCCCTACGTCGATGACTCCGGCCGTCGCCCCCGGGTGGCGTACTCCCTGCGGGCTCGGGGTGTGAAGGCCCCCGGTACCTCGGGCCGCAACAAGGCTCCCGTCAAGGACGCTGCCTGACCACAACAGACATGAGACGGGGCGGCCTGGTGCTCCAACACCTAGCCGCCCCTCGAACCCCTCCCGCAAGCCCTAGCAAGCTCCGTGAAGAGGTGTCCTCAGTATGTCCGATAACCGAACCGACCTGTCCGAGTTGACGGGTCCCCAGTTGGTCCGGGCCTTCCTGGACGAATACGACAAGCCCCGCACGACCCCTGAGGAACGGGCCGCGTTCTTCGACTTCAAGGCCCGGGTGTTCGGTGCCATCGCTGAACGGGACGGTAACCCGGATGCCGCCCGTGCCGCTGCTCGTGCGGGTGTGGCACGCGACAAGCTCCGCAGCGCCGCTCCAGCCCCGAACGCTGGTGATGCGCGAT
Organism: Nocardiopsis valliformis DSM 45023; assembly: GCF_000340985.1. Lineage (NCBI taxonomy): Bacteria > Bacillati > Actinomycetota > Actinomycetes > Streptosporangiales > Nocardiopsidaceae > Nocardiopsis > Nocardiopsis valliformis. Next base: position 315,560 of record NZ_ANAZ01000002.1, read on the forward strand.
GATGCGCCAGCCAAAGGTGGGGGCCGCGCAGACCTCCCCGACCTTGCCGACCCCGGCACAGGGAGTCAGGTTCACGACTCCGATCATCGAGACTCCCGGCATCGTGGTACTCGGCTCCTGGCTCTGGAGGCTGACCCGCTTCCTCGTCACCCTGCCGTTCCGCTTCCCCGTCATGGTCACCTCGATCACGGCCGTGGTGGCCTGCTGGTGGTATCTCGGGTGGCCCGGACTGGCCGCACTCGCGGGGGCGCTGGCGGTGGGCTCCCTCATCTGGTGGCGAATGTGGCCGGACTCCTACCGGTACTGCGTCACCTGGCGCCTGCTGGCCTGGTGGCGACACCTGGCCGTGTACCGGCGTCACTGGCAACCGGTCCTGGTCATCTCCGGGCTGGCCGAGTCCTACCAGGAACGCCGCTACCTGCCCCGCATCCGCTCCGTGCGCTGCAACGCCCGGGCCGACTACGTCCGCGTCTCCCTGGTCGCCGGAACCTCCCCGGCGGACTTTGAGCACCGGGTGGTAGAGCTGGCGCACGGGTTCGCCGCACCCTCCTGCCGCGTCACCGTCAACGGACCCCGAGACATCACCTTGGAGTTCCCCCGACACGACACCCTCGCCGAACCCCTCGACGCACTCCCCGTCCCCGAGTCCCCGGACCTGGGCGCCCTGCCGGTCGGCAAGCGCGAAGACGGCACCCCATGGAAACTGCGCCTGCACGGCACACACGTCCTGATCGTCGGCGTCACCGGGGCAGGGAAAGGCTCCGTGCTCTGGTCGGCCATCCGGGCCATGCTCCCCGCCATCGCTGACGGGTCCGCGCAGGTGTGGGGGATCGACCCCAAACGCATGGAGCTGGCCTACGGACGCGACCTGTTCGCCCGCTACGCGGACACCGGGGAAGCCGCGGTGGCCTTACTCGAACACGCGGTGGCCTCCATGCAGGAACGCGCGGAGCGGTATGCGGGCAGGCAGCGCTCGCACACTCCGACCTCGGCTGATCCGTTCGTGGTCGTGGCCCTGGACGAGGTCGCCTTCCTGACCGCTTACCACCCTGACCGGGACGTGCGAAAACGCTCGGAGAACGCCATCGCCACTCTGACCTCGCAGGGCCGCTCTGTGGGCTTCTGCGTGCTGGCCGCGCTCCAGGACCCCCGTAAGGAAGTGATGAACCTGCGCAACTTGTTCCCCGACAAGATCGCCCTGAGGTTGGATGAGGCCTCGCAGGTGGACATGGTCCTCGGGGAAGGCGCGAGGGAACGCGGGGCTGAGGCGCACCTGATCGACCCCACCCTTCCCGGCGTGGCCTACGTACGCCTGGAAACCTCACCCTCCCCGGTACGGGTACGGGCCACCTTCGTCTCCGATGACGACATCACCGCCATGACCGACTTCTACGGTTTCGACTCCCGGAAACGCGCGTCTGGGGAGGGCCTGTGACGACGGGGCTCGATGCATCGTTCGTAGACGAAAATGCCGGTTGCGCCCACAGCTGCGATCCCCGAGCACACGAGTGCAGCCCAGAACCGGTCTGGCCGGGGCGGCTCATAGGGCGACAGAAGCTGAACCAGCAGAGCGGCAAAAGCGCCAAGACACAATGCCAGGATCCAGACGGGAAGCTTCGTGCTGTTCATGCTGTGCGGAGCTCCTGGGGTAGCGGGGGTGGCGCTGATGCCGACTCCTACCGGTAAGACAACCCGGGCCGAACGACTCGCGCAACCCCTGGCTCGTGAGGTGGCCGAACAGGTCGCTGCCGATCACGGTGTGTGCATCCGCCCGGTCTCCCTTCGGCGTACCGATATCGGGACCGGTCAAACACTGGTGATCGACGTCCCCTGCGGGTCCACCTTGGAATCACGCTGTCCGGCCTGCGCAAAGAGGAAACGGTCCCTGCGCAGAACCCAGTGTGAAGAGGGCTGGCACCTGGCCACCGAACCCGTCGTGGAACCCGACCCACCCACACAGCAGCAACAGGGCTGGGTGGAACAGCGGGCCATGGTCACCGCCGAACGCGACCGCCTCGCCGCTACCGGGGCCGCTGAACCCGAACAGCTCGCCGCACTGGACGCCGCGATCGCGGGCCTGGACGAGGAAATCACCGCCTCCAGGCTACGCGGATCGGTCACCCGCTCCATCTCTTCCGGCTCGGGGCCGCGTCGGGTGCGCTCCACCAAGAGGCGTCAGGACGTCCCGGATCTGCCCAAGCGACCCATGACCAGGAAGACGGTCGGGCGGGCGTTCACTGACCCCGCTTCGGGGAAGGTGTTCCGGCCCTCCCTGTTCCTGACCCTCACGCTCGATTCGTACGGTCGGGTGCGCTCGGACGGCACCCCGGTCGATTTCTCGACCTACGACTACCGGCGGGCCGCCCGCGACACCCTGCACTTCTCCAAACTCATCGACCGGTTCGTGCAGAACCTACGCCGGGTCGCCGGATTCGACGTGCAGTACTTCGCCTCCGTCGAACCGCAACGGCGCCTCGCCCCACACCTGCACATGGCCACACGCGGCACCCTCCCGCGCTCGGAGCTGCGCCAGATCGCCGCTGCGACCTACCACCAGGTGTGGTGGCCCCCAGCGGACACGGTGGTCTACGAGGGCGAACACCTGCCGGTGTGGGACGCTGCCGCTGGAACCTACCTCGACCCCACCACGGGCGAAGTCCTCCCGACCTGGGATGAGGCGCTGGACGAGATCGACGCTGACCCCGATGCGGAGCCGTTCCACGTGGTGCGGTTCGGAAAGCAGGTGGACGCCAAGGGGGTCGTGGCCGGGACCGAGGACGCCGCCCGGTGCGTGCGCTACCTGGCCAAGTACCTGACCAAGGACATCGCGGACTGCCACGCCGCCGAAACGGTGCGGCAGGAACAGCACGTGGACCGGCTCATGGAAACCCTCCGGTACGAGCCGTGCTCGCCCCGCTGCTCGAACTGGCTGCGCTACGGCATCCAACCCCAAGAGGCCAAAGCCGGTCAGCGCCCGGGGTTCTGCCGCTCCAAGGCTCATCGGCGTGAACACCTGGGCTACGCGGGCCGACGCGTCCTGGTTTCCCGGAAGTGGTCCGGCAAGACCCTCGCTGACCACAAAGCGGACCGCCTCGCCTGGGTCCTGGACGCACTCGGTGTCGACCCCACCAACGAGGACCAGGGCGACAACACACACCCGCGCTCCCCAGTGCTGACCTCGGTCAACTCCGGAGACTTCGCCTGGGAACTCGCACGACCTACCGACCCTGACGTCGCGCCCCGAGAACAACGCCTCCTCCGCGCCGTGGGCGAAGCGCTCAAACGCCGCACCCAACTCCACGCCGCACGGACCCCCGAACATTCGGCAACCACTGAACAGGAAGCTGCGTGATCATGACCGAACTCCTCCTGACCGTCGAAGAGGCCGCTGAACGCCTCCGGGTGAGCCGCTGGATGGTCTACAACCTCATCCGCTCGCGCACCCTCCGCACCGTCAAGATCGGCCGTCGCCGCCTCGTTCCCGTCGCCGCGCTCCCCGAGTGTCTGGAAGCCCTGGAGGACGCCGCGTGAGCGCCCCTGAGAGCAACGGGAAGCGTCGCCGGGGTCGTAAGCGGGCCAACGCGGGGAGGGAAGCGTCTGGCAGCGCAAGGACGGCCGTTGGGCCTTCGCCGGGTACGTGCTGGCCACTGACGGCACCCACAAGAGGGTGCAGGGCTACGGCCGGGACCAGGCCGACGCACGCACCAAGTTGAACGGGCTGCTCGCGGACTCCGCCCGGGGTATCCCGGTGGCTTCGGAGAACTGGACGGTAGCGGAGTACCTGGACTACTGGCTTGAGCATGTCGTCCGTGCGGAGCGCCGGCCGAAGACGGTCCAGGGCTATGAGGGCGTGGTGCGCCGGTACCTGGCTCCGATGCTCGGCAGGAAGCGCCTGGCCAAGCTGTCGGCGCGGGACGTGCGGGTCTTCATCACGAATGTTCGGCAACTCTGCCAGTGCTGCAAGAACGGCACGGACGCCGCCCGGTCCTCTCCTCGCTGCTGCGCGCTCCCCCGGCCGGTGTGCTGCGAGCACCGCCTGTCCGCGCGCATGGTGCAGTCGATCCACGCCGTGCTGCGCAACGCGCTCCAGACCGCCGTACGAGAGGAGGTGATCGCGCGCAACGTGGCCTCGCTGGTGAAGGTCTCGCCTCCGCGCTACACGGTGAACCGGGGCCTGGACGTGCCGCAGTCCCGTCGCCTGCTCAAGGCCGCCGAATTTGACCGCTTCCACGCTCTCTACGTCCTGGCGCTCTGCCTGGGCCTGCGCCGTGGTGAACTGCTCGGGCTGCGCTGGGATGACGTCGACCTGGAGGCGGGCCGCCTGGAGGTGGTCCACACCCTGCAACGGGTGGACGGAAAGCTCTCCCTGGTCCCTCCCAAGACGGAGGACTCGGCCCGGACGGTGCCGCTACCGGGCATCTGTGTGGAAGCCCTCAAGGCGCATCGCAGGCGCCAGTTCCACGAACGTTCGGACGCCTTCCCCGACTGGGAGGAACACGGTCTGCTCTTCCCCTCGCGGCGGGGCACCCCCCTGGAGCCGGACAACCTGCGCCGGAGCTGGGAGCCGCTGCGCCGCGCCGCCGGTCTGGAGGGGATGCGCTTCCACGACCTGAGGCACACGTGCGTGACGCTCCTGCTGAACCTGGAGGTGCCGCCCCAGGTGGTCCGGGAGATCGTCGGCCACAGCGACATCGGGGTCACGATGACGATCTACGCGCACGCCTCGCTCGATGACAAGCGGCGGGCTCTGGGGAAGCTGGGGGACGCGCTCGGGTGAACCGGTTGCTGTCACGTTGCTGTCAAAAAAGCCCGGAGCCAAAGGGCTTCCGGGCTTTGATGCTGGTCATACCGTGTGGCTAGGGGCGGGGTCGAACCGCCGACCTTCCGCTTTTCAGGCGGACGCTCGTACCAACTGAGCTACCTAGCCGCGGCGCCGATTACCTCGACGACGCTTGCGGTCCTGACGGGATTTGAACCCGCGGCCTCCACCTTGACAGGGTGGCGAGCACTCCTAACTGCTCCACAGGACCTTGTTCAGTTGTCGCACTCGGCTGCGCTGGCCTCGTGCTTCGCTGCGGTTCTTATTCTGCCAGATGTCCGACAGTGCTCTGAACCGCTTCGTACCCCCAACGGGATTCGAACCCGCGCTACCGCCTTGAAAGGGCGGCGTCCTGGGCCGCTAGACGATGGGGGCCCGTGTAGACAGCCTAAGCATAGGGGAGATTCCCACCAACACCAAAGTGATTGTCCGAGACCGGCCGAGACCTGCACGACCTGCGACTACACAGGGGCTCAACAGCGGACGGAAAACGACTAGGGCGTGTCCTCCGCCGGGCTCGGATCCTCGTCCTCCTCGTCCTCTTCTTCCTCGACCGGTTCGCCGACGTGACGACCCGGGTCCTCCTCGATATGCCGTTCGACCTGCGCGGACGTGAGACCGATGCCACCGAGATCGATGTCGTCGCGGGCCTGGAGACGGCCGGTTTCTGCATCGAAGTAGAGAACGGACGCCTGGTACGGGGTCGGTCGACCGGAACCGTGATCCAGCCCACTCAGCCCCGCGCCGCCAGTGGACCCCTGGATGAGGAACCTGGTTCCCAGGTCGGTGAGTTCGGTGGAACGCCGGTGCTCGTTCCCGGCCAGGACCAGCGGAACCACCCCGTCGAACGGCTCCGCCTGGGTGCGCGTGTGCAGGATCGCCACGTCCACGTCGTCCGAGCCGCCCGCGATCGACGCCGCCTGTTCCTTGCCCAGCGCGGCCACACCGGCCGCGTCGGGGTTGAGCCGGGTGGCGTCCGGGGTGAATCGGGGGTCGCCCGCACCGTAGAAGGTGAGGCCACCGACCTCCTCGACGTCCCCGTCCAGGACCACGGTGTTGGGCTGGGCCTCCACCGCGCGCTGGGTACCCATGGAGTCGTGCTGGCCGCGCACCCACACGTAGGGCACGTCCAGCTTTCCGATCTCGTCGGCGAAGACGTCCTCCGCCGCGCTGCCGCGGTCGGTCAGGTCACCCGAGTCCACGATCACGTCCACCCCGTACTGCTCCTGGAGGGTGCTGATGATGCTCCACGACGCGGGGTTGAGCTGGATGTCGGAGACGTGCAGCACCCGGATGACCGACTCGTCATCGTCGTAGACCGGCAACGACGAGGTGGCCTCGTAGATCATCGACACGTTGCCGACCAGCCCGGCGAGCTGCTCCTGGTACTCGGTGAACCGGCTGAACACGTCGTCGGCGCTGCCCACCACCATCGGGGCGCCCGCGATCAGGCCGGTGTAGCGGGGTTCGGCGATGGCACTTGGGTTGAACGTGAGACCAGCCACACCACCGAAGCCCACCAGGACCAGCAGTGAGGTGGCCCCGCTCGCCAGGGCGCGCCAGGCGCTACGGAAAAGCAGGAGGCCCATGATGGCCGCGCCGGCGGTCGCCGCGAGCGCAGAGCGCAACAGGAGGGCGATCACGCCGTCGGTGAGGTCCGCGCCGATGCCCGCGGCCATCCGGTTGATCGCCTCAGGGTCAGCGAACATCTCTTCGGCTGCGGCGAGCCGGATGTCGGTGATGGTCGCCTCGAGCTTCAGCGGCGCCGCGTGAGTGTCGAAGGCCAGCTGACCCAGCGGTGCGACGTTGACGACGGTCTCACCGTGCCACTGGGGGCTCAGGGAGAAGGTGACGTCCGCCGGGCCGATCGGCGTGACCACCTGGCCGCCGAGGGCCAGGCCGAGCCAGCCGCCGACCAGACCCGCGACGAAGACACAGCTCCATCGCCACAGCCGCCCGGCACGCCACCGGCGCAGGGTCGCTCGGAACCGTTCGTAGGCCCCACGAAAGTCATAGGCGCGGATCTCTCCCCAAGACAACACACCCCCATCATGCCGTTGAGTGGAGCCGTTCCCAATGTTTCCTCCCGTCCAGAGTGTTATGTCTCTTCCTTGCCGCTCCGGGGAGGCAGCACAATGGCAGGCGTGGTTGAACTGACGCGCAGGGACTTCGAGGAACTGGTAGCCGACGCCTTGGACCAGATTCCGCCAGAGCTGGCCCAGCTCATGGACAACGTGGTGATCACGGTCGAGGACGAGTCGCAGGAGGGCCTGCTCGGCCTCTACGAGGGGATCCCGCTGACCGAACGCGGCGACTCCTACTTCGGGGTGCTCCCGGACCAGATCTTCATCTACCGGCGCAACATATGTGCGATCTGCGAGACCTCGGAGCAAGTGGTGGACGAGGTGCTCATCACCGTCGTCCACGAGATCGCCCACCACTTCGGCATCGACGACGCCCGACTCACCGAACTCGGCTGGGGCTGACCGGGAGCTCAGGGCCGCCCGCGCACTCAGGGCTGACCGGGTCCCGGCGACAGCTGGTGAGCCGGCCTCCGATCGCTTCGGAACGCTACCGATCAGTGCTCACTCAGAGCGATATTCGGGCGAATAATCATCCGAAGATCCTATAAATTTGGGCGTTCGGGACACCGTTTTGCATTCGCGACACCACTGCGGCGAGTAACAACTTTCCGCAGCGCCTGGCGCACCAGGCGACCGAAAAACCTCCCCTTGATCTGCGGCCACCTGGGAAAACAAACCGGACGCCACCAATACGAACCCCTACCGAATCAGACCAGGAGACATTACTCGGAGCAACGAATCAGACACGAATTTCCCCAACCGGCTTGCCACCCAGGCCTACTTCGGGAACCGTTGGTCATTGGGACACGACACAGCGTGATTCCACCCCCTGTGACTGTAAGGGAGTGCCAGGTGGGCAATCCAAGCCTTGACAAAGCCCCTGACGACGGAGACTACGAATCTTCGGAGACGCAGGACGACAAATGGCGGAGCAGTTACCGCGACGTCATGGCTATCGGCGAGTTCCGCTCGATGTGGGCGGCCCACGCCCTGTCGATGATCGGCACCAACCTGCTGAACATCACCGCCAGCGTGCTGGTCTACCAACTGACGCAGTCGGCCTTCGCGGCCGGAGTCACGCTGGCCGTGATGTTCCTGCCGCCGATCCTCGCCGGTCCGCTGTTCTCCGGGCTGGCTGACATCCTGCCGCGGCGCCAGATGATGATCGTCTGCGACCTGCTCCGGGCCGTGTTCATCGTGCTGGTCGGAATCCCCGGGATGCCGATCTGGGCGGTCTGGACCCTGCTGTTCCTGTCGGTTCTGCCGGGGATCCCCTTCGCCGCGGCTCGGGCGGCCCTGCTCACCCAGATCGTCCAGGGCGAGCGCTACGTGGCCAGCACCGCGATCATCCAGCTGACCGCGCAGGTCGGGATGCTCCTTGGGCTGATCGCGGGGGGTGTGATCGTCACGTTCGTCAGCCCTAACATCACTCTGATGTCGACGGGCCTGCTCTTCGTCCTGTCCGCGCTGATCGTGCGGCTCGGAGTCAAGTCGCGGCCCGCTCCGGCACGCGAGGAGGGCGGCGAGAAGCGGCCCGGTCTCCTGGTGATGACCAGGGACGGTGCGAAGTTGGTCTTCCGCGACCCCAAGCTGCGCACCCTCGCGCTGCTTGCCTGGCTCGCGGGTCTGTACTCGGTCCCCTACGGGTTGGCCAACCCCATGGCCGACGAGGCGGGCGCCGGTCCGGCCGCGGCCGGTTTCATCATGGCCGGCCAGTCCATCGGCGCGCTCTTCGGCGGTTTCGTCCTCACCCGGCTGATTCCCCCGCCCACCCGGATCCGGATGCTCGGGCCGCTCGCGATCCTCACCTGCATACCCCTGCTGCTCTGGGTCTTCCAGATGCCGCTGTGGATGATGATCGCGGCCCTGACCCTCTGCGGGGCGGCCGGTTCCTACCAGTTCGTGGCCAACGCAGCCTTTGTCCTGTGTGTGCCGAAGGAGGGCCGGGGGCTGGCCTTCGGCCTGGTCGCCTCGGGGCTCCAGGCCGCGCAGGGCCTCGGCATCCTGCTGTCCAGCCTCTTCGTCGAGATCACCAGCACCGGCACGGTCATCGCCGGCGCGGGGGCGCTCGCCCTGCTCTGCGCGATCGGTCTGGCCATCCCCTGGTCCCGGATGTCCGGGGAGGTCGCCGCGCGGATGGAGGCAACCGAGTCGGAGACTGCCTCCTAGAGGCCGCCCCTAACGCTCGGAGCGGTGCTCCGCGGGCTGTTCGCGGGCCTCCTCGGCCTCCCGGTCCTCCCGCGGGGCACACAGCTCACGCCGCCGCCAGTCCGGGTGTGCGCGCAGGCTCCACATCAGTGCTCACTCGGCTTTCCCTGGAAGTTACGGATGATCTGCTCCAGCAGCGAACGCTGCTCGCTCTCGGCGGGCATCAGCAGCCAGGCCAGGATGTAGATCGGAATACCGGCCATGCCCAGCAGGGCGAGGATGACGAAGATGATCCGGACGATGGTGGAGTCGATGCCCGTGTAGGCGGCGATACCGCCACAGACACCGGTCAGGAAACGGTCGGATTCACTGCGCTGGAGCCGCTTGCCCCCGAAGTTCTCGTTCATGCTTCTACCTTGCCCGTCCACGACGACGATTCCCATCGGGGAGAGCCCTGGGTGGTCCCTGACTTCCGTCCCCGACCCCTGAAGGTCAGGCACGAACCCCGCACGAGTCCGACGTCCCTGACGCCCGAACCGTTCCTGAGGCGTGGACCACACCGCGATCAGTCGTCCGCGGTGAAGACCTCACCCAGCATCCGGAACGACTCCCCGAGATAGGCACGCAGCTCGTCGATCCCGCCCCCGGGGCGGTCCGGGGCCATCTTCATGGAGTGCCGCATGGCCGACATCGCGGCCGCAGCCGCCAGATGTGAGCGAGGATCGTCCTCAGGAGCCCCGGCCCGCTCGGCAATCGCCACCGCGACGCCCCGCTCCACGTCGTAGAAGCGCCGCAGCAGCCCGGACAGCAGATGGGGTTCCTGCTCCGTGAGCCGCTTGCGCAACGCCATGTCCGCGCGCTGCGCCTCAAGGTCGTCCGAGACCAGGAGAGTCGCCATCAACAGGGCACTGAGGTCCTCGGTGAACACACCCGTGGGCCCGCCCGCCACGAACGCCGCCCGCGCGTCCTCGTCGAGGGAGACGGCGACGTTGTCCAGGAGCGCATCCTCCTTGGTCGCAAAGTAGTTGAAGAAGGTCCGCGGCGAGACGTCGGCCTCGGCCGAGATCGCCTCCACCGTCACGTTCTCCAGCCCCCGCTCCAACGTGAGCCGCACTGCCGCTTCCCGCAGAGCGCGCCGCGTGGCCAGCTTCTTGCGTTCCCTCAGCCCCATAGGTCCTCCCCTTACACGACCCACAATTGCATGTCGTGCAATATTTCTCAATGTGTATTTTTCCATGCCGCAACACGAGGAGATCGCCCCGCTGGCGCCCGGTGATCATCCCACTCCCCGCAGTCCACCGAAGAAGAGCACACCAGCCACCCCAAAAGCACCCCGAAACCCCTACGGGACAGGCGCCCCAGCACCCACCGAAGGTTGCTCTGCGTCGGCCCTACCACTGCGGTAGAGTTGTCTCGGCGCCGAGCCACTCGTCGCCGTGGGGCCTTAGCTCAATTGGCAGAGCAGCGGACTTTTAATCCGCGGGTTCAGGGTTCGATCCCCTGGGGCCCTACCAGGGAAAACCCCAGGTCAGAGCGCACTTTCGATCGCTCAGACCTGGGGTTTTCGCGTGTCCGGGAACCCCTGAAGAGCTCCATGTGCGCTGTATGGCCTCGCCTATGACTCCACCTGGTTGAGGATCTGGCTCCGCGAGCCTCAGACGGTCCCGGTTTCGCACCTCTCAGGACCGGCGCTCCGTCCTGGCTCTCAACTCTGGCTAGTTCGATTAGGTCCACGGCCCGCTTTGCCAGAAGCCCTGATCAGGATCCTTCCGGGGAACTATCGCGCTTGACCGACAGCACCAGGACACCAACCACTACACCGAACCCAGCAGAGTCAGTAGAGCTTCCGGCCACGATCCCCTGCGGAGTGTGTCACGTCGGCTCCGACGGGCAGCCGATCGAGCCGATGCACCGGTACCTACGGGACTTCGCCGCCCAGAGCCCCAACGCGGGAAGCCGCGCAGTGAAGGAGCTACTGGCTGCGGCGACTACCCGTCGCGCCATGCGTCGGTGGCACAGGCGACCTCGAAATGCCACCACCCGTCCTCTTGGCCGCGGACGAGCAACGCCTTAAGTCCGCCAAAGTCTGCATCGGCGGGCACGGTGAAGGCGACCAACGGGAATTCCTCGCTGAAGACCTCGCCACCTAGACCAAACGGCGACAGCAGCTCGTGTACAGCCCGAGCGCTTCGCCCCAGCGGGCCGGAGGGAACGGGCAGGACCCGGATGGTGCAGTTCCCCGATGCCTCAACCCGCTCCTTCGCCCAGTGGAGGCCATCGGCGTCCGTCACGAACCGCACGATCTCGCCCTCGGCCACCCCGTCCTGCAAGAAGGGGGCGTTCTCAACGCGGGCGGTATCGCAGCTCAGCCGCGTGGCCCACAACCCCTCAGTGTCATGGGGAAGCCAGCCTTCTCGCGGCACGAACCGGTACCACACCTTGATCCGACCGTTCTCAGCGGTGACGGGCTCGGGTGGAGTCGTGGAAGTCATGGTCCAGATGATCGCGCACTCGCCCTGAAGCATCGAACGCGAGTACGCCTGCTCTTAGCCCGGAAAATGCTCCGCGCGGTCCCCGGCGCACTCGCTCCGTCAGGGGCGGGGCTTTTCGGCCTTGACGTCGCCCAGGAAGGCCTCCCACGCCGCCGGGGTGAAGCTGAGGTGCCCGAGCTCCCTGTTCTGGGTGTCGCGCACAAGCACGGTCTCTCCCTCCGAGACCTCGACGCACTCCGCACCGCTGCTACCGCTGTAGGAACTCTTGTGCCAAGTACGGTGGCTCATGATTCTCCCGCTCGTCGCAAATCTCGGATGAGGTCCAGGCTGTCGTGGGGGGACAGGGCCTCACCTTGAAGTCTCCCGTAGACGCTGACGGCCCTGCGAATCAGGTCCTGCTCCGACTCGTCGATCAGCACCTCGTCGAAGGCGTGCTCCGCAGCCACAAGCGTCTGCATCTCGAGCACCATCACCCGGAAGCCGCCCGCGAGCCCCGGCTGGTTGGGTGCGTTACGAGGTAGCACCTGGCACTGGATCCACCGTTTCTCCATCAGGGCCGCGATGTGATCCAACTGCGCGGACATGACCGATGGGCCGCCTACGCCACGTCGTAGGACCGACTCCTCCAGGACGACACATACTATCGGCCGTTCAACTCGGTTGAATATTTTCTGCCTTCGCATGCGCTGTTCAACGAGCAGTTCGATCCTGGCTTCGTCCGCCTGGGGCAGATCCGCCACGAACAGGGCACGCGCGTATTCGGCCGTCTGAAGGAGCCCAGGCACGAGGACCGGGTTGTAGAAGCGCAGCTCCAGAGCGTCCTTCTCAAGGTCGACCGTCTTTCGGAAACCGGTGGGGACAAGCCCTTCGCCCTGGCACTTGTCCCAGGAGAGCATGAGCTTCCCTTCGGCTCCGAGCGTGTCGTCGATGGCTTCGGCGTGGTCCTGCTGCGGCGCCATCTTCCCGTTCTCGATGTAGGAGAGGGATGACTCGGACAAACCCACCTTGGGCGATAGGTCCTTGAGGGTAAGCCTTGCCGCTTTCCTCCACTTGCGCACGTCGGAGCCGCATTTCTCCCAAGCAGGGCTGATCCGTTTCAGACCCATTCATGCTCCTACCGGTGGTTTCAACGGCTCCTTGAGGGGAGCTTCGGCAGGAAATCAACCAGGATTCGATCCCTTCCAAGTTCTACAACGAACTTGAGGAAAGAGTGAAGAGTATAGACACACTCAAAGCACTCGCATCAAGGTCGTCATCACGACGAATTCCCTGGTCAACCAAACGCGTCACCGAGCGAAGGACCGCGGGACCCCAGAGGAGAAACACCTTGGAAGTGGTTGAAGTGACTGTCCGCGAACTGCCCGCGGGAACAATGCCGCCGTTGCCCAGACGACTGTCCGGCTACTCAACCGGTGAGCTGAGGAAGACGCAGGGACGCCGTCACGCCTCGGTGTTCAGCTCGGCCACGAAGCTCTGTGTCTCCGGTGCGCGGCGTTGGGCGCGCCTGGTCACCGGCCTCCCCCGGCATGAGGCCTCCGGGCTCGAGATCGTCGTGAGCGAACTCGTGACCAACGCGCTCGACCACAGCGCCTCCGGAGAACCGGGAGGCCTCGTCACCGTTCGGATCGCGTTCCTCGACATCTCCCGCATCCGGATCGCCGTCACCGACTCCGGCCCTAAAACGTTCGGCAAGCCCGGTTTCCCCGACTGGAGCGGAAACTGCCCGGACACGGAACACGGCCGGGGGCTGACCTTGGTACAGGCGATCAGCCGACGAACCGGAGTCATAGGAGTCAGGGGCGAACCCCTGACCGTCTGGGCGGTCATCGACCGCGCTGACCTTCGCCACCGGTGAAACACGAGCCCCTGAGAATCGCCGCCCCGGTACACCTCACGATCCGGCGCGGCGGTGCGGTGAAGCCGCCCCTGTAAGCGGTGAGCGCTCCTCCCCTTTGCAAAGCGCGCCCCGCACCACCGCGCCCACCAACCACAACGACCCGGAGGGACCCTGGTGAGTGCCCCAACCCTTGACGACACCGACCGAGTGACCGGCGAGCTGATCGACACCTACTTGCCCATCGCGCAGGAGGCCGACCACAGGATCAACCCCCGCAGGTGGCGGCTCGCGGACTACTCCGCTGCTCAGCAGGGCAGCGTGTTCGGCTCCTACGAAGATGCGCTCCAGTGGATGGACTCCTCCGCTTCGATCATCCGCGGGTGTATCCGCATCGCGACCGCCCTCGGCCGCCGCGAGGAGTCCTGGCAGTACGCCGAGGCCACACAGTCCTTCTTCCGCGTTCGCAAGGACTTCCGGTCCTGGAGGATCTCGCACGAGGTCGCGGAGGAGTCCGCCCGCGGGTGCGGCCCCGCCGCGCACGCCCGGATGCTCGCCAGTCTGGGTGAGTGCCACATCTGGTTGGAGGACATCGGTGTCGCCGAGGCCTACCTCCAGCGGGCGCGCGCCCTCTGGATCAAGGGACGCCACGTCTTGGGCGAAGCCTCCTGCCTGGAAGCCCTGTGCATGGTGGAGATGAAGAAGGGCAACCCGTCGAAGGCCCGCGAGCACGCGTCCACAGCCCGGGACATGTTCTCCGGGCAAGCACGGGAGCGGGGCGTGGTTCTCGCGACACGACGCGTGGGCGAGACCTACCTCGCCGAGCAGGACCACCGCCAGGCGCTCAAGTCCTTGGAGCACGCCTACGACTGGTTCCGCGTCACCGGCGACGTCTACCAACAGGTCCGCACGGGCCGGAGCCTGGTGGCCGCCCTTCGAGGGGTGGGGCGGTCCGGTGAGGCCCATCGTGTGCTCCAGGACCTCGTCGGTCTCGCCGAGTCGATCGGCGCGCACACCGACGCCGAAGAGCTCTCCCGCATGACGAAGCCGGTCACGGCGGAAGCCTGAACGCCGACGGAGCGGGGCGAGGCCCTTGACCCAGCGACATGTGGATGCCGCGACTGGGAAGCGCCTGAACCCCGCTCGGCCTTGAGGAACCGCCACTGTCCAGGCCGGGAAGCAGGGCGAAGCCCAGGAAGGGACGCATGGTCCGAGCCCGAGCGCCGCCCCGCGCAGAGCACACCCCCGAATCCAACGAGGTACGAGGAGATCCTGATGGACAGCACCACGCAGTACGCCGACGACGAGCTGGTTCTCGCGGTGGAGGACATCGCGGCCGTCCGGTCCCGCGCCGAGCAGCCCTCCGACGGGGGCAGCACCGGCAGGGGCGACACCAACGACAACGGCCTGTACTAGGAGCACACCTTGACCGCTGACCTGATCAGCGGCCGTCTGGGCGGGGACCAGTTCCCCGCCCGGGTGCTCGGCCGCGAACACCGCCGCTACCCGGCCGGCGAAGGCGAACGAGAGGCCTTCGCCGACCTGCTGAACTGGTCGGACCTGAACACACTGCTCGCGCACCAGAGGCTCGACTCCCCCAGGATGCGGCTCGCCGCGGGAGGGGTCGTTGACGCCGGTGCCTACACCCGGCTTCGGCAGTACCGCCGGATGCCCGACTGGAACCAGCCCGTCCCCCACCTTTTCCAGCAGCAGCTCAAAGAGGGTGCGACGTTGGTTCTGGACGCCATCGACGAGATGCACCCACCGATCGGACGGCTCATCAGCGAGCTGGAGGCCTGGCTCAGGACCGGAATCCAGGTCAACGCCTACGCCTCCTGGACCAGCCGGGAAGGCTTCGGAGTCCACTGGGACGACCACGACGTCATCGTTCTCCAGGTGTCGGGGCGCAAACGGTGGCGCATCTACGGCAACACCCGTCTGGCCCCCTTGCATGACGACGTTGAGTTCGCCGAAGAGGAACCCACGGAGATCATCGACGAGTTCGTCATGGCTCCAGGGGACATCCTGCACGTCCCCCGAGGATGCTGGCACGCGGTCGCCGCCTCCGAGGGCGAGCCGAGCCTGCACCTGACCTGCGGTCTGGTGACCACGACCGGGGTGAACTTCCTGCGCTGGCTGGTCAACGACCTGGTCGGGCACGATGAGATCAGGGCCGACGTTCCGCGTGCGGCCGCCGAGCACGCGCTCTGGGCCCGGCGTATCTCCAAACTGGTGTCGGACCGTCTGCGTTCTCCAGAGGTGGTGGAGGAGTACTGGCGAAGCCAAGACGAGACCTCTGCGGCACGGCCGGTGTTCAGCCTGCCGGTCGCGGTCACCGGCGACCTGACGCTGTCCTCCGTCGTCCGGTTCGCCTCCCTGCGAGGCACCATCACCTCCGAACACACCCAGGCAGGGGACGAAGTGGTCTACGCAGTGCAGGGACGGCGCTGGCGCCTCTCGGCCAAGGTCGCCCCGGCGATCGCCCACCTGAACCGCAACGGGCCCACCTGTGTGAAGGAGCTGCACGAGCTGGTCCCTGACGTCTCGGAGAAGGCGCTTCTGGGGCTGCTGCGCAGGTTGATGGACGATGGTGCGCTGGCCTGGGAAGGCACCGTATGACCGTCCTCGGCATGGGGACCTACCGGAGCCGCGACGCCGCTACCTCGGTGAGCATCGCGGCTTCGGCCGGGTGCCCCCTCATCGACACCGCTCCCGTGTACGGAGGCGGTTCGCACCAGGCCGCGATCGCGCCCGCGCTGCGTGAACATCCCCGGCTCCGCCTCTCCACCAAGGTCGGCTACATGACCGGTGGTCAGGCCCGGGTGGCGCTTACCAGCGGCGCGCTTTCCCAGGAGGAGGCCGAGCTCCGGCACAGCATCGCCCCCGACTACATGCGCCACCAGGTCGCCATGTCGCGCACCGAACTCCAGCGAAGGCCCGACCTGGTGTACCTGCACAACCCCGAACACCACCACCAAGAGCGGGGCGACCTCCACCAGCGCCTAAGGTTCGCCTTCGTCGTCCTGGAGGAGCTGTACGCCTCGGGTGCCATCGGCGGGTACAGCGTCGCCACCTGGAGCGGGTTCGACACTGGGGCGTTCACCGTCGCCGAGCTGCTCCGCCTCGCCGAGGAAGCCGCAGGCCGACCCGAGAACGGGCTCTGCGCGATCCAGCTCCCTGTGTCCATGGTGAAGATCGCCCCCGTCCGCCAGAGTCTGGAAGGAAGCGGCCCCATCGCCCAGGCCAGCCAGGCAGGATTGGAAGTGTGGGCGTCGGCGCCCTTCCACGGCGGTGAACTGTTGCCGCTGATCACCCCGAAGCTGGCCGAAGCGGTGCAGCCCGGAGCGGACCCCGTTGAGGCCGCGCTGAAGGTCGCCGCGTCAGCGCCAGGTCTGACAGGGGTACTGATCAGCACCACCAACAGCACGCACTACGCGCAGGCGGCCGAAGCGATCCGTGAACCTGTGCCCGACCACCGACTCAAGGAACTCTGTGACCTCCTCGACCCACCTGCCCGCTGACCTGACCAGGCGATGGCACCAGTCGGCCGAACACCTCGGGGCCCACGCCCCTGCTGACGTCTCGTTGCACTCCGGGGTGGGTGGACGCACGCTGAGCGGCCCGGTGACCGCGACCGGTGAGCTCCCGGCCTGGTTGCGACTGATGGTCGCACCGCGGCCGGAGGGAAAGATCTGGGAAGGCGCCGCGCTCGCGGACACGCTGCTCGGCGAGGCGGTTCCGCGCCCGGTGATGCTTGGCGAGCACGCATGGCAAGAAGAACAAGGCGCGTTCCAGGCGACTCTGTGGACGCGCCTTCGCGGGCAGGTTCTCTCCCCGACGCCGGACCTGTCCGATGCCGCTCCGGTGGACGACCAGTGGTGGCAGGAGTTGCGCTCCTGCATAGAAGAGGTTCGCGCTACCCCGGTTCCAACGGGCCGGGAGGTGATGACCCAGGCGTACATCAACCGGATCCCCCGGTTCATCCCCGCGCTAGCCGGAGAGGGCCTGACCGTGCACCGCTGGGAAGCAGCACACGGGGACCTGAACTGGGCCAACCTGACCCGCGAACCGCTGGAAGTCATCGACTGGGAAGGGTGGGGAAACGCACCGGCCGGATACGATGCAGCCGTCCTGCTGGCCTACGCCCTGCCCGCCCCAGCCACTGTCGCGAAGGTGCGCGAGGTGTTCGATGACGTGCTGAACACCGATCACGGCCGCCTGGCCCAGTTGGTGATCTGCGCCGAGACCATCCAAGCCTCCGAACGCGACGACGTCCACGCCCGTCTGAGGCCATACGTAGAGCAGCTCGCCAATAAAGTGAGCCTTTTCATCCTGCTTCTCGAAGCTGAAGGACCAGCACAGCACGGGTGACCTCTCCCGCTCGCTGTGGACAGCAGCGTAGGCGACGAAAGATGCCCCAGTTCTTGAGTTGGGAGATCGCGCGTTCACCGAATGAGCGGAGCTTAGCATGCTCGGAGTTGGCAGCCTTCTTCCACTGCGGCTTGCCCCGACCCTTGAACGGGCAGAACACCATGCCCGAGAGCCCCACGTACCCCTTGTCGCCCAGACCGAGAAGGTCGACGCCTTAACAGCACCAGACGAGTGACTCGACGAGGCGGCGTGGAACGCCCAGGTTAGCAGAATAGATGAACAAAGTGAAGCCTCTGGTTGTTATCGAGATGATCTTGCAGTGACACCTAACCTACCGGGAAATTTGTGTCTGCTCGTGTCCAGGTGCCACTCATCGAGTCAGCCAGGGGAACACGCGAGATCACTCACCCCGCAGAGATCATTTCGCTGAGAAAACCTCAGTGCTCCTCATTTTTCAAGGACCAAGCAACCTGCTCCGGCGTGGGTCCACCATAGGAAGAAATATCTAGTTTCGGCAGCGAAAATTTGAACATGTCTTTTTGGACAAAATCGATTAGGGCTGCATGTTTTCTCAGAGAGTCGATGCCAAGCGATCTGGCAGCTGATGAACCTGGATCAGCTGTCAGTGCAAGGAACAAGAACCCCGATGGCACCAACAGGATTTCTTCGCGAGAAAGGCTTATGTACTTCCTTGACAATTCGTAAGCAACCATTAGTGCCTTGCAGGTCGAACCACTCAAATAACGATTATTGATTCGCACCAAAGGGGTAAAATCCCGATCTTGATCGCAGCCCACAAGCAGTTCCGAAAGGTTTACAGCCAGGCGAAATTCCAAGCGCCACCATTCGATTGAAGTCTCCACTCGAACCAACGCCCTTAGCAGGTCCGCGGATCCAATAGTTTGACCGACACCAACCTCCCTCCCAGCCAGTTCGATAGAATCAGATATGCACTCTTCAAACCATCCTTCCTCGATTATTTTTTGAATGGGAACCCTTTCATTATTAACAGGAGGAAGCAGAGATCTGGAGGCTGGTTCATTCCAACGCTTTTTGGCAAAATCGAGTGCCGCAGTTAGCGCCGCAGTATAGGTCCAGGCATCTCTCTTTTTTGCTTCCCATGCGTACCAGGACCCAACTCCTTCGCTAGGGATGTGAACTAGAACAAGAGTGCCCTCGCCCACCCAGCCATCAGTCAAAGGGCGGAACATCCTATAATCATTTGCCATGACCATAAAGCGGCGCCAATTCTCTTTTATCATCTTCCTCTTATGTGGCCCCAGGACAAGTATTATGCGCCCATTGGCGATTCGATTGGCAAGTAGGTTTAATTCCCAAGCAAAAGCCTCGGTATACTGCGCTGGTGTAGCGGATACTATGAATCCATTAACCTGAGCCTCGATGGAACCACCCACCCCGACAATTTCCTCAATTTCGATCTTCCAGGTATCCCTCCCCAGAACCTTTTGACGAGCAGCACCGAGTTTCGGAATCCGATCATCTGGTGAGGAAAGTGCAAGCAACGGGCCATGCTTTATAACATTTCCCGCCAGAAGCATCTCAAACCTCGAGTAGGAGAATGGGTTCAACCAGGCAGTCATGCGTTCTATCAGGGAAGATCGAGTAAGCCAATTAGCGGGAATCTTCAGTGAATCATCACGAAAGTTTCTTAGGTAGAGGAACCCTGGGCGAGGGTCTATTTCCATGACCTCTCTCATACCCTTAGAGCGCAGAATCATCGAGATCCAGTTAACTGCCACAAAGAATACAGCCATGGACATCAAAACTGCAAAAAGGAAGGCTCCCCCCTCTCGGCCAAATTCAAAATAAGGCCCCAGGAAAATCAGGAATATTGCTACTCCAACAATTACACCAGCCAAGGCTATCATTTCTACAACTATGGCTATAATCAATAGCAGAATACCCAAAAGACTTCGAACCGTAGGAACCATCCAGAGCTTCCGCCAATTGAAACGTGCCCCTTGGAACTCAACCCGACGGACACGAAATTTTATGAACCCTCCTAGGGCAACCGCCAATACTGCAACGAGAGCAGTCGCTGCGATCACTTGATGCGATACTTCAAGCAGGACTATCATAAAAATAGCAAGGCACTGCAGGAATAAGCCGAACATAAGAACCATGCCTGCAATTCGTGAAACCAAACCTGCCTTCCAAAGAGTTAAAGCCTCCTGGTCCACAGAAAAAATTCTCGGACTTGCAGCAGAAACAGGGAACTTATCAAGACTATTTCTGGCATTATTTCGATAGCCGCCAACAATGACGATCACATAAAAAAACAAACCACCAATTAGAGCTAAAATACCGGTTGCCGATGATTCTGCAGAGGGTTCTGGCTGCTTAACCTCCGGAGTATCCGGACCACCCGGCAGGAAATCTGCCAGATGCACAGACAAAGGAGCGGTTAAATAAGCACATTCCGATAAAACTTTTTCTGGGCACTTGCTACCAATTGCGATTGAAAAATCTTTTTGCAGCCAAACTCGAAGAACTTCACCACTTCCTTCTCCTTCTGGGTCCACTATAACGGTGTCAACATTTCCTTCGAGCGCAGTCATCCCAAGCATAGTTTCATCCATTTGAGAATGGTCCCTAGAAACTACTTCTCGCAGATTATCTGACAGGCCATCCGGGCATTTAATCCAAACTAGATCTATCTGGTCTCCCGCTTCGTTAGTCCAAGCTGACTGTCCTCCAGTGCAGTCTTCAGCGAAGCTATTATCTTCTGGTGAGAACATCCTCCAGGATTGCAAATCCCATTCATCGCCCAAGAATTTTTCAAGTTCAGCATCTTTCGCTAGATCCCCGTCGCTCTGGGAATGTGCCGAGTCAGCGCTGACCAAGAAAGCTGCTACAGCAATAAGCAACGCACACGTGGTATTATGATTAAGTCGCAGAATTTCCAATTCTTACACCGCCGTCTTCTGAAATTTAGAATCAAAGATCATTTAATTATCTCACGCCGAATCTGATTTTAGAAGCTTTTTATGAGTAACTGTTCAGATGGCGACGAGTAGCCAGGCATTCCCAGCGAACAGTTCGGGGAGCTTGGCCAGCACCGCCTGACCCTGCTTGCGGACCGCGGAGATGAACGACCGGATCCGGCAGAAGTACTCGGCTCCGGATAGGGTCCGCCAGCCACCGCTCACTTTCATCTGTAGCTTGACCATCCGCACGTCGCGCTCGGCAGCGTTCGAGGTGAAGGGCACCGCGAAGTCGATGGCGAAGCGCAGGTAGTCATCACGGCGCCGGTTAAACCGCTCAGCGAGCGCGTGGCGTGGTCCGGCCTTGGCGTAGGCCACCACCCGTCGGTAAGCGGTTCCGATCCTGGCCAGTTCTTCCTCTTCCAGCACGGATCTGCCCTCGGAGCTGGCCTGTTCGACCTTCTCACGGGCCCTGAGCAGCATGTCGGCCATGTTCTGCGCCCACGCGGCATAGTCCGGCTCGAAGTCGACGAGCGCCTGGAGTTCGCGCAGCAGGTGGGCACAGAACAGCTGCTGCGCGGTGTCGTAGACGTCGTATGAGGCCAGGGCGTCGGTGAAACCGGGAACAGCACGAAGGCTTCCATCGCCTCCCAGCAGCGCTTGGGGTGGACGCCGTAGAAGGTGAGAGTGTCGGTACCGACCGTGTGCACCCAGTGGTTGGCCCCGGCGACGCGGGCTCCGGTCTCGTCAGCGTGCGCCATCGCGCTGGAGGCGATGGCACCCTTGACCACGGCCTCGAAGCCTTCCAGGTGCTGGTGGGCTTTGGCGGGCAGGGAGGCCAGCTGCCCCGTGGGCACATTCGCCGCGCACACGTCGGCAAGGACATCGCCCGAAGGCTCAACCGGAAGGTGGTGGGCGCTCATCTGGTAAGCGGCCGCAGAGCTGATCCGGGGGCCGTTGAAGATCGGGGCAGCAGCTCCGGGCACCGCTTCGGGGGCGGTAGTGGTGCCACAGACGCACCGCAGCCGGTGGTATCAGTGCTCGGTGACATCCCAGCCGGCTGGTTGGGGCAGGTCGAAGGTCTGACAGCGGCGAGTCCCGGCGAGCCGGGACGCTTCCAGGTCCTGGTGGCAGTCGCCGCATGCGGTCGGGTAGTGGTCCACGACATGGTCGGGCTCCTGGGTCTGGGGCAGGATGGTGCCGGAGCTCCTCCAGTTTCTCCACACGGGCGAGCAGTTGCTCGAGCAGCGTGGTGGAGGAAGCCATAGGGGCGGTCATGCCGGTTCGGTCGTCATATAGCAGAGGTTTCCTAGAACGCAAGGGGCAGCGACCGTTATGCCCGGATCCCAGCCACCACCTGAACAGTTACCCCGCGAGGCACACCACTTGGGAACGTCTCCCCAGCCCATCTAGCACTATCTGTTTCACTATCGACATCCGCTCAGATTAACGAAAACAAATGAGTTGGCCTATTATCCACTCAGTTTTTCGATGATGAATGGCAGATAGCGACGAACTTGCTCCCTGTCACTTTCTTGTTCTTCGTCAGTTAGGTCCTCGTACTGCGTTTTGATCTGTTTTTCCCATCTCTTGGCGAGCTCGGCAGGGATGACAAGTGAACTGTCTTCACGACGTTCACATCGCTCATGAACATAGCGCTGCCAATGGGCCCAGCGCTCGTGCTCAATCGAAGCGAGTCGATGGATCATTCGATCGCTCTCAAGGGCCTCACGAATCCAATCTGGCGATGTCATCAGATCAACCCCTGTTTCACGAGATCCCAATAGTGCTGCCCGAGCACTGTCAGCTCACAGGATTTTGATTCCATTGCGGCATGCCACATGTGCGGCGCATCGACTGGCCGGACGAGATTAACCTTCACGAGCGCTTGCAGTATGCCAAAGTCAGCGTTCTTCACCGGGTCCGGAGGAGGGGTAGATGGATCCTCTTTCCCCGACCGCTCAGGCTCGTAGCTCGGGTTGAGCGGAAGCTCGGTGCTCGGATTAGCGAAGAAGACTGTTATCTTCCGCAAATGGGCAAGATCGATCGGTGGCGTCGTTTCTTTGAGAGAGACGAAGGTCTTGACGTTCGTCTTGAAAACAGGCCGCTGAGCCCAACTCCCGAGCGACTGGTCGATGTGAGCATAGACGCTGCCAGGTGTCACGTCACCCACGAGGTTGGCGGCAGCGCCGTTCAGAGCATCGACTAAGAGGTTGGTGAAAACACCAGATCCACTCCCATTCTCCATCGCATATTGATCTGCAGTGGAAGCGGTGAGGATTGTCACTCCCTCCTTGATCTCGGACACCTTCTCTGACGTTGGGTGATTTCCAGCTACCCCGCTATGGCAACTATCGAGGATGATGACTTTGTTCTTAGCCGGTGAATTATTGGCGAAGCTCATCACATCGTTGAGCGAGAGACCATCGTGGCCATCTACACAGTCACTCGCACAGAGGAAACCGCCAGTGCCGTCGATGTGGCCATGGCCAGCGAAGTAAAAAAGGGAGATATCAGCATCATCTCGAAAGAGGTCTTCGGTGGCCTTTCGCAGTTCAGCACGGTGGATCGCGGTATCAGGTCCCGAACCAACCATGAGTCTAGGTTGGGCAAAATTGAGTGTTCCATCAGCGTGCCGCTCAAGTGCTCCTTTAACGTTGTAGGCATCGTTGACAGCACCCCTGAGCGAACTAATGTTCTCGTAGAAGTCGATTCCAACTATCAATGCCTTGCGCACCAGAGCACCACCTACAGCGAGTCGATGAAACCGGAGATGTTGCCATCGCTCCAAACCACCGTGCGTACTCCAGGGAGCACAGTACGGTCATCGGAGTATGCCCAGATACCGAGGATCTTTTTACCCTCGTCTTTTGCACATTGGATCTCCCATGCTTGCCCCTCAGATGACAGTGAGTTTTTGCTGACGAGGGCGATGACGCCATCCGAGCGGCGAATCCGGGTGTGAACTTTGCCCTTCCAGCCGGACTCGTACCGTTCCTTCACTGACATGTCGATGAACTCGTAGGGTGCGCGAGGTCCGAGCGACTGTCCCTTGAAAAAGTCCCTCATGCGCTCGTCCTCAATGGCGAATGCAACAAACACCGTCTTCTTATCGGACATCTCGATCTCCTTACTGATCTTTGAGTTTGCTCTTGACGGACCCGGGCGCCTGTCGTGTCATAAGGCATGGAGGTCCCCCAGAACCCTCGTACTCCGGAAGAACTCCACGACCGTCGGATGCTCGCCGCTGCTCTATTCGAGGCCAGGCAGCACTCCCAAACCGAGATCGCCCGCATGCTCGGTGTCTCTCGCCAAGCTGTCTACCAGTGGCATCAGGCCTGGTCCAAAGGCGGCACCAACGCGTTGCACCCCGGACAACAGGGAGCCGACACCCTGCTGGCCCCCGGAGCAGGAACGTGAGCTGGTCAGCCTGCTCCTCCAGGGCCCGGGCGCCCATGGCTGGGACGATCAGCAGTGGACGCTGGCCCGGATCAACCGCCTGATTAAGGAGCGGTTCGGGCACTGCTAGGCCGATCCTTCCGGGGTGTGGCCGATGATGGACCGACTCGGTTTGTCCTGGCAGGTGCCCGTGGTACGGGCCGGTGAGCGGGATGAGGAGGACATCGCGGCTTGGCGCACCCAGGTGGGGCCGCGGGTCAAAAGAGGAAGCGCTCCGGTTCGGGGCGTGGATCGTTTTCGCTGATGAGATCGGTGCGAGCACCCAGGCGCCGGTACGGCGGACCTGGGGCAGGCGGGGCCAGACCCCGCTGATCGCCCTCTCGCGCAAGCGGCGCCGGCGGATGAACGCCAGCGGCTGGCTGTGTGTCAACCCCGCCGATGGGCGGGTGCGGCTGGTGTACACCGCCCAACGAGATTCCCTCACCCAGTACGAGGTGCCCGATCTGATCTCCAGAGTCCACTCCCAACTCAAGGCACCGGTGGTGCTGGTCTGGGACAACCACTCCTCGCACACCGCCCGCTGGGTGAGCCGGGAGCTCGCTGGCCGGGCGTGGTTGAGCGTGGTGCACCTGCCCAAGTACGCCCCGGAGCTGAACCCGGTCGAGACGCTGTGGGCACACCTGAAGGACCATCTGGCCAACCGGGCGTTCCGGAGTCTGGAGGAGCTGGAGGAGCTGGAGGAGCTGGAGCGGGTGATGCGGTCCCATCTGCGCTCGGTCCAACGCCGCCCCGGGTTGCTACACGGATTCATCCGATCGGTCGGGTTGGACCCCTGTCCCATTCCGTCAAACACCTCATCAAAGATCAGTAGCTTGTCAAGCAGTGATACCTAATTGGTCGCAGGAAGTATATATTCGGCCACTTATGGCCTAGGAATTTATGAATTATGCACCTGGAAAAAGAGATCTCACATAGCTAATTATTATGTTCTTTTGCCATTGCTGGACGGGCACATGCAGTCGGATAGAAATCACGAAGAACCGGAACGGACCGGTCACGATTTCCTCAACGAGCGAATCTGAGCTGATACCAGCATACTCGCTTAGTGCTCATCTCGTAAGGGTTCTCGGAAAGCTGGCCTGACGTCGACGGCGAACGCCTGCAGGGAAGGCTGTTTCGTACTCGCCGGCAGAACGACCGAGCACAGACATACCGGAACGAACCACCAGAAAGCAGGTCGAATAACCCAAGTTCCTGTGCTTTTAATCCGCGGGTTCAGGGTTCGATTCTCTGAGTCCCTAACACCTCTCACCTGGAACAACGATCGCCGATCCCCGGCGAGCATTGCCGTGGTGGGACCCGAATGAGACCCGTCTGGGCCCCTCCGCTTCCCTCGGTGTCAGAGCACAAGGTGCCGACCGGGTATCGCGCAGTGCCAGCGCCGCCGTCGCCTCCGCCGCCTTGTGGGTGACCTCGGGCAGCACACTCGTGTACGTGTCCGCGGTCAACACGATGCTCGCGTGCCCCAGCATCGCCTGCAGCGTCTTCAGGTTCATCCCGACCCCAAGTGCATACGTGGCCGCGCTGTGCCGCAGATCGTGCAGCCCTACCGGCGGCAGACCACTTTCCTTGTTCAGCTTCCGGAACAGACGGCTCAGCCGGTCCGGGGCCAGGCGACCTCACCTCTCAGGTCAGTACAACTAGAGCGTCCAGGTCCACGTCGCGCCACCGCAGCGCGAACACCTCACCGCGCCGCAACCCCAGCAGCGCCACTAAATGGAACAGCGCGTACAACCGGTGCTCAGCCGCGAAGTCCAAAAACGAGCGGGTGTGCTACACCAACACGGCCACCAAGCCTCGCTGGCCGACGAAGGAGGCCTGGGAATGCCCCTTGCCTCCTGACTGCGGTCTCTCCGGAGCGATGCAGTGAATTCCGTCAGAGACACATGACGGCATGGAGCGTCACCCTGGCCCGAACGGGGCAGCCGAAACCGAGCCCCTCCGTGCTGGAGCATGCTGCGTCCCAGCCAATGCGAACCCAGCAGGGGCAGCCCTGCGCCCGTGGGTCTCCCGGAGAGGTCGTGGCAGGGGGACCTCGAGTACCCAGCGGATTTTGACCGTGCTCCTGCGGGACCCGAATTGGCTCCGTTGTGGCTCCGTTGTTCCGGAACCCCCTGGTCTGCGGTGGTCTTCCGTGACCTCCGGTGGCATGACACCGCCCGGGCAGGCCGGAACGAATCACCGAATAGCGGGGCAAAGCCCCCAGCATCCCGCCGACTTTTAATCCGCGGGTTCAGGGTTCGATCCCCTGGGGCCCTACCAGGAAAAACCCCAGGTCAGAGCGCACTTTCGATCGCTCAGACCTGGGGTTTTCGCGTGTCCCTGGGCTGTTGTCAGCTCCGTGTGCGCTCCGCCGGCTCGCCGGTGTACACCTCGCAGAGGCAGGACCGGGGAGGCACGTGTGCCGCTGGAGGGTGAGTACGACGTGACCGCGCTTTCCTCTGAACGCGGTCCTCGCGCGGCGTCGGCCGAACAACCGCGTCCACACAAGGGCGGGCTGGACGGAACAGCGAAAGCCGTACGCGTACGCTGCTGAGCGAGGGAGGCCGCGGCTTTCGCGGTGATGCGTTCTGTGCTCGATCCAACTCTCGTGGCGTGCGTCCGTGCCCCCGGTAGACGATGAGGTGGAGGGCCATGGAAAAGCCGCGCGGGAAAGACTCGTTCTCGTTGTTGTACAGGACAGGGTTTCGTATCAACTACGCGCTCTTGCACGTCATGGGCCCGGCGGCCCTGACCCCCGAGACCGACCCGCGGATCCGTGCGAAGAAGGAATACGAGCGTCGGCGCGAACTCCACCGGGCCTGGAAAGCTCACGCCCGGTCCGAGTAGCGCGACCGCGGATGAGGCGTTTGCTGACGGCGAGCCCCTGACCGGCCGGGGCCCTTCGGCCGGGCAGGTTCTCACGGCGCCGGTTCCTAGCCCAGTTCGAGGGATGTCCCGGCGAACACTCTCTCCGTACGGAAGGGCGGGACCGGGCCCGTGTACATGCGGACTGTGTGGAAACGCGCCTCCAGACCGCGTGAGGTCAGGAGGGCCGCTGACGCGGTCTGCGGCTCGGGGATGTCCAGGGAGACCTCCTGGTCCGGGCCCAGGTGGCTGACGAGACTGTCGAACAGCGCCTCGGCGTCCTGGGGCGTGTCCGCGAACAGCGGGCCGATGCGGTGGCCGTGCCCGGCCGGGCGGAGGACCCCGTATCCGGCGATCCGGCCCTCCCGCAGGCGGGTGTGGGCGATCCGGCCGGGTGCGGTGAGCCAGCGGGCGACGAAGCCGCTCCGGTCGGCGGGGAAGCACTCGCGGTCGTACGCGGTCAGGGCCGTGACGTGGTCGGCGGTGACCCGCACCGTGTCGGGGGCGGTCCCGGTCGGGGGTGCGGGCACTCCGGAGTAGTGGACGGTGTCGTGTGCCGCCTTGAATCCGGACCGCTCGTAGTTGGCCCGCTGTTCGGGCATGGCGTCCAGGCCGACGGTGCGGGTTCCGGCGTGCGGGAAGGCCGCACGCCAGGTCGCCAGTCCGTACCCCCGGCCGCGGAACTCCGGGTCGGTCAGGTAGTGGCCGAGTACGGCGTAGTGCTCCGAGTAGTTGACGATCGAGACCGCAGAGACCGGCCGGTCACCGAGGCGGCCGATGAAGAAGCCGTCGGGGTCGGTGGGGTGGAAGCAGGCGACGTCGCCGTGGCCGACGTTCCACCCCTCGCCGTCAGCCCACTCGGCCACGCGGTACCAGTCCTCCAGTGAGGCGGTGGTGACGGCGAGGGCGGGGGTAGAGCCGGTGGTTTCACCATGGTTGTTCATGGGTCGGTGCGTCCCTTCTGGTGGGGGGTGGGGGTCACAGGCCGAGGGAGCGCCCGATCAGTTCCTTCATAATTTCCGTGGTGCCGCCGTAGATGGTCTGGACGCGGCTGTTGACCCACTCCCTGGAGATCGGGCTCTCCTTGAGGTAGCCGTATCCCCCGTGCAGTTGCAGGGCCCTGTTAGCCACGTCGACCTGAAGTTCCGTGGTCCACCACTTGGCTTTTGCGGCGTCGGCCGCTGACAGTCGGCGCGCGTTGAGTTCGGTGACGCAGTGGTCGAGGAAGACCCGGGCGATGGTGACCTCGGTGTCCATGGTCGCCAGCTGGAACCGGTTGTGCTGGAAGCTCCCGATGGGCTGTCCGAACGCGTGCCGCTGGCGCGCGTACTCCAGGACGTCCTCCAGCATCCGCTCGCAGGCGGCGACCGCGACCGTGGCGATGCTCAGCCTCTCGCGGGGCAGACCGCCCATGAGGTAGGCCATTCCCGCGTTCTCCTTGCCGATCAGGTGGCTCGCGGGGACACGGCAGTCGTCGAAGAACAGCTCGCACGTGTCGCTGGCCTGCCAGCCGAGCTTCTCCATCCGCGGCCCGCGGGAGAAGCCCGGAGTGTCCCGCTCCACGACCAGCAGGCTCAGGCCGCTCCCGCCGCGCTGCGGTGCGGTCCGCGCCGCCACCAGGACGAGGTCGGCGTTCTCGCCGTTGGTGATGAAGGTCTTCTGCCCGTTGAGGACGTAGCTGTCGCCGTCCCGCACGGCCGTGGTGCGGATGTCGGCCACGTTGGAGCCGGTCTCCGGCTCGCTCATCGCGATCGCGGCGACGAGCTCCCCCGAGCACAGTCCGGGCAGCCAGCGCTGGCGCTGCTCGGGTGTGGTCCGGGTGGCCAGGTACGAGGAGACGATGTCGTTGTGGGCGACGAAGCCGGGCGCGGTCACCCGTGCCCTGATGAGCTCCTCCGCGAGGATCGCGTGGAACCGGAAGTCCGGCTCGCCCCCGCCGCCGTACTCGACCGGCGCGTCCATGCCGAGCAGACCGGCCGCTCCGGCCCTGCGCCACAGGTCGCGGTCGACGATCCCGTCCTTCTCCCACTGGTCGTGGTAGGGGACGGCCTCCCGTTCGAGGAACGTGCGGGCCATCTTCCGGAAGTCCTCGTGCTCCGCTGTGAGGAGCGACGTCGTACCCGATGGTTCGCGTATGTCAGCGCACCTCTTCCCGTGTCGTGTCCTCGGCGGTCAGGGCGAGGACCTGCTCCGGTTCCCGGATCGCGGCGAAGTGGCCGCCGGGGATCTCGACCCTGCGGCTCGCCGCGTGGCTATGCTCCGCCCACCCCCACATGTGTTCGGGTTTCACGTGGGCGTCGTCCCGTGCGGCGACGAGGGTGAGCGGGAAGGGGACCCGCAGGGAGGCCACCCGGTGGAACTGGCGCCGGATCTCCTCGTCCTCGCGCATCATCCCGATCAGGAGCCGCGCCATCGTGCCGTTGGACAGCAGTCCGGGCGCGGTGCCCCCATCGGCGACCATCTTGGCCAGCAGTTCCTCGTCGTTCAGCGACCCGATGACGTCGGGCAGCTGGAGTCGCGGCGGCAGCGCGGCCGACAGCACGGCGCGCACGGGCTCCTGCCCCGTCTCCTGTGCCACGGCGGCGCCCACGGACAGGCTGAGCGTCGCACCGAAGCTGTGCCCGAAGGTCGCGTAGCGCAGATCGGGCCGCTCCTCCCGTGCCTTGATCAGGTCGGCCGCGACGTGGTCGGCCATAGAGCTGACCAGCTCCGGGTAGTCGGTGATCCTCGGTTCCCGGGTCCGCGGCCCCCGCCCCGGCTGGTCGACGCCCACGATTTCCAGCGGCGTGCCCTGCGGGGCCCGCCAGGACCGGTACACCAGCGAGCTGGCCCCGGCGTGCGGGAAGCAGTAGAGCCGCAGCGGCGGCCTCTCGTGGTTCACCGGCATGTGGTTCAGCACCGTTTCCCCTCCTTGAAGTCGGTGACGGCGTCGTCGGCGATGCGCTCGGCCAGCATGAGCGTGGTCAGGTTGGTGGGCACGCTCGGTACCGACGGGAAGACCGACGCGTCCACCACCCGCAGGCCCACCAGTCCGTGCACCCGGCCGCGCTGGTCCACGACGGACATCGGGTCGGACGCCGGTCCCATCCGGGCTGAACCGGCCGCGTGCCAGCCGGGGTTCATGATGTTCCGTACGCCGTTGCGGAGGACGACCTCGTTGTCGATCATCCGGTCGGTCCAGAACTGGGTCCGCTCTAGCCGGTCCCCGATGTCTGGGGCCCGCAGCAGCCCCCAGGCCCTGCGGACGCCGTACATGAGCCGGTCGACGTCCGCCTCCACGGTGCCCAGGCCCAGTTCGATGACGGGTGAGGAGTCCGGGTCGGCGCTCTCGGCGAAGACCCGGCCGCGTGACTCCGGGCGCATCAACATCACCGACAGGCCCACCACCATCGGCCAGCCGAGCCGGTCCACGAACCCGGGGATGGTCGTGGTCTCCACGTTGTTGAGCAGCCCCACCTGGACGTCGGTGTCGTCGTCGTACCCGCTGGGCATACGCGCCGCGATCTGACGCCAGGGCAGGCCGGGCTCGCACACGCCCGGCTTGGGCAGGGACCAGATGACGACAGACGGGTGGTCGGCCAGGTTCTCGCCCACCCCGGGCAGGTCCGCCACCGGAGCGACGCCCAGGGCGGCCGACAGGCGGGCCGCGCCCACACCCGAGCGCTGGAGGACGACCGGCGTGCCGATGGCTCCCGCGCACAGGACGACGTTCCCGACCCGGACGGAGGAGCGCTGGCCGTCGTCCCCCAGGAGTTCGGCACCGACCGCGCGCCGCCCCTCGAACAGCACCCGGGTGACCCGGCAGCCGGTCAGCACCTCCAGGTTGGGCAGGCGCCGCGCCTCGGTGAGGTAGGCGGTCGCCGCGTCGACGCGTTCGCCGTCCCTGGTGTTGGCCGGGACCGGGCCGACCCCGCACTCGCGGCCGCCGTTGAGGTCGGGCAGGTCGCGGACGCCGGTGCGGCGGCACTCGTCGCGGAACGCGGTCTCCAGTTCGTGCAGCTGCTCGGGGCCGGGTCTACGGACGGGCACCGGGCCGTGTCCGCCGTGCGCGTCGTCGGCCGGGAAGTCGGCGTCCCGTTCGATCCGCCGGAAGTACGGCAGGACCCGCTCCCAGGTCCAGTCCGGGTTGCCGCGTGCGGCCCAGTCGTCGAAGTCCCTCGGCAGCGGGCGCAGCGCGATCGCGCCGTTCACCGCGGACGAGCCGCCCACGACCTTGCCCAGTTGGTAGGGGAACCGGTTCCACAGGGCGCGGGACCACCGCCCTTCACCTTCGTCAGCGCCGTTCCAGCCGTCCCTGTTCAGCAGGTCCTCCAGCCGGTTGCTGGAGCGGAGGTTGGCCCGGTGGTCCCAGTTGAAACCCTCCAAGATGAGGCGGCTCGCGTCCCGCAGGGGGTTGCTCTCCGCTCCCCCGGCGGGCTGTTCGCCGCCCGCCTCCACCAGGAGCACCCGCGCTCCGGCAGCGGCCAGCCGGGCCGCCGTCACCGAACCGGCCGAACCCGCGCCCACCACCAGGTGGTCCCACTCGGTGCCGCTCATGCCACCTGTCCCTCCGGCTCGCGCTGCTCCTCGGACTCGCGCTGCTTCTCGAAGGAGGCGATGATCCCGGCGAAGTCCGTGACCGTGGCGTTCATGAACAGCCCCTCGATCACCTCCTGTTCGGCGTCGGCGTCGATGCCGAAGTCGGCGCGCAGCCGGGCGATGATCCGCACCGCGTGCATCGAGTCGCCGCCGACGTCGAAGAACCCGTCCCCGGTGCCGAAGTCGCCGTGCCCGAGCATCTCCGCCCACAGCGCGAACAGCCGTTCCTCGGTCCCGCCGCTCGGCGCGGTCCGGCCCTGGGCCCCTCCGTCGTCGTCACTCCACGGAGCGGGCAGCGAGGCCCGGTCGAGCTTGCCGTTGGGCGTCAGCGGCAGGGCGTCGAGGGTGAGGTAGTGCGAGGGCACCATGTACCCGGGCAGGACCGCCTCCATCGCGGTGCGCAGCGCGACCGGTTCGAGTGTGGCCGGGTCGTCGCCCACGACGTAGGCGGTGATCTGCCGCTGTCCGGTCCTGGGGTGGGCCGGCGCGGTGACCATCGTCTGCCGCATGCCCGGCAACCGGCCGAGCGCCGCCTCGATCTCGCCGAGCTCGACCCGGTAGCCGTTGATCTTCACCTGGAAGTCCTCTCGGCCCAGGATCTCGATGTCCCCGCCGGGCAGGTACCGGCCCAGGTCACCGGTCCGGTACAGCCGTTCGCCGGTGGCCGGGTGGACGATGAACCGCTCGTCCGTGCGTTCGGGATCGGACCAGTAGCCCTCCGCGACGCCCAGTCCACCGATGTAGATGTCGCCGGTGACCCCGGCCGGGGAGGGCTCCAACCACCCGTTGAGGACGTGCAGGGTCTGGTTGGCCAGCGGTTTTCCGTACGGGATGCTCGACCACTCTGCCGGGACCTCGCCGATGGGATGACAGACGGACCAGATGGAGCCCTCCGTGGCACCGCCCAGGCTGATCACCCGCATCCCGGGCACGCGCCGCCGGATCTGGTCGGGTAGGGAGACCGGGATCCAGTCGCCGCTCAGCAGGGCGAGGCGTAGCGTGCGCCCGGGCCCGGAGCTCCCCTCCTGAGGGCCGGGTCCCTCCCCCGGCCCGGAGGCGTCGGCGAGGGACTCCGTCCACAGCCGCATCGGCGCGGGCACGCTGTTCCAGAGGGTGACGCCGTGCCGGTCGATCAGCTCCGTCCAGTGGGCGACGTCGTTGCCGCGCCCGGCAGACGGCACGACCACGGTGCCCCCTGCCCCCAGCACGCCGAAGAAGTCGTACACGGACAGGTCGAAGCCGGCCGGGGCGAGCGCGAGGACGCGGTCCCGTTCGGTCACCTCAAAGCGCCGGTTGATGTCCTGGACGGTGTTGCCGGCGCTCTCGTGCGTGATCATCACCCCCTTGGGTTCACCCGTGGACCCGGACGTGAAGATCACGTACGCCAGGTCCCCGTACCCCTGCGGGCTGTTCAGCGGCCCCGCCCCGCACCGCCCGGTGGCCGGGTCCTCGGGAGTGATGACCTCGACGCCGTCCGGCCAGGCGAGGGTGTCGCGCAGGTCGGCGTCGGTGATCACGGCCCTGGACCGGCAGCGGCGCAGCAGCGTGTGGCGGCGCTCCTCGGGCAGCTCGGGGTCGATGGCGACGTACGCGGCGCCCGCGTGCAGTACGCCCAGCAGCGCGGAGATCTGCGCGGCGCCGGGCCGCATGGAGACGGCCACCAGCGTGTTCGGGTCGGCGCAGTCGTGGGCGCGCAGCCGCCGCGCGATCCGGTGCGCGTCCGCGGTGAGCTCCCGGTACGTGGTCTCGACGCCGTCGGCGATCACGGCGACGGCGTCCGGGCGGCGCTCGGCGGCCTCCGCCACCAGGTCGTGGAGGCGGCGCGGCGGGATGTCCTGGGCGGTCGCGTTGGCTTCCCGGCGCTCCGCCAACTGTGTCTCCGGCACGGGTACGAGGCCGCCGGTCCGGTCCCACGCCGCCGTGTCGTCGACCAGTCGGTCCAGCAAGTCGCGGTAGGCGTCGAACATGGCGTCCAGGGTGCCCGCGGGGAACAGCTCCTCCACCGCGTTCCAGTTGACGGTGAGGGCGCCGTCCTCCTCGAAGATCTGGTTCTCCAACCACACCTGGGGGGTCTGGCTGGCACCGTGCACCAGCTCCCCGAACGCGCTCAGCGGGTCGCCCTTGGTGCCTGCGGTGTCCCCGTCGAGGGTGCTGGTGAAGACCACCGGCATGGACGCGGTGCGCCCGTCGCCCTGGTGGCGGGTGAGCTCACGCAGGACCCGGACTCCGCCGTAGGAGGAGTGTGCGAGGTCGGCGAGCAGGCGGCGCTGCACCCCGGCGGCCCGTTCCCTGAAGGACTCGTCCGCGCGGCCCCGGACCGCGAGCAGGTTCGGGGAGAGGAAGTTGCCGACGATCTGGTCCACCTGCGGGTGCAGCGGCAGCCGGTGGAACCGTGTGAGCGTGACGGTGAACTCGTGCCGGCGGGACCAGGTGCGCAGCACCTCGCAGTAGGCGGCGAGCAGCAGCGCCGACGGGGTGAGGCCGTGGCGGCGCGCAGTGGCGGACAGGGCGGCCCAGCGTTCCCGGGGCAGGACCGCGCGGCGCCGCACGAAGGCGGGGCGGCCGATCTGCTCGGGAGCGGCGGCCAACGGCAGGTCGGGGGCCGGGGGCAGATCGTCCAGGCGCGAGAGCCAGTATTGGGCCGCGCGGGCGCCCGGGGCGCCGTCACGCAGCTCGTTCTCGGCCAGGACGTAGTCGCGGAACGAGAGGTCGAGCGGGGCGGGCGACCAGGTGGGGTCGTCGTAGAAGCGCCGCCACTCGGTGAGCAGGAGCAGGAGGCTGCGGGCGTCGACGAAGAGCAGGTCGACGCTGAGGTGCAGCCGGGTGCGGTTCCCCGGCAGGTGAGTGGCCCGGACGTCGAACAGCGGCCACTGGTCGGCGGGCAGCACCTGGTCGTCGAGCTCGGCGCGGATCCGCTCCAAGGCGTCGTCCCGCTCAGCGTCGTCGGCGTCCCGCAGGTCGGTGGTGGCGATGGTGCAGGGGGTCACCTCGGCCAGGGCGTGCTGGGTCCCGTCGGCGTCGACCACGGTGCGCAGCATGTCGTGCCGCGCGACCACCCGGTCGAGGGCGGCGGACAGGCGGGGAACGTCCAGGGCCGGGCCGTCGAACTCGAAGGAGAAGTGGCTGGACACCCCGCCGAGTTCCAGGCCCCGGGTGCGGCCGATCAGGTAGCCCTGCTGGATGTCGGTGAGCGGGAACGCGTCGAGGCGGTCCTGCGTACGCGGCCGCAGGCGCGGCAGGTCCCGGGGGTGAGGGTTTCCCTGGAGCAGGGAGACCAACCGGTCGTGGTGGGTGGCGATCTCCTCGCGCAGGTGCGCCGGCAGGGAGCCGTCCGGGGCGTCGGTGTCGAGGCGATCGCCATCGAAGCACAGGCCGACACCGCGGTTCAGCAATTCGACAACAAGTTCTTCCATGAATTCCAGCCCTCTCTTCACGGCGTGCGCCGAGGCAACTGGTCTGAGAATCCGGGACGGCCCTGCCGGGCCTCAATACGGTGCGACCGAAGAACCGACCGAAGTATCACCGCGGTCCGACCGAAGGGCCGCGAAATCACCGAAACAACGGTGTTGACATGGGAAAAAGCCGCTCCCATGATTTCAGCCATGGAAAAGAAGAGAACCCCGCCGAAGATCCCTCCGTCGCAGAGCCCTCCGAAACAAAGCGGAAAACGCATCCTCGTCGCCGCCGCCGGTTCCATCGCCACGCCGCATCTGCCGGCGTATCTCGGCGGGCTGCGCGAGCGCCTCGGCGGCACCTACACCGTGCTGCTGACGCCGACCGCCGCGTCGTTCCTGCCGCCCGAGACGGCGGCGCTCTTCGCCGAGCGGGTGGTGAGCGGGGAGTCGCCCGAGAACTGGTCGACCGACAAACCGTCCCGTCTGGTCGCCGACCACGACCTCCTCGTGGTGCTGCCCGCCACGGCGAACACGCTCGCCATGGCCGCAGCCGGGGCGGCCCCCAACCGCCTCGGCACGGTGATCCTCTCGGCCGACTTCCCGGTCGTTTTCTTCCCGGTCATGGGCGCCCTGATGTGGGAGAAAGCCGCCGTCCGGCGGAACATCGCCCAGCTGCGCGAGGACGGCCACCTGGTCCCGGAGCCGGTCTGGCACGAGGGGTTCGACCCCGGCACGGGCCGCCGCTCCAGCCATCCGTCGCTGCCCTCCCCCGAGCAGGCGGCCAAGGTCGTGGGCGAGCTGCTGGCCGTGCCGCGAGGAACCTGGGGAAACCACTGCCGACCGGAGGTGTCGTGATGTCGGAAACGGTCCCGACGATGTACGAGTGGGCCGGCGGCGCCGAGGCGCTGGGACGGCTCACCGAGGATTTCTACCGAAGGGTGCGCGAGGACGAACTCCTCGCCCCGATCTTCCAGTACATGACCGACGACCATCCACAACACGTCGCGATCTGGCTCGGCGAGGTCTTCGGCGGCCCCAAAACCTACACCGAGGAACTCGGCGGTTTCCGGCGGATGCTGAAAAGCCATCGGGGTCGGGAAATCCAGCCGGAACAACGGAGGCGCTGGGTGAAACTGATGTTGGAAGCCGCCGACGAGGTGGGCCTGCCCGCAGATCCGGAATTCCGATCCGCGTTCGTCGCCTATATCGAATGGGGTTCGCGGCGGGCGATGGCCAATTCACAGCCGGAGGCACCGCCGTCGCGGCGGGAGAGCGTGCCGGTCTGGGGCTGGGGCCAGGCCCCGC
This sequence comes from Nocardiopsis valliformis DSM 45023, assembly GCF_000340985.1. Taxonomy (NCBI): domain Bacteria; kingdom Bacillati; phylum Actinomycetota; class Actinomycetes; order Streptosporangiales; family Nocardiopsidaceae; genus Nocardiopsis; species Nocardiopsis valliformis. The sequence continues at coordinate 351,837 of NZ_ANAZ01000002.1, forward strand.
CCGGTATGCCCTAGCCGGTCCGCCCCGGCCGGTCTGCACCGGCACCGCGGGCGGAAGGCGACGGGCGGAAGGGTGGCGGGCGGAAGGGCATGACAGGACACCGGGCGTGCCGCGTCCGCCGGGTAAGGCACGCCCGGTGTCGTCTCTGTGTCCCCCGCCGCTAGGGCGTGTTCCGCGGATCATTCCGGGCTCGCGACCATCAGGCTGCCTCTCGCTGCGCCGATTTCACTCGGACAGCCAAACCCAGGCGGGCCCCCGCTGTGCGAAACTGCGGAGCTTGCGTAGCAGGGCACAGTAGGGGCAGCTTCGCTCATCGTCTTGCGAGAGATTGCCGGGCCCCCGCTGTGCGACACCGCGGAGCTTGCGTAGCAGGGCACAGTAGGGGCGAGGCCGCTCGCGTCGATCGGCGCAAGCGCCGAGCCTGCCGAAAGCATCCACGGAACAAGCCCTAGGAGACGGGGTGGCGTCGGATCGCCACCGCCGCCAGGATCGCGACGAACAGGTAGACGGCGGCACCGGCCCCGAAGGCCCAGGCGTAGCCGACCACCACCTCGGCCTGCGCCGCGGCCACCGCCATGAGCGCGGCCAACCCGACCGTGGGCCCGAGCTCCATCGCGGTGTTCATCACGCCGCCCGCCAGTCCGGCCTGGTGCTGGGGCACGTTCGCGGTGCTCAGCACCGCCGATCCGGAGAAGATGAAGGTGGCGCCCACCGGCAGCAGGATCACGCCGGGCAGCAGGGTCAGGGCGAACGAGCCGTCAGGGCTGACCCCGGTGAGCAGCGCAAGTCCCGCGGCGCCGATGACGAGCCCCGCGACAGTGACCGGCCCGGCACCGTACCGGCCCACCAGCCGCCCGGACAGCAGGTTGGTCGCGATCAGCGCGACGGTGAACGGGACGAACGCGCCGGTCGTGGCCAGCGCGGACCAACCCATCTGCTGCTGGAGGTGGAGCGACAGCAGGAAGGTCACCAGCGCCACGCCCGCCGCGGCCAGGAAGATCCCGAAGAGCCCCACCAGGCGGCGCGGCTCCACGACGAAGCCGGGCGGCAGCAGCGGGTCGCGCACCCGCCGCTCGACCATCAGGAACGCGGCGAGCAGCACGAGGCCGACGACGATGGGACCCAGGACCTGGGCCGATCCCCATGGGTGGTCGCCGCTGAGGATCAGGCCGTAGCTGCCGATCGAGATGCCCAGCGTGGCGAGAACGGCACCGGCCGGGTCGAGACCGGGCCGGTCCTGCGCCCCACGGGCGGGGTCCGCGGGCAGGAGCCGCCGGGTCACCGCGAGACCCAGGGCGGCCACCAGTACCGGAACGGCGAAGATCCAGCGCCAGGACACCCAGGCGGCGACGGCACCGGAGATCAGGGTTCCAGCGGCTCCGCCGAGTACGGACACCCCACCCCAGACCGCCATGGCCCGGCCGAAGGCGACCGGGTCGGGGAAGACCGCGCGCAGCACGGCCAGGGCCGCCGGAGCCGTCATCGCCGCGCCCACGCCCTGGCAGAACCGCACCGCGACCAGCGCCTCGAAGGTGGGCGCGAACGCGGCGGTCATGGAGGCCAGACCGAAGAGCAGCAGCCCGGCCACGAACATCAGCCGCCCGCCGTAGCGGTCGGTGAGGCGGCCCCCGAAGAGCAGGAGCCCGCTGAAGGGCAGCCCGTAGGCGGCGTTAATCAGGACCAGGTCCGCCGCGCTCAGGCCGAACTCGCGCGCGATGTGGGGCAGCGGCACGGAGATCAGCGTGATGGTGAAGATCAGCGTCGCCTGGACGACGGCGAGCATCGTGAACGCGAGCCTGGCCCGCGGGCTGAGGGCGCTACCCGGTTCCCGGCCTGGCCCCTGGCCCGGTGGCCCGGACGCCGAGGCCGACGCGGCGGTCCCGGAAGCGGCGGCCTTCGGGGAGAGGGCAGGGTCGACCGGGGGTTGTTGTGCGGTGTGGTCCATAAGGGATCTCCTTGTCGACCGCGGGCGCCTTGGCGGCCTGGGTTGGCTTGGCGGCCTGGGCGGGTTCGGCGGCCTGGGGCGGCCTGGGGCGGCCTGGGCGGGTTCGGCGGGTTCGGCGGGTCAGTACTCGTCGCCGGGCCGGACCCCGGTCAGCTCCTTGACCATCCGGTGATCCTGGACGGCCTGTTCGACGTCCTCACCGACCAGGTCGTGGTTGATGGCGAACGCGGCGGCGGAACCCGCCCCGGCCGCGCTCACCACGAGCGCCCGGGGATCCACGACGTTGCCCACCGCCCACACGCCGGGCACGCTGGTGCGGCCGGTGCGGTCGGTGGCGACCCAGCCGTTGTCGCCCCGATCGCAGCCCAGCGCGGTGAGCAGGCCGTCGCGAGGCACCATCCGCGGCACGAGGAACACCGCGTGGCAGGGCACGCAGCTGCCCTCGGCCAGTTGGACCCCGCGCAGGCGGTCGCCCTCCACCAGGAGCCGCTCCACGGTGCCGTCGACGACCGTCACCCCGCGCGCGTCCAGGGCCTCGCGGTCCTCCTCGGTGAGCTCCAGCGTGTGCCGGAACAGCACGACGTCCTCGGACCACTGGCGTATCAGCAGCGCGTGCCGGACGGCGGCGGGCTGGGTGCCGAGCACACCGAGCGTCTGCTCGCGCACCTCGTACCCGTGGCAGTACGGGCAGTGGAGCAGGTCCCTGCCCCAGCGGTCCGCCACCCCGGGGATGTCCGGAAGTTCGTCGAGCAGCCCGGTGGCCACCACCACTCGGCGGGCGGCCAGCACCACGCCGTCGGCCAGCCGCACGGTGAAGACGGGCGCACCCTCCTCGAAGATCCGCGCCACCTCCTCGACCTCGCCGTTCAGGAACTCGACGCCGTATCCGGCGGCTTCGGCCCGTCCGGTCTCCAGCAGCTCCGCGGGGGGCATGCCGTCCCGGGACAGGAACCCCTGCATGTGGGCGGCGGGCGCGTTGCGCGGCGCCCCGGAGTCCACGACCGCCACCCGGCGCCGCGACCGGGCCAGAACCAGGGCCGCGTTGAGGCCGCCCGCCCCCGCCCCGATCACCACGACGTCGAACTCGGTCCCATACGTGGGCCCGTTCAGCGAACCGTTCTCGAACATGTCCGTCCCTCTCCTGCCGCCAGCACCGCGTACCGCGATCTTCCGGGCACAGAATGCGAGCGGGGCCCGGGGATCGCAATTTTTGTTGCCGTTTCCGCAACAGGCCGGTGGAATGGGCGGCATGGAAACCTCACCCGCCATCGCCCAGGTCCTCAGCGAGGTCGGCCCCCGGCTACGGCGTCTGCGCATGCGGCGCGGCGTGTCCCTCACCGCCGTCGCCGAGGCCACCGGCATCTCTAAGAGCACGCTGTCCCGTCTGGAGTCGGGGCAGCGCCGTCCCAGCCTGGAGCTGCTGCTGCCCATCGCCCAGGCCCACCAGGTACCCCTGGAGGAACTGATCGGCGCTCCGGAGGTCGGCGACCCCCGGGTCCGGCCCATCCCCAGGAGCGTCAACGGGAACACGGTGCTGCCGCTGACCCGTCAGGCCGGGCCGCTCCAGGCGTTCAAGATGGTGCTTCCCCAGACCCGGAATACCCCCGAGTTGTGCACCCACGAGGGCTACGAGTGGCTGTACGTGCTCTCCGGCAGCCTGCGGCTGCTCCTCGCCGACCACGACCTCGTGCTGGAGGCGGGCGAGGCCGCCGAGTTCGACACCCGGCTGCCGCACTGGTTCGGCAGCACCGGGGAGGGCCCCGTGGAGGTCCTCAGCCTGTTCGGGCGCCAGGGGGAGCGCATTCACGTGCGGGCCCGGCCCCGGGCCCGGAACAGGAACGACGAGGCCGACCGCGCCGACGGGGAATGAGATACCGAAATACGATCGCCCGGAAGAATCAACCAAGGTGACAGTTCTACCGACGATCACCGGTCACACCGTCAACGGCACGGAAGCCCCGGGATGTTAGTGTCCGGACTGCACAGGTACGCCGTTCCGCCATACCGGGGAGAGCGACCCCGGGAACGGGAAGGAGCGGCGGCGGTGTTTTCGTCGTTTGCCATCGACGCGGGGGGATACGAAAGCGGTGCTCAGGGAGCTGTTCGACCGAGGTGAGGAATCCCGGATCATCGATGAGATGTTGGACTCCGCTCTCTCTGGCCAGGGGACGTCATCCCTAGTAGAGGGCATTATCGGCACCGGAAAGACCATGCTGCTCCGGTGGGCGGAGGAACGGGCCAGGCAGCGGGGCATGCTCGTGCTTTCGGCCACCGCCTCACCCACGGAACGCCGTTTCTCGATGGGCGTCGTTGATCAACTTTTCAACTGCCTGGAAACAGCAGGTTCCCTTCCGGGGCCGCCCGTCAAGATCAACTTCCACCAACGCACCCCGAAAGATCCTGAATACGCGCAGTTCACCGACCTTTTTACGACCCTGAGCCGGGTCGCACAGCACAAGCCTATTTTGCTGACCGTCGATTGCGTTCAATGCGTGGACTCGGATTCCTTATCGTGGCTGGGATTCCTCATGCGCCGTATCGACAACATCCCGGTGGTGTTGTTGGCGAGCCAGCGGCGCGGTGAACCCGCGGGCGACCAGCACCTCCTGGTCGAGTTCATGAACAGCGTGCGCCCCGACCGCCACCTGCGCCTGCACGATCTGTCCCCGAGCGCCGCGTCCCACCTGATCGACTCACTGCGCGGCTGCTCCCGGGACCCCTCCGACGACCTCATCGCCGACAGCGGCGGCAACCCCTACCTCCTGACCCAGCAAGTGCTCACAGCCCCCGCACCCGCGCCCGCCCCCAGCTGTGCCCTGACCGACCACGACGGGCCTTCGGACGGGTCCGCCGACCTATCCGACGACCTGACGATCCGGCTACGCGCGGTCAAGGACCGCGTGCTGTGCCTGCTGCGCCGGTTGGACGGCAACGGCCTGCGTGTCGCCCACGCCGCGAGCCTGGTGGGCGAGACGGCTGTGAACGCCAAACTCGTCGCCGAGTTGTGCTCCCTGACGGTGGCGGAGGCCGCCCAGAGTCTCGGGCAGCTGACGGAGTGCGGAATCCTCCACCCCACTACCCGCACCTTCCGGCACCCCGTCCTGGCGCGCCTGCTCTACCTCGACGTCCCGATCGCCCAGCGGGCCGCGCTCCACCGGCGGACCGCCCTCCACCTGCACCAGGACGACGCCGCCCCCGGGGACATCACCCCGCACCTGCTCCGGGCCTCCCCGCTCGAGCAACCGTGGATGGCGCCCATGCTGCTGGACGCCGCCGAAGGGCTGCTGCCCCGCGGCGCGCACGCGGCCGTGGAACACGTCGACACGGTGGTGCGCCACGGAGCACCCGACCACCTGGCATCCCGCATCGCCGATCTGCGGGTGCGGGCCCTGATGGAACTGGACCTTCCCGCCTCCGCGGACGCCCAGTACTCCCTGGTCAACCTCACCGCCGACCCCCTGGAAGTGGCCGACCGGTCGGCGCGGCTGGCGGACACCCTGCTCCGCCTCGACCAACCGGACCAGGCCAGGAGCGTCCTGGACCGCGCCCACAAGCAAGTCCGGGACCACGGGCAGGTCCGGGACCACGACGAGGGAGCGGCGGCTCGACTGCGCCGTCGGCTGGACCACGTCCGTCTGCACGAGGGCGCCCACACCGGTGGCCTGGCGAACCTGGAACGGCTGGAGGTTGTCCTCCTGCACCGCACCGCCACCGGCCAGACGGCAGCGGCGGTCCGACGGATCTGCCGCGCCTTCCTCGCCCCGCCCCGCGCCCCGTACGGATCCCCGTCCTGGTACCACGCCCTGCTCGCGCTGCTCTGGGCGGGCGGCTTCGACGAGGCACAGCAGTACATCGACGCCGAGGCGCGGCTCGCCGTCGCGGAGGGCACCGTGGCCCGAGTCGCAGAGGCACACGCCGTACGGAGCCTGGTCCTCCTCCACCGGGGGGCGCTCGCCGACGCCGGGGACAACGCCCGGCAGGCTCTCACCGCGCTGGGCCGCATCAGTGCGGACCGACACCACACCGGCGCCCTCGCCCGCAGCGTGCTGATCGACGTAGCGGTGGAACGAGACCAGCTCACCGAGGTGGGCGACCTACTGGACGTGGAGCTCCCCACCGGGCAGGCGACCGGTCGGGAGACCGAGCAGTCGGCCGGGCAGGCGACGGGTTGGTGGCATCTGCACCTCGCGCACAGCACTGCCCGCGCCCTCGGTCAGCTGGGCCAGGTACAGCGAGCCCTGGCCCTGGTCACCCACTGCGAGCGGGAACTGGACCGCCGCCGGATCGACAACCCGGCGATCCTGCCGTGGCGTTCCACCAAGGCGCTGCTCCACGCCGGTCTCGGCAACCTGCCCGAGGCCCGGCGACTGGCCCAACAGGAGGTCGACCGCGCCCGGCGGTGGGCCGCGCCGTTCGCGTGGGGCAGGGCACTGCTCGCCCTGGCCTCGGTGTCCGCTTCGGGCGACGCCCTCGGGCCCGCCCGTGGCGCGATGGAACTGCTCGACTCGGAGGAGGCGCCGCTGCTGTTCGCGCACGCCCTGTACGCGGCGGGGCAGGCACACCAGCGGGGCGGCACCACCGCGCGCGCCCGCGAACTCCTGCACCGGGCCAACGAGGTGGGTATCTCGCTGGGCGCCGACGCCCTGGTGGACCAGGTCCAGCGGACACTGCGCGACGCGGGCGGCCGCCCCGGCCCCCGCAAGACGTCCACCCGGTCTCTGCTGACCCCCACCGAGTGCCAGGTCGCCGAGCTGGCCGCGGGGGGCATGAGCAACCGGGACATCGCACGGATGCTGCGGGTGAGTCTGCGCAACGTGGAGTCGCACCTCACCCACTGCTACCGGAAACTACGGATCGGCGGCCGCCGCGAGCTGAGCCGGTTCTTTCAAGCAGAGGAGCCGGAGGAAAAAGCCCCCGGGCGAGCGGTGCCGCACGGCCTGGTCCTGGACCCCCGGCAACCGCAGTCCGTCTAGGACATCCACCGAAGCCGGGTGGCCTGCCCCATCGCCCACCCCACCTCCCAGACGAAGGTTCGCGGCCCCTCACCGACAACGAAGGGCGGCTGCAAAGGCCCCGGACTCCATGCGTTGTGTGCGGTGTCCGGTTCCGGTTCCCCCGTTTCCCGCCGCTCGATGGTTGCCGTCTCCGCTGCGCGCATCAAGGTCGTCGCCGTCGCGGCTTCGCCGGAGCAGGGCGCTCCACCTTGACCCGCTTCGCTACGACGGCGGTGGGCGGCTATCGGGAAACGGGGGAGAAATGGTCGGGGTGGCCAACGGGCCCTTCGGGCCTCGAAGGGCCCAACTGCTTGGGCCTTCGGCCGGTGCCCTCCTCCCCCGGTGCCCAGCGCTTAGACGTGTCGCGGCAGGTCACGCGCCTCATCGGACAAGCGGCAGCGAAGGAGGGAGCGCCCCCATGCCCTGCGCGCACCGGTCCCCGTGTCCCGGCCGCTCACTCGCCCGGACGGAGAAGCGCAGCGAGGGTGGGCAGGGGCCGGGTGCCTGTTTCGGTCCTCTGTTTGAAGATGATCTTGCTACCAGGAGCAACTTCGGCGCCGAGCTTGCTCCTGGGAGCAAGATCATCGGGGATACGGGGGGTTCGGAAGTAGCGGACAGCCCCAGGCGCGGGTTTCGGGTGCCACGCCCCCACACTGAAAACCAGCCCCACACGCACGGCCTGCCCCACACGCACGGCCTGCCCTTGCCCGGGGGAGGCCCGCCCGTGCCCCCATGGGCCCGCCCGCACTGTCCTGGGTGACTCCGCCACCGGGGGCTCTGGCGGCTTCCGCCCCACCCCCACGACACGCGGCCCGGGGAACTGCGGGCCCGGTCCCTGCCCACCCTCGCTGCCGCTTCTCCGCCGCCGAGCATGACCAGCCGCGACACGTCCCGGCGTTGGGCACCGGGGTGTGAGCATCGCAGCTTGGGCCGGAGGAAAACCATTACCACCAAAGGAATGTTTGGTTGTATCTGTTGCGGGAGCCGCCGAGAGTTGGGGAATGGGATGGGCACTGGGGTGCGGGCGACCTATCTGGATGTGCTGCGGCTGCCGTACGTGCTGCGGGCCTTCGTGCCTTCGGTGGTGGGGAAGCTGTCGTTCGCGATGGTTTCGCTGGCGCTCCTGTTGTTGGTCCAGGAGGGGCCCGGGGGTTTCGCTCTTTCGGGGGCGATCGTTGGCGGGTTCGGGCTGGGGAACGTGGTGGCCGCTCCGTTGCGGGCACGGTTGGTGGATCAGTACGGGGCCCGGCTCGTTCTGCCCTGGCTCGCGGTTGGGTACGCCGCTGGGTTGATCGGTGTGGTGTTCGCGGTCGGCACTGATTCGGGCGGGGTCGCGATTGTGTTGGGGGTGCTGAGCGGGCTGTGCACCCCTCCGTTGGGGGCGGTGATGCGCGGGGTGTGGGCCCTGTTGGCGCCGACTGACGGGCACCGGACGCGGGCGTACGGTCTCGATGCGGTCGCTGAGGAGCTGGTGTTCATCGCCGGGCCGCTGATGGTGAGTCTTGTTGTGCTGCTGCCGCACGGACCTGTGGTCGCGGTGGTTGTGGCGGCGACCGCTGGTTTGGTGGGCACGGTCGGGATGGTGCTCTCTCCGGTGCCGAAGCCGGGGAAGGTGCGGCGCCGGGCGTCGGCGTGGAGCGGGTGGGTCGGTCCGTTGCGGCACGCGCGTCTTTGGCCGGTGCTGTCGGTGCTCGTCGGTGTCGGTCTGGTGCTTGGCGCGGTCGAGCTGCTTTCCACCGCGCACGGGCAGGCGATGGGCCATTCCGGCCTGGCCGGGGTCCTGCTGGCGTTCTTCGCCGTGGGCAGTGCCGCGGGTGGGCTGTTCTACGGTTCGCGTACCTGGACGGCGGCGCCGATGGGGCGGATGGTCCTTCTGGGGCTCGCGGCGTGCGGGGCTTTGTTCGCGACGGCCTGGGGCGGGGGGCTGGTCGTCTTGGTGCTGCTGTTCACCGTGGTGGGGCTCTTCGTCGCTCCGTCGATGATCAGCGGGTATCTCGCCGCTGATGAGATCGCCCCGATCGAGGAGCGCACGGAAGCGTCCGCCCTGATCAACACGGCGGTGAACGCGGGGGCGGCGCTGGCCTTCGCCGTGGGCGGCGCGCTGTTGGACAGCACGAGCATCACGGTGTCGACGGTTCTGTTGGCCGCCACCGCAGGGATTTTCGTTGCCGTCGCCGTCCTGTCTGCGGTCCGGGATCGCCGACTACAGTGGGCGGCTCGGGCCACGGTGGCGCAGGAAGATCGGGGAGAGCGGACATGAGCGAGGACGACCGCGTCGACCTGAACGGACTTCGGACGGTCGCTCATCCGCTCCGGCTCCGGTTGCTCTCCTTGCTGACCGGGCGGACGATGAGCGCCGCGGAAGCGGCCCGCGAGCTCGGAGAGACGCAGGCCAACGTCAGCTATCACATCCGGCGGCTCGCCAAGGGCGGGCTCCTCGAATTCGTCGACGAGAAGCCCGTGCGCGGCGGGATCGCCAAGCGGTACACGCACCGGCCCAGCAGCGGTGAGGCGCTCGGCGGCTCCGATCAGGAGAGCTTTCTCGGCCTCATGCAGGTACTCGCCCAGCAGATGTCCGCGCGCGCGTCCGGGTACCGCGAGGGCTCGGATTTCGCCTTCACCGACGCGCACCTCACCATCCCCGCGGAGGAGTGGCCGCGCGTGCAGGAGCTCGCCCGCGAGCTCGGACGGGTGGTGCACCAGGCGGCGGAGCGGACCTCTGACGGGGGCACGGTCAGGGTCTCGCTGACGGTCGCCGCCTTCGAGAGTGAATAATCCTCCGGCGCCGGTTACTTCTCGGACGGTTCGGCCTGCTCAGACGGTTCAACCTGCTCGGCGATCTGGGCGGCCTCTACCCGGTCGGCTTCGGTGACCACGCGACGCAGGGCCGGGACGGCCAGGGCCAGGGACACCAGCACCAGGACACCCGAGGCGATGGGCACGTAGTACAGCTCCACCCGGCCGAGGAAACCTGCGGAGAGGGCGGCGATCGGGCCGAAGGCGGCGCCGGACACCTGGACGAACGACATCACCCGGCCGAGCTGGCGGCCTGGGACGATCAGCTGGATGGCACCGAGCATCACGATGTTGGACGCGGTGATCACGAACCCCAGGAGCACCCAGGCGACCACGGCCGCGTAGGCGTTGGGGGCCAGGCCGAAGCCGATGAAGCACAGACCGGTGACGGTGAAGAACACCACCTCCAACCGGAACCGGCCGAGCCGGGCGACCAGGAAGCCGACGGTGGTGGCCCCCAGGAGGGCACCGACGGCGGAGGACCCGAGGAACACCCCGTACAGGGCGGCCGGGACACCGAAGTGGTTCTGGGCGAGCAGCACCATGACGGCGCTCAGTGCGGTGAAGGCGGCGTTGAGCGCCAGGTTGAAGAGCAGGATCGCGCCGAGGGAGCTGCCACGGAAGACGAACCTGAACCCTTCGCGCAGGTCGGCCAGGGGCGAGGGGCGTTTGGCGGCGGGGTCCTGGCCGGAGTCGTCGTGGCCGGGGGCGCGGCGGACCGCCAAGGGGAGGCCGAGCAGCACCAGGGCGCCCAGGGCGTACGCACCGGCGTTGACGGCGATGGGGAGGAACGCGAAGACCACGAACAGGAACCCGGCGAGCGGCCCGCCAGCGAAGTCCTGGGTGACGGTCCGGCCGCCCTCGACGCGCCCGTTCGCGCGGTCGATCGTGCCGGCCGGAGCGAGAGCCGGCATGAGGGCCCGACCGGCCAGATCGTAGAACACCTCGCAGGTCATGACGGTGAACATGACCGCGTACAGCACCCAGATGGTGGCGTTACCGGTGGCGATGAACCCGGCCAGGGCGACCAGCGCGACGGCGCGGATCAGGTTGGTACCGATCATCAGGCGGACGCGGTCAACCCGGTCCACGATCACCCCGGCGGCCAGGCCGAACAGCAGGAACGGCAGGAAACGGGCGGCGATGAGCCCGGAGACCAGGAGGGGGTCGTTGGTGAGGAAGGCCGCGACCAGGGGCAGGGCGATCACCATCATGCCGTCGCCGAGGTTGCTGGCCAGGCTGCCGAGCCAGAACCGGTTGAAGTCGCGGCCGAGGCCGGGTTTGCGGGTGGCCTTCTGCAAGGGGGATGACTCTTTCCGAGAGAGCTGCGTGGGCTGTGCGGGCCGTGCGGTCTGGTTCATAGTGCCGGTTCCCCGGCCCTGTCCCGTGAAGGGATCATCACGTCTTGGCCACTGTTGCCGCACCGCAACAGGCCTTCCTGGCACCGGCCGAGCGCGCCCGCACCGGCCCGGACCTGGGGTTCTCGTGTGCCCGGAGTGATCATTGTGGGTTACAGTTGTCGAACACACGTTCGACAAGCAGCGTCTTCCCCTTCGGCTGCGTTCGCAGGCGGAGAGGGGGACCGGTGTTCGCGCATCTGCGCGTCGCCTCGGCGTTCTCGTTCCGGCACGGGACCGCCCCGCCCGCCGCGTTGGTCGAGCGGGCCGCCTTCAACGACCAGCCGGTGGTGGCCCTGACCGACCGGGACGGGCTCTTCGGGGTCGCCGAGCACGTCAGGGCCTGCGCCGTGACCGGGGTGCGGCCCGTGGTGGGGGTCGATCTCGCCCTCGCCTCGCCCGGGGGCGGACGCATCGTGCTGTTGGCCCGCGGCGCTCGGGGCTGGGCGAACCTGTGCCGCCTGGTCACCCGGGTGCACCACGCGGCCGCGCCCGTGGCGGTCACCTTCGAGCAGCTGGCCGAACACCGCGAAGGCCTGATCGCACTGCTCGGATCCGACTCCGACGTAGGCCGCGCGCTGGCCCAGGACCGGCCGTTGCACGCCCGTGAACTGCTGCGTTCCTGGCGTGAGCTGGGCCTGGAGATCGCCCTGGCCCCGCACGACCACGGCGCCTCCGGGCAACGGCGCACCGCCCGGGACATGGTCCGCCTGGCCGAAGACGAACACCTCCTGGTGGTCCTCACCAACGCCGTGCGCTACCCGAACCCCGACCGGGCCGGGGTGGCGCGTGCCCTGGACCGGATCCGGCAGCACGCCCCCGGCGGCTACCGGCCCGACCCGCGCACCGACCGGGCCCACCTGGCCTCCGGCGAGGAGATGTTCCGGGCCGCGGTCGGCGTGTGCGCCGGGGACCGGACCCGGGCCCGGCGGCTGATCGCGCACACGCTGGCGCTGGCCGCCTCCTGCGCGCTGGACCCCGGGGCCGATCTAGGCTGGGGCCGCCTCCACCTGCCCGAACGCGCTCAGGCCCGAGCCGAACTACGGAACCGGGTCTTTGAAGGCGCCGCCCGACTGGGCCTGGCAGGCGACCGGCGCGCGGACGAACGCGCGCAGCAGGAACTGGAGACCATCGCCCGGCTGGGCCTGGACAGCTACTTCCTCACCGTCGCCGACGCCGCCCGGGCCATCCGGGACAAGCAGATCCGCTGCTCCGCCCGGGGTTCGGCGGTGGGCAGCCTCACCGTGCACCTGCTGGGGATCTCCGCGACCAACCCCCTGGACCACGGTCTGCTGTTCGAGCGCTTCTGTACCCCGAGCCGCCCCGGCCTGCCCGACATCGACCTGGACGTGGAGTCGGCGAGGAGGTTGGAGGCCTACGACGCGGTCATCGCCTCCCATCCCGGGGCGAGCGCGGCGGTGGCCATGATGGAGACCTACCGGGCCCGCAGCGCCCTGCGGGACGCCGGGACCGCGCTGTCGATGCCCGCGGCAGAGGTCGACCGCATCGCCTCGGTCTTCCCCCGGGTGCGCGCCTCCCGGATCAGCGAGACCGCCCGTGAACTCCCCGAGCTGCGCGGCCTGGACGGTCTGGACAGCGAGCAGGTACGCAGGCTCTTCACTCTCGCCGAAAGCCTGTCCGGCCTGCCCCGGCACGTGGCGATGCACCCCTGCGGGCTGGTGCTGTCCGACCGCTCCCTGGGCGACCGGGTGCCCACACAGCCCTCCGGTGCCGGGTACCCGATGGTCCAGGCGGACAAGGAGGACGTGGAGCACCTCGGGCTGCTCAAACTCGACGTCCTGGGTGTGCGGATGCAGTCGGCCCTGGCCCACAGCCTGGACGAGATCGACCGCACCACCGGGCAGCGGCCGGACCTGGAGGCCCTGCCGGACGGCGACCCGGCCACCGCCCACATGATCGGGGCATCCAACACCCTGGGCTGTTTCCAGATCGAGAGCCCGGGCCAGCGCGAACTGGTCTCCCGGCTGCGCCCGCGCGGGATCGCGGACCTGATCGCCGACATCTCCCTGTTCCGGCCCGGCCCCATGGGCACCGACATGGTCGCCGCCTACCTCGGGGCCCGCGACGGCGACTGTCCGCCCCCGCTCCCCCACCCCGCTCTGGCCCCGGTCCTGGCCGAGACCGGCGGCGCGCTGCTCTTCCACGAACAGCTCCTGCACGCCGTCGCCACCATGACCGGGTGCGGGCTGGACCGGGCCGAGGCGATGCGGCGCGCGCTCGCCACCGACCAGGGCCGCCGCGAGGTGGAGGAGGAGGTGCGCACCCGGATGGTCGAACGCGGACACGACGACCGCACCGTCGAGGACACCTGGCGGTTGGTGGCGGCGTTCGGCAACTTCGGCTTCTGCAAGGCGCACGCGGCCGCCTTCGCCCTGCCCACCTACCAGAGCGCGTGGCTCAAGCGGCACTTCCCGGCGGCGTTCTTCGCGGGCCTGATGACCCACGACCCCGGCATGTACCCGCGCCGGGTGCTCCTCAACGACGCCCGCCGCATGGGGGTGCGCGTGCTCGGCCTGGACCTGCACGCCTCCCAGCGGCACTGGAGTGTGGAGCGGATCGGGGAGCGGCGGTGGGGGCTGCGTCCGGCCCTGGCCGACCTGGCCGCCCTCACCGGGACCGAACTCGGCCGTCTGCTGGCCCGTCGCCCCTTCGCCGACCTGCGGGACCTGGTCACCCGGGGCGGCCTGTCCAGGGAGGCGTTGGACAACCTGATTCTGGCCGGTGGCCTGGACACCCTGACCGGGGCCGACGGATCGCCCGACGCCCCGGGCCGACGCGACGTCCTCGTGCACGCCCACTCCCTGGCCCACGCCCACCACAGGCCCACCGGCAGTCCTGGCGACACTCCCGGGCAGCTCTCACTGAACGACACCCCCACGACCGTGCCCGCGGGACGCTCCGCGCCGATAACCCACACCGAACGCGTCGCCGAGGAACTCCGCACCCTGGGCTACGAGCTCTCCGGACACCGGCTGGACCCCTACACGGCGCGCCTGGCCGAGCTGGCCTCCACCAGGAACCTGGTCCAGGCCCGAGACCTGTGCCGGCTCCCCGACGGCGCCCGGGTGCTGGTGGCGGGGGTCCGGGTCTGCACCCAGACCCCGCCCACCCGCTCGGGCCGACGCGTCATCTTCACCAGCGTCGAGGACCGCAGCGGCATCATCGAGGTAGCCCTGTTCTCCGACGCACAGCGGCACTCCGCCGGAGCGGTCTTCACGTCACGGCTGCTGGCCGTGCACGGCCGGGTCCGCCGTGCCGCCCCAGGCGCCCTGCCCACCATCACCGCCACCCGAGTCCAGCCTCTGGAAGAGCTGTGAAGGTCAGGGGCGGCGGGCGGCCAGGACGCAGAACTCGTTGCCTTCCGGGTCCACGAGTACGACCCAGCTCTCGGTGCCCTGACCGACATCGGCGTACCGAGCGCCCAGGTCGAGCAGGCGGTGGACCTCCTCGTCCTGCTCGCGGTCGGCGGGGCTGACATCGAGGTGCAGCCGGTTCTTGACGGTCTTGGCCTCGGGCACGCGCGCGAACGTCAGGACCGGCGGCACCGGGCCGGGCCGGTCCCCGCCAAGGGCCTGGGGCGGACCGATCGTGACGGTTCCGTCGGCCTCGTCCACATCGTGCACTTCGTATTCGAGGACCGAGCACCAGAACCGGGCGAGGGCGGTCGGGTCGGCGCAGTCGACGCCGAGTTCGGTGAGCTTACTGGCCATCTTCGGTACCTCCAGAGACGGGTCGCCGTTCGCTCCGAGCTTGCCACCTCACCGTGCGGACGCCCTGCCGCCAAAACGGGATGCCCTATCCCCCGAGGTCCGCGAGCACGGCCCGGGGGTGCTTCTGCGGGTCGCTGATGTCGCGGTAGGCCCGGTCGATCACCCCGGCGCGCACGATGAGTGTGATCCGGGTGTACAGCCGCTCCCCCTCGAACTCGAAGGTGTCCAGGCCGAGTTCGGCGGCCAGGCGCAGGTCGGGGTCGGACAGGAGCGGGTAGGGCAGGTGCAGCCGCTCGGCCGCCTCTCGCTGGTAGTCGGGCTCCTGGCTGGACAGACCCAGGATCCGGAATCCGATCCGGGCGAAGTCGTCGGCCAGGTCCCGGAATTCACAGGATTCGGCGGTGCAGCCCTTGGCCCCGGGGAGTGTGGCCCACTCGGCCGGTGCGGGGCGGTCGGGGCGGCCGGTCTTCGGGTAGACGAACAGGACGTGGTCACCCGGTTCCTCGGAGCCCAGCTCGACCGGCGGGCCGATCGTGGCTGGTAGGGAGAGCCGGGGCAGGGGAACGCCCCGGAGGGGTTCGGAGTTCACGATCGGTCCTCTCGCCAGTCGGATGTCCCAAGCCGGATGTCACAGCAGTCTGGCGGACGCCCTCCGACGGGCTCACTCCGGGTCGGTCAGCAGGTCCGCGTGGGCCGAGGCGTTGCCCAGGGAGCGGAGCAGCTCGCCGACGAGGCGGTCCGTGGCGCTGCCGGGTTTCTCCAGTTCCAGTTGGGGCACCCGGGTGACCTGTTCGTAGCGTTCGGCGTCGTACTCCACCCCCGGGGACAGGTACCGGTCGTCGGCCCAGGCGGACACGCCGTGCAGGTTGGTGACGGCCACGCCCACGTCCCAGCTGCCGCCGTACCCGGCGTCCCTGGAGAGACTGCCGAGCAGGTCGAGGAAGGCGCGCACCCGGAAGGCCAGGGCGCCGTCGAAGATCATGTGCTGGCCGTACCGGCGGTCGGCCGACCGGCCGCAGTACAGGAACACCTCGCCGCGCTCGCGGACGATGAAGCGCAGGTCGTTCTGTTCCCTGGCCTGCGCCGAGGTCTGGCTGGCGATGCCCACGCCGCCCGCGGTGCGGAACCCGGACCACAGGTCCCCGAACTCCGGGGCGACCAGGGCGGTCTCGCCGCCGCGCTCGCGGGTGCGCGCGGAGATCCCGTCGCGGACGAGGTCGAACAGCAGGGGGCGGGCGTCCTCGGCCGCCGTCCAGGCCTTGAACATGCCGGGGATGCGGCGCGAGGGCAGCGCGACCACGTGCAGGTGGGCCAGTTCGCCCTCGGGAAAGGGGTCCTTCTGCACCTGTTCGCGCAGCGCGGTGCGCACCACGTCCAGGGAGGTGTCCCTGGCCCGGATGAGCCGTTCCACCTCGGCGTCGGGCAGGCGCCGCTTCTCCCGGTCGCCGCGCCCGTAGTACGCGCCGCCCGCCATGTGCGGGGCCAGCGGGGAGGCGGGCACCTCGATGAGCAGGTAGCCGTGGCCCGGCAGGGCGCTCTCCAGCCAGTCCACCGAAACCTGGAGCGGCGGGTCGCAGGAAGAGGCGGCGATCCGGGCCGGGGTCTCCAGGATCTGGTCGACCCACTCGACCGGGGCCAGTTCGAACCTGCCCTCGGTCTTGATCTCCCGGACCCCGACCACGATCAACCCGCCGTCGATCGCGAACGACGCCATGTCCTTGGCCTGGTCCTTGGAGCTGCGGAGCTGCTGTTTGGCCTCGCGTTTGGGCGTCTCGGTGAACGCGCCCTCGTTCAGTGCCGCTTCGAGTTCGGCTTCGCTGGAGGGCCGCCACGTCGGGGGGAGGACTCGATCCATGTCGGCATCATGCCCACTCTCACCGCCGACCCAGCACGACTGGCCGGATCAGAGTCAGGAGTCCCGTACCGGGGGTGCGGCCCGGGGCCGGAGCTCAGGAGTCTGCGAGCCGTGTACTCCCCGTACCTCGGAAGGTGCGGCGGTAGGCGCTGGGCGACACCCCGAGCTCGGCCTGCATGTGCTGTCGCAGCGATGCCCCCGTGCCGAAGCCCGCACGGTCGGCGATGTGGTCCACCGGCAGGTCGGAGCCCTCGAGAAGATGTCGGGCCAGGTCGAGTTTGCGCTGGGTGAGCCACTGGCCCGGGGACATGCCCGTCTCCTCGCGGAAGCGGCGGGTGAACGTGCGCACGCTCATCGCCTCCCGTTCGGCCATCTCGGCCAGGCCCGGCTGGAGGTACAGGTTCTCCTGGGCCCAGGCCCTGGCGCGGGCGGTCGCGGACCTTTCCGGGGCGGGCACGGGCAGCTTGATGTACTGGGCCTGGCCGCCGTCGCGGTGCGGCGGGACCACGGTGTTGCGGGCGACCTCGTTGGCGGTGGCGGTGCCGTGGTCGGTGCGGATCATGTGCAGGCACAGGTCGATGCCGGAGGCGACCCCGGCGGAGGTGAGCACCCGGCCGTTGTCGGTGTAGAGCACGTCCGGGTCGAGGTCGATGTGCGGGTACATCGCGCGGAAGTACCCGGCGGACATCCAGTGCGTGGTCACCCGGCAGCCGTCCAGGACCCCGGCGGCGGCGAGTACGAACGCCCCCGAGCAGATGGAGGCGATCCTGGTGCGCTCGCCGACCCGGGTGAGGGCGGCGGCCAGTGCGGGGGCGATCGGGTCGTGCGGGCGTTCGCCGTAGTCTTCTTCGGCGGCGGGCAGGATCACCGTGTCCGCATCGGCGAGGGCTTCGGGGCCGTGCCGGACGTTGAGGGTGAGGTCGGAGTCGGAGTCGGTGCCGATCACGCCCGGTTCCAGGGCGCAGGTGGCCACTTCGTAGAGCGGTCGGTCGTCGGCCCCGCGGACCCGGCCGAAGAGGCGGTGGACGATCCCCGCCTCGATGGGCAGTACGCCGTGCCGCACGAACACGGCCACGCGGTGGCGGTCGGATCGGGTAAAGACGTTCATGCCGCCACTCTCATACTTCCAAGCTCATGCCTTCACTCTATGGCCTGATTCTTTCGGTTGTTGGCTTTCCGGCCACTGTTTCTGGCGTGCCCGGAAGACGAGCCTGAAGGCATGTCTTCCAGAACCGTTCCCCGCAGTGCTTCCACGGCCTCCGGGGCCTCCGAACGTCAGCGCCCACCGGCACGTGTTCACCGCGCCTGGGTGGTCGCGCTGGCCGCGGGTCTGACCATCGTGGCCGCGGCGGCCTTCACCGCGATGCCGGGCCTGCTCATGGACCCGCTGCACACCGAGTACCGGTGGTCGCGCGCCTCGATCGGGCTGGCCGCCTCGGTCAACATGATCGTCTACGGCCTGGTCGCGCCGTTCGCGGCGGCACTGATGGACCGGTTCGGCCTCCGCCGGATCGCCCTGGCCGCGCTGGCGGTGATCGTGCTCGGCTCCGGGCTGACCACCGTGATGACCGCGCCCTGGCAGCTGACCCTCTACTGGGGGCTGCTGATCGGCGCGGGCACCGGTTCGCTGGCGATGACCTTCGCCGCGACCGTCGCCCACCGCTGGTTCCTGGAGCGGCGCGGCCTGGTCGTCGGCGCGCTGACCGGGGCGAGCGCCTTCGGTCAGCTGGTCTTCCTGCCCGCCCTGGCATGGGTCGTGGACCAGCAGGGGTGGCGCCCGGCCCTGGTGACGCTGGCTCTGACCGCCACCGCGACGGCGGTGCTCGTCGCCCTGCTGCTGCGCGACTACCCCGCCGACCTCGGACTTCGGCCCTACGGCGCGAAGACGGACGTACCCCGGCCGGAGGCGGAGCGGGGCGCGGCCCGACGGACGGTCGGAGTTCTGTTCGCGTCCGTGCGCAGCCGACGGTTCTGGGTGATCGGCGGGACCTTCGCGGTCTGCGGGGCGACCACCAACGGCCTCATGTGGACCCACTTCGTGCCCGCCGCGCAGGACCAGGGCATGGCCGTGACCGCGGCCGCCGCACTGGTGTCGGTGATCGGGGTGTTCTCGCTGGTCGGAACGGTGCTCTCCGGCTGGCTGACCGACCACTTCGACCCGCGCCGCCTGCTGGTGGCCTACTACACGGGCCGGGGGCTGCTGCTGGCCGGGCTGCCCGCGCTGCTGGGTCCGGACGCCGGGACCGCGCTGGTGGCCTTCGTGGTGGTCTTCGGCCTGCTGGACGTGGCGACCGTTCCGCCGACCATCCTGCTGTGCCGCCGGGTCTTCGGCGCGGACGGGGCCATCGTCTTCGGGTGGATCAACGCCCTGCACCAGGTGGGCGCGGGGACCATGGCGGTGCTGGGCGGGTTCACCCGCGACCTGACCGGCGGCTACGGCCCGGTGTGGCTGATCGCGTCGGCGCTGTGCGCGGTGGGCGCCCTGCTGGCGCTCCAGATCTCCCGTACCGACGGAAGCGAGGAGGAACAATCCCGTGGCTGAACGCGACTCCGGACCCCGTCGCCCCTCCCTCCCCTTCTCCCTGGCCCTGCTACTCCTGTCCGCGGCCGTCGCCTACGTGGGACTGGCCGGACTCGACCAGAGCCTGAGGGCCGCGCGCGGCGAGGGCGCTCCGGGAGTGTTCACCGCCACCAGCCTCAGCTGCGTCCAGCACCCCGGGCACGAGTCGTGCACCTGCAACGGAACCTTCCGCCCCGACACCGGGGGGACGGACCGCAACGTCTACCTGCACGCCGCCGGACACGACACCTGCCGGGAGGGCGAGCCGGTCCCGGCCCTCGACGCGGGCGCCGCCAACCGGGTCTACGGCCCGGACGGCTCCCGCGAGTGGCTGCTGTCCCTCACCCTCCTCGCGGGCACGGCGGCCGTCTACACGGGTGTGGCCCTGGTGTGGGCGCGGTGGGCCCGGTCCCGGTCCCAGCGGAAGGCGCGCTGGAGTTCGCGCGGGGCCGCCTCGACCATGGTGTCCAGGAAGCGGGCGGCGGCGGAGGCGTCCCGCGTCTCCCGGTCGCCCTCCCCCGGCACGTCGAAGGCCCGGGAGGTCAGCTCCACCACCGAGGCGGGCCAGCCGGGGCCGGAGTCGTCGCAGCCGTAACCGGTGATCAGCAGTTCGCGGCCGAGCTCGGTGACGTAGCGGTCGGATTCCTTGCTGCCCACCCCGAGTGCCGCCCGCAGCGCCCGCGTGGTCATCGGCCCCTGGAGCAGCAGCGTCCGGGCCAGGTCGCGGGCGCCCGGGCTCAGGTGCTCGCACCGGGTGAAGTCGTCCGGCTCGCCCGGGTAGGCGTACAGGTCGGCGAGCAGGTCGGGGCTGATCAGCGTCTGCCGAGTCCCGAGGAACCGGCCGAGCCAGGCCTGCCCCCGGGCCGGTAGCTCGTCCTTCCAGCCCCACATCGCCTCGAAGTCGGCTCCCATTCCGGTGGAGAGCACCTCGGCCCCGTCGTCGCGGGAGATCTCCCGCAGGCAGGGGTAGGTGGGCCGGTCCCCGCCGAACAGCACGGCGAACCCGACGTCGTGCACGAACTCCCGCGCCTCGTCGATGGTGCGAATGACCGGCCGGTCGCACCACCACCGCTTCAGCCGCGCTTCGAGAAGATCGTCCATGGCAACTCCTGAGGGGCCCGAGGGGCGTGCGGTCGAACAGGGGTTCGGGTGATGCGTCACTATTGTGGCAGGCATGACCGAAGACCGTCGGCGGGCGCCGCTGAGCAGTGAACTCGCACAGCGGGTGGTCGACCTCATCGCACCGACCATCAGCCACAACATCAATGTGATGGACGAGCACGGCACGATCATCGCGTGCATGGAACCCGGCCGGGTGGGCAGTCTGCACCACGGAGCCCAGCGGGTTATCGCCGAGCGCCGCAGCGTGCTGGTGAACGTGCCCGAGCCCGGGACGTCCGACCGGCCCGGTGCCAACGAACCCCTGATGATCGACGGCGAGCTGCGCGGGGTCGTCGGGGTCACCGGTAACCCCCGGGAGGTCGAGGACCTGGCCCGGGTGGTCGCGCTCACCGTTCAGCTGCTCATCGCTCAGGAGCACGAGCAGGACGCGGCGAGCAGGCGGCACACCGAGGCCCGCGACCTGGTGGCGGCGCTGAGCTCGGGGACGACCCGCCCGGACGACGCCCGGGCCCGGCTGGCCGCCGCCGGGCTCCAGCCGCCGTGGTCGCTGGCGCTGTGGGCGGCGGGCGATCCGCGGCCCGGCGGCGGGGTCGCCCCGCCCCCGACGGCGGAGAGCGCCGCCGCCAGGGTGAACGGCGACGGCGCGCGGCGGGCGGCCGTCCTGCACGGCGCGCTGTGGATCATCGGGCACGGCCGGGCCCCCGCGGCGGACTCCCCGGGCCTGCCCTCGGACAGCCGCCACACGCGCACCCCCGCCACCGACGACGTGGACGCGCTGATGGCCTACGCCGAGGAGTCCCGGGCGCTGTGCCGGTACGCGGGGCTGATCCCCCGGATCGAGCGCGCCGAGCCGTGGTCGCGCGAGATCGCCGTGTCCGTGGCCCACCTGCCCCGCCGCACCCTCACCCGGATGAGCGCCCGGACCGCGCCGCTCAGCGACGCGCAGCGCAGGACCGTGTCCGCAATGGCCTCGGCCGGTTCGATGCGCGAGGCGGCCGACGCCGTGTTCGTGCACCGCAACACCCTGCTCCAGCGCGTGGACCGCATCCGGAGCGCCACCGGTCTGGACATCCGGCGGCCGGACCACCTGACCACGGTGCACATGTGTCTGTACGCGGAAGCCGCACTGGGCATTTCGCACATACCTCCGAGATAAAACCACAGGAAGACTGGGCCCTACACCGTCGAAATGCACCGAACCGGGTTCTATGATCTGGCTCATGTCCACCGCGCTGCATACACATGACGAGACCGTTGACGCCACCCCAGCCGTCCGTGTCGTAGTGATCCCCGACTCGTTCAAGGGGAGCGCCTCCGCCGTGGAGGTCGCCGAGGCCATGGCCGACGGCGCCCGCGAGGCCTACAACGACCGGGGCATCCCCGTGTCCGTCGACGCCCTGCCCTTCGCAGACGGCGGCGAGGGAACCCTGGACGCCCTCCTCGGCGCCTGGGGCACCGAGCCGCTCACGGTGGACACCACCGACGCCCTCGGCCGCCCGACCCGGGCCCGCTTCGGGATCTCCCCCGACGGCACCACCGGGGTCATCGAGGCCGCCGAGGCCAACGGGCTGCCCGGCGTCGCCGACGTCCCCCTCCAGGCCCGCACCGCCAGCAGCCGGGGCGTCGGAGCCCTGGTCACCGCGCTCCTCGACCGGGGCGTGGCGGAGATCCTGCTGTGCATCGGCGGTTCGGCCTCCACCGACGGCGGTACCGGCATGCTGAGCGCGCTCGGCGCCCGCTTCCTCGCCTCGGACGGCACTGAACTCCCCGACGGCGGCGGCCGCCTCGGCGACCTGGACTCCCTCGACCTGGACCAGTTGGACCCGCGCGCCCGCACCGTGCGCTGGCGGGTGGCGTGCGACGTCACCAACCCGCTGGTCGGCCCCGAGGGCGCCGCCGCCGTCTTCGGCCCGCAGAAGGGCGCTGACCCCGAGGACGTGCGCGTCCTCGACGCCGGGCTCGACCGGCTGGCCGACGTCCTGGCCCAGGTCACCAGCGGCGATCTTCGGGACGTGCCCGGCATGGGTGCGGCAGGCGGCATGCCCGTCACCCTCACGGCCCTGCTCGGCGCCGAGGTCCTGCCTGGTTCCCAGATGGTCGCCGAGGTCCTGGGCGCGGAGGAGCTGCTCGCCCGCGCCGACCTGGTCCTCACCGGCGAGGGCCGCTTCGACAGCCAGTCCCTGGGCGGCAAGGTCGTCGACGCGGTCCGCCGCCTCACTCCCAAGAACGTGCCCGTCGTGGTGATCGCCGGCAGCGTGTCGGTAGGCCCCGACGAGCTCCGCCGCTCCGGGATCACCGCGGCGTTCTCCATCGCCCGGGGTCCCCGGACCCTGGACCAGATGCAGGACGAGGCCGTCTCCGCCATCACCTGGACGGCGTTCAACTGCTGTCGTCTGCTCGCGCACCATCAGGGCTGATCGGATGCAGGCGATCGGCTCAAGGGGTCCGGGCGGCAGTGTTTCTGGAAACACGGCCGCCCGGGCCCCTTTCGTATGCGCGGATCACAGGCGAACCGAACGTCCGGACATCGCGTCACTAGAGTGGATCCGGCCCCTCGCCTCCAATGAAAGCGGACCGCAGTGCAGCCTCTCGGCCCGAACGACCCCCAGAGTGTCGGCCCCTACCGCCTCACCCACGTCCTCGGCAGCGGCGGCATGGGCCGCGTCTACCTGGGGCGGACCCGGTCCGGGCGCCGGGTCGCCGTCAAGGTTGTGCACGCCGAACACATGCGGCACGTCGAGTTCCGCAAACGCCTCGTCCGTGAGGTGCGGTCGGCCCGCAGTGTCGGCGGTTTCCACACCGCCCAGGTGGTGGACGCCGACACCGACGCCGAGCAACCCTGGGTCGCCAGTGCCTACATCGCGGGTCCTTCACTGTTCTCTGTGGTCAACGAGCACGGGCCCCTCCCCGCACCCTCGCTCAGGGTGCTGGCCGCCGGTCTGGCCGAGGGCCTGCTCGCCATCCACAAGGCCGGGTTGGCCCACCGGGACCTGAAACCGGCCAACATCCTGGTGGACTCCGAGGGACCCCGGATCATCGACTTCGGGATCGCCCTGCCCGCCGAGGAAACCCACATCACCCGCACCGGAACGATCCTGGGCACCCCCGCTTACATGTCCCCGGAACAGGCCTCCGACGACCCGGACTTCTCCGGCCCGGCCTCCGACGTCTTCACTTACGGAACCGTGCTGCACCACGCGGCCACCGGGCACAACCCGTTCCAGGCCACAACGGTCATGGGATGCCTGTCCCGCCTGCTCATGACCGATCCGGCGGTCTCCCCCGAGCTTCCTTCTGACCTGGCGGAGATCATCGCGGGGTGCTGGCAGCGCGACCCGAAGCAGCGCCCGAACCTGACCGAGGTCCTCGACGCCCTCGACGGGGTCGACCCGGACACCGCCTGGCCCCCGCACTCAAGCCGGGTTCCGGAAGCCGGCCCCGACGCACAGGGCACCGTGGCCGGGATTCCGCAAACCCTGGTGGCGACGGCACAGCTGACCGGGGCCGACTCGGAATCGGTCGCGCGCGCCGCATCCCTACGGCGACAGGCCACAGAGTTCAGGGAACGCAAAATGTACGAGGAAGCCTACGACGCCACCGCCGAAGCGCTCGCCCTCTACCGCACCCTGGCCGATGCGGCCCCAGGCACACACAGGGCTGCCCTCGTCGAAACCCTCCTGGAACTGATTCTGGACCTGGACGACCTGGAACGGCGGGAGGAGGCCTTGGCCGCGAGCGAAGAGGCTGTGGGGATCCTGCGTCCTCTCGTAAAAGGACAGCCGATCGAACACGGTGTGCCCCTGGTCCTCGCACTACAGGCCCAGGCCTCTGTCCTGCTCGGGGTGGACCGACGGCGAGAGGCCGTAGCCGCCGTGAACGAGTCCGTCCGGTTCTGCGAGCAGTTGGTGAGCCTTCAGGACAGTGCGGAACACATCCGGCTCCGCAAGGAAGCATGGGCGCTGCAGAGGAACATCACCAGTTCACAGAGCTGACCCCCGGGGGGTGCTGCTCCTCAGGGCGGCCGGTCAACCGGAAGCTCAGGCCCGGAGGGCGGCCTGGCGGGTCTTGTTGAGGCAGGAGGCGATGTCCCAGGCGGCGATCGCGACCAACGCGACCGCGATCGGGAAAGTCGCCACCGACCAGTCGGCGGGGACCCCGAAGACCGCGCCGAAGCGCTCGGGGAGATCGGCGACGATCAGCTGGTCCTGGAGCAGCAGCCACACGGCCACGGTGGCCCAGGTGGCTCCGGCGAGGACGTTGCCCACCGCCAGTGCCGGGGTCCACCGGCCGGTCCACCAGACGCCGACGGCCACGGCGGCCTCGACCGCGATCAGGCCCACCAGCAGCACCGCCCAGGGCAGGGCCAGGTCCGGGTTGAGCACCTGGACCTGGGTGCTGGGATCGGAGACCCCGGTGAACTGCCACGTCAGGAGGGAGATCACCAGTCCCAGCAGAGCCACCTGGAACAGCGTCTCCCCCAGCCCGACCTGGCGCCACGGGGTCTCCTCCGGCAACTGCTTGGTGTCCCAGGCGACCAGCGGCTCCTCCCGTTTGTCCGCGGGGCGGGCCCGCTCCACCGCCGCGTAGGCGAGGGTCACCCAGAAGCAGACGTGCACCGCGGTCACGAACAGGGTGCCCACCGCGGCCAGCGCGGTGTCCCCGAAGCCGTCGGCACCGGACAGCAGCCGCTCCAGCAGCACCGCCCCGAGTCCGAGCGGCAGCAGGATCCCCAGCAGCGTCCTCAGCAGACGGACGTAGCCCGAGTACACGCCGGGCCCGATCAGGTACCGGGGCCGGTCCCCGTACTCACGGGCCAGCGCGTCGGGGTCGCCCAGCTCGGTGAGCGCCTCCTCCTCGGCCTTGGCCGGGTCGGTACCGGCCTCGACCTTGGCCTCGATCGTGTCCAGGATGGACCCGCGCAGTTCACGGGCCACGTCCGGACCGGTCTCCGAGTCCAGGTGGCGGGTGACACTCCAGACGTAGCGGTCGGTCAGCGTGGACTCGGTCTTGCCTTCACCCATCGGATTCCCCTTGTCCGAGAGCCCGGATCGCGCCGTCCAGCACGTGCCACTCCCGCGTCAGTTGTTCGAGCAGTGCCTCACCGTCCGGGCTGACCGCGTAGAACTTGCGCGGCCGCGCCTCCTCGGTGTTCCACTCACTGGTCAGCAAGCCCTGTTTCTCCAACCGCCGCAGCAGCGGGTAGAGCGTGTTTCCGTCCACCGAGAACCCGGCTTTCTCCAGGGTCTCCAGCAGGGCGTAGCCGTAGCGCGGCCGTCCCAGCGTGGCGAGGCAGGCCAGCACCACCGTGCCGCGCCGCAGTTCCTGAAGGTGTCCGGCCAGGAGCTCGTCTTGCTTCATGCTTCACACGATAGTGTGCATGACACACCATCGTCAATCACACATCAATGCGGAGACAGAAAAACGGACCCCCGGTGCAGGCCAGGGGCCCGACAGAGCCAGAGGTCCGATGGAGTTTGTGGAGAGGGTCAGTACTTGGGGAGGCCGCCCTCGAAGAACGCCCTGGGGGTGTCCACGAGCATCGCCTCGATCTGGGCCTCCGCCACGCCGCGTTCGCGGACGTACGGGAGGACCTCCTCGCCGAGGTGGAGGTAGTTCCACTGGGGCAGGAAGGCCATGACGTTCGGGTCGAGCCAGTCGTTGAAGCAGGCGGCGTCCTGGGAGAGCACCATGCGTTCGGCGTAGCCCCGCTCGCACATGCGCACCAGGGTGTCCGCGCGGGCCTCGAAGGTGGTGTCGAAGTTCAGGCCGAAGCGGTCCATGCCCAGGACGAACCCGGCGTCGGCGAGCCGGGCGAGGTGGTCGGTGTCCGCGGTGTCACCGCTGTGGCCCAGGACGATACGGGCCGGGTCCACGCCTTCCTCGTCGCACATGACATGCTTGACCAGCAGCCCTGTCTGGGACACCGGGTGGGTGTGCACGGTGACGGGGACGCCGGTCTCGTGGTGGGCGCGGGCCACCGCGCGCATGACGCGTTCGACGCCCGGGGTCAGCCCCTCCTCGTCGATCGCGCACTTGAGCATCCCCGCCCGCACCCCGGTTCCGGCGATGCCCTCGGTGATGTCGGCGACGAACATGTCGACCATCGGGTCGGGGACCTCGGTGCCGAGCGCCTCGTTCAGGGCCGGGCCCCGGTACTGGAAGTAGCGAGGGACGCTGTCGTAGGTGTAGATCCCGGTCGCAGCCACGATGTTGAGTTCGGGCACCTGCTCCGCGATCCGCTGGATCCGGGGCACGTACCGGCCGAGACCGATCACGGTGAGGTCGACGACCGTCCGCACCCCCTGCGCGGCCAGGGCACGCAGCCGGGCGACGGCGTCCGCCACGCGGTCGTCCTCCGAACCCCACTCCTCCGGAAAGTCCCGCTGGATGTCCGGGGTGAGAATGAAGACGTGTTCGTGCATGTAGGTCCGGCCGAGGTCGGCGGCGCCGACCTCCCCTCGGACGGTACTGACTGTGGTCATCCGGGCAGCTCCTCACCTCGCCCGCCCCTCCCCCGTGCGGAACGCGCGCGTACCTGAAATCGGGCAGGCGGAAAGTACCACAACAGTGACCCAGGACACAGATCCCGCCCCGACCCGACCATCGCCCGAGCCCCGCCAGCCGGATCCGGCCTTGAAGGCGGCCAGCGGTCCGCCTACAATTCTGAACAGTGTTCAAAGATATGACGGGGGACCTCTGATGGCAGCGCCACCGACAGCGCCACGGTTACTTGCACCCGACTTCGCCAGGGGCGGGATGCTCCTGCTGATCCTGTTGTCCAACACCGCCTTCTTCCTGTACGCCGGGGACTACACGCGCTCCGACAGCTACCCGGACCCGAGCTCGGTCGCGGACAGCGTCACGCAGTTCCTGATGCTCGCCCTGCTCGACGTGCGGGTCTATCCGCTCTTCGCCTTCCTGGTGGGCTACGGGATCGTCCAGACCCTCACCCGCCGGATGGCCGCCGGGGCCACCCGGGACGAGGCGGCCGCGACCATCCGCAGCCGCAACCGCTGGCTGTTCGTCTTCGGTTTCGCGCACGCCGCCCTGCTGCTGAGCACCGAGGTCCTGGCCGCCTACGGCCTCATCGGCCTGGTGCTGTGCGCCCTGTTCCTGCGCGCAAGCGAGCGGCGGCTGCGCGCGGGCATCCTCACCGGGGTCGGCCTGCTCGCCCTGGTGTTCGCGGCGGCCGCCGCGGCGCTGGCCCTGATCACGGTCCTCGACCCGGCGGGCGAGGCGGTCCCGCTCACCCAGGAGAGCGGGCGGTTCCTGCTCAGCGGCGCCGCCGAGGAGAACTACCTCGTCTCCGTGCTGTTCCGGCTGCCCACCTGGGTCGTGCTGCTGTTCATCAACGGTTTCGGCGTGGTGCTGCCGACCGCGATCCTGATCGGTATGTGGGCTGCCCGGCACCGCGTCCTGGAGGAGCCCGAGCGGCACCGCGCGCTCATCCGGCGCGTGGCCGTCATCGGCACCGCCCTGGGCCTGGCCGGAGCGCTGCCCGGAGCACTCAAGCACGTGGGCGTCTTCGACCCGGCCCCCTACTACGGGCTCAGCGACACGGCCATGACCTTGACCGCCTGGACCAGTGGACTCGCGGGCGGCCTGGGGTACGTGGCGCTGTTCGTGCTGCTCTCGCAGTTGCTCACCCGCCGGGGACGCCCGCCCGTGGTGGTGACCTCGGTCGCCGCGCTGGGCAAGCGTTCGCTGAGCGGCTACCTGTCCCACTCGATCGTGCTGGTCCCGGTGCTCTCCGCCTGGGGCCTGGGCCTGGGCGCTCACCTGACCAGCTTCACCATGGCCCTGTTCGCGCTCGGGCTCTGGCTGGTCACCGTCGTGGTCGCCGCCCTCATGGAGCGCAGTGGCAGGCGCGGACCCTTCGAGGTGCTGCTGCGCCGCCTGAGCCTGCGCAAACGTCCCCGACAGATGAGCGGCCTGTAGGCCGCCGGAGCCCTGGGACAGCGGGGGTGCCCCGAGGCGGCGGGGCTCTCCGGGGCGGAAGTTAGATTGGGCGCATGCCGACTACACCCGAGCCCGAGACCGGAGGCACCGCCGACGGCGGGGCCGCTGGCGGACGCCGTACGCCTGGCCCCCGGCGGCGGCTGTCCCGGGAGCTGATCGTCAGCACCGCGGTGGAGCTCATCGAGGCCCGGGGGCTGCGCGCCCTGTCCATGCGCAGCCTCGCCGAACGGCTGGAGGTCGCACCCGGCACCCTGTACACCTACGTCGCCAACCGCACCGTGTTGGAGACCCTGATCCTGGACAGCGTGATCGCCCAGGACGGTCTCCCCCACGAGTTGCCCGGCACCTGGCTGGAGAAGCTGGCCGCCTGGGCCCGGGACGACTGGGTGACCTTTCGCGAGAAGCCGTGGGTGATAGAGCTGCGCCAGGCCAACCACGACTTCGGCCCGGCCTCGGTCACCTGGTTGGACTCGGCGCTGCGGGTCTTCGACGGCACGGGCCTGCCCGCGCAGGTCAAGTTCGACATGATCGACAGCCTGGACGCCTACGTACTCGGGGCCGCCACCGTCCACACGCAGTCCGTCGACCGCGTGCCGAACCCCTCCGCCGACATGCTCCCCGAGATCCAGCAGGCCCACCTGGAGGCGACGAGGCTCATCGAGGCCGTGGGCGAAGGGGGCACGCCCTTCGGCCAGAGCCGGTTCGAGTTCGGCCTGCGCTGCCTGCTCACCGGTTTCCAGACCATCGCGGAACAGGAACAGGGGAAAGAACAGGGCTCCCCCGCAGAAGAGCCCTGAGCCCTCACTCCACCCGAGCGTAGAGTTCAGCGACCTCGCCGACCGCGTTCCAGGCGTCATCCGTGGGCTTGCCGTCAGCCGCCAGCGCCAGGGCGTCGAGCATCACGTGCCAGCCGGTGGCGAAGTCGGCCGCGGGCTCGGGGAGCAGTTCACCGTGCACGAGTGTGAGCCGGGTCCCCTCGGGCACGGCTTCCAGGGTCCAGCGGACCACCGAGTCGGGGACGCCCTCCCACGACCGGTTACCAAGTAAGCCTGAAAGGGGCAACGGCCAGGTCCGGTAGGCCGACGACAACCAGCCACGCGCCCCCAACGTCAGAACCATGACGCCGCGCCAAGGAGAATCTCAATGGCCGTGTCAAGCCGCTACAGGCCTGACCGGTGCGCTGCGCTCGAAGAGGCGACCGTCGCGCAGCAGCGCCCACAGCACGTTCACGAGTCTGCGCGCCAGGGCGAGCAGGGCCTGCTTGTGCAGCATCCGCTCACTGCGTTTCTTCCGATAGAAGACCCGCGAGGGCCCGTCTGCCTTGATCGAGGACAGCGCCGCCATGTAGAAAACCCTGCGCAGCCTGCGGTTATAGCGCTTGGGGCGTCTGAGGTTCCCACTCACCCGACCCGAGTCCTTGCTCACCGGCGCCAACCCGGCGTAAGAGGCCAGGCGGCCCGAGTGGGCGAACGCGGCCAGGTCCCCTCCGGTGACCGTGATGAACTCCGCACCCAGGATCGGCCCCATCCCGGGCAGGGACTCGATGATCTCGGCTTGGGGGTTGGACCGGAACACTCCCGTGATGGTTTTGTCCAGGTCCTTGCGTTCGCGGTCCAGCTCCAGCAGTTTGGCGGCCAGGCGCTTAATGAGGGTGGCGGTGCTGTTCTGGCCGGGCAGCACGATGCTCTGGGCCTGGGCGGCCTCGCTGGCGGCTGCGGCGATCTTGGCGATGCTGGGCCGGTGCGCCCCGTGATCGCGCAGGTGGGAGACGATCTCTTCCTCACCGGCGGTGCGGATCTCCTCGGGCGTGGCGAAGCCGGTGAGCAGGATGAGCGGGGAGCGTTTGGTGTAGTCCAAGGCGCGTTCCAGGCCGGGGAAGATCGACCCGAGCAGGTCGCGCAGCCGGTTGACGCCGCGCACCCAGTCCGCGGCCAGGTCCGTGCGGTGGGCGGTGAGCCGGGACAGTTCGGCCACCAGCTCCGGTGGGGTGGTGACCGTGGCCAGGTCCGGGCGCATGCGGGCGGTCTGGGCGATGACCAGGGCGTCCTTGGCGTCGGTCTTGGACTCGCCGAACGTGGCGGTCATGGTGTTGACCATCCGGCCCGGCACGTAGACCACCGTCTGGTCGGCGGCTCCGAGCACGCCCAGGAGCAGCGCGGCGTAGCTATTGGTCAGATCCACCGCCCAGAGAACCTGGGCGCCGCTGGCGGTGGCCTTGTTGATGAGGGTCTCGATGGTGGCCTGGTCGTTGCGGACCTGTTTGGACCACAGCACCTCACCAACGGTGTTGATGGCGGTGGCGTGGTGGTTGGTCTTGCCCGCGTCGATCCCGATCCACATCGGCCCTGTGCTCATGCGATGCCGTTCCTCGTTGTTGGTGGTCCCCGTGGACAGCCCCGCCACCAGGTCCCTAAACAGCGACTTCTTCGCAGATCTCAATCAGAGGTCGGGGAGTCCCGGACGGTGGGGCGGCCATTCTCCTCGAGCCATCTGGGCAGACACCCCATCAGCCACACCCCACCGTCCTGGGCATCCAGGACATTCCGCCCTGAACACCCACAACCTTAGGGAGACCCCATGCACCGGCCCCGATTGCTCGCCGCGTTGATTCCCGTCCTGCTCGTCCTCGGATGCGGACCATCCCAAGAGGACATCGACGCTCAGATCAACCAAGCAGTCAGCGAAGCCCTCGAAGCCGCGGAAGAGCCCGAAGATGACCAGCACCCGAACCTGATCGAGATCACGGGCATGGATGTAGGCCAGTACCTGATCGACAACCTCGACGGCGTCGAGCTGGAAATGCCCAGCCGGTACTTCTCAGCGAAGGACTGTGAGCCTTTGGAGCTGGGGAGCGTGTTCTACGGCAATACGGACTCTGAGTGCAATCGTGCGGTTGAGCTCGGTGAGGTTGCGGTGGTGGAGTACGCGACTGTCCTGACTGCTGAGAAGGTCGCGAACAGGTCGGTGGACGAGGACATGTCCGAGTTCGCGGCAGATCTTGAGGCGCGTCTTGGTCCCCGTATTTACGAAGACCGGTTTCTGCTTCGTTGGGATGGGTGCGACGGCCAATCGTGGAGTCGTGGTGACTGCGAGTATCTGGTGGAGGATGGGACGGTAGCGGAGTCGGAGCGGTTGTTCAGGGAGTTTCTGGGGGCCTGAGGGTTCTGGGGATCGAGGAGGATTGCTCCAGGATCTAGCGTCAAGCCAGCCTTGATGGCCCACCGGCCGCGCGGCGGTGGCCGCGTTCGTGGGCACCCTGGCGGCTGATTCCGAGCACCGCGCCGATCTGGGCCCAGGAGGCCGCATCCCCGGGGCGTCGGTGTCGCGGGCGGCGGCGAACGCCGCGGCCTCAGTTTCCTCCCACAGCCGGCGCATGTCCTCCAGCAGCCCGAGCACGGCCAGGCGGCCCTCCCGGTCCAGGTCGGCATCGGCCTGGGCGGCCAGGGTCCAGGCACGCGGGCTACAGGAGCGGTGTAAATCCAGGGTGGTGCCGGGGGCGGCCCGCTCGGCCCGCGTGCGCAGCTGCTCGCGGGTAGGGCCATCAGTCCACTGGATCAGCCAGACGCCGGATCCTTCGTGCTCGGCACTGACGCGGGTGCCGTAAGTGTCGGCGGTCTCGGCAGCGAGCTTGCGCAGGGCTTGGGGTGCACGGTAGCGACTCATAGCGTCAAGCTCAGCTTGACATTTTCTCCTGTCAAGGCTGTCTTCACGCATGGCAGGTGTCCTTCGAACGGTCGGCCAGGGTGTCGGCACCGATAAGAAAAAACTCTAATCCACCCTAGTAGCAGCTTGACCAGCAAATATTTAACTAACTTGATCCCCGCGGTGGCCGCCATTGTCCCGACAGGGGAGGAATATGCGCACTTCAGAGCGCCAGCAAGGCGCAGCAAAATCACTTTTGCACGAACTTGACCATCTCGCGACCAAGCATGTATGGTCCCTGTGAGTAATTGCCCAACAAAAGGAAATAAATGAAATCCAAGAATGTTTCCAAGATGGCTATCGCGAGCCTTGCATGCTTTGCTTTTGCCCTCGCGCCTACTTCGATGGCCCACGCTGCCCCTTCCTACAGCCAGGGGGAGGACGTAGTGGAAGTCGACGTCACCATCTATGAAGATGGGACAATTCTTGAAACCGAAGATGACGCGATCCAGACCTATGCTGACACTTCAACAGAGTTGTCAAACGGGACGCTTCAGCTAAGGTCAAATAACTGCAACTACGTCCGAGTAAGCTACGTGAAGAGATCTGGCAACCCTGTCACCTTCAGGCTGGGATGGTCCTCTGGCGGGACGGAAAGAACTGGAGGGCTGCACTCGAACGTTAGTTCAGGTCAAACTGTGAGCAGCACCTGGAACCAGACGAGTGTCCCGGGCAACATTCTCGGCTTCATGACAGTTGACGGCCAGGGGCGCTTCCAGACGCCTTCGGTTTCCTGTAACTAGACACCTCGACAGCAAGGGGTTCGGGCGTCCTAGGCTTGCCCAGGATGCCCGAACCCGCTCCCTGGTTAGGCTTAGCATGTGGCAGCTACTACTTCACGTAAATTTTATTTCGGTCACACTGACCCTTGTTTCTTTTTTTCTTGCCGCGCTAATTCTCGCCTTTCTTAAAATACGCGAGCATCGATACTTCTCAGACTTTTTCAAGGTGGCAGTATTTCTGTCAGTTCCAGCCTATCTCTATATTCTAGTAGAGCCTACTGGCGGCTGGGGTGAAGTTGGCCGCCATGGCGCCAATGTGAATGTAATTCCATGGTCCCCGCTTTCCGAGGGCGCGGGGCCGAACCTGTTCTGGGAGACGATCGCTCTAAACTCCATTATTTTTGTCCCCCTGGGGATTTTCTCCTTTTTGGCCTTCTCGGGTTGGGGCTTTAGGTTTCTTGTCGGCCCAGTTCTATCGCTTTGCGTGGAAGTGCTTCAAGGGCTACTGGGGACAGGAAGGCAGAGTGACATAAATGACTTGCTTGCAAATAGTGCAGGATACTTCATCGGTCTAGCTTTTGTTATGGTTTCTCTCTTTGCTCTTCAAGAGTTGCACGAGAAGAAAAAATAAATGGTGCGCTGGATGAGCAGAGGCCCTACGCATGGAGCCCTTGGCCGGGACGAACGCCTAGCAGTTCCGCAGGTTCGTGGAAACCCCATCGATCCACTGTGATGAAATCGCGGTGAGCTGCTCGAGGTCTGGTTTTTACTCAGCAAAGCCAAGGGTTCGTGAGCCATCCCCTCGGCTCTGGGATGGACTCGTAATGAGTGCTGTGGAGACGGTTTCCCGGATGGGCCTTGAAGCCCCACAGTCCGATCTTGCGTATCGGGTGATCTCTCCACTCGTCGGCAGGACGGATTCGGGTGTCTACGGCAGTGAAGCGTTCCGGCCAGCGCCTTAGCGGGCTGGTCCAGGCGCCGGGACTTGCGTGCCACCGTGGCCGCGGTGGGTCTGGAGCACAGGGCTTAGGGGCGGAAACCCCTCTTGTCGTCAAGTCAAGCTTGACACAGAGAAGGGCTGGTTTCTCGCCTTGCATAATTGGAGCTATGCAAGAAGATGGGCGGGTGACCTCCGCCGATGCCCTCCCCTCGACCCCGGCCGGGGTCGAGGAGGACGGCTACAGGATTTAGCGGCAGCCCCTCGCAGGCTCACGGGTCGGTGGTGAGCGCATCCAGCGCGCGGGTCTTGTCGGCCTCGCTCGGCAGGGCGTAGCGGCGGGTGGTGTTGAGGTGGGTGTGGCCGCGATCTCCCCGGCCGAGCGCTCACCCGCCGCCAGGACCTCGACCACGCGCCGCCGGTTCGGCTCTCCGATCGCCTCCATGACATCCACACCGAATATGTAAGCAGTGACTTACGCATTTGGTCAGGAGGCTGACCCGGCAAAAAGTAGCTGTGACTCCTGGGGTTGGTGTGACAGGTTGGGCCCATGCCTGATTACCGCCGTGACCTGCTGCGCGACCAGTACGACATGACCTGGGCGCTGTTCGAGTACCACCTGGAGCGCCTCCAGCCCGAGGACTTCCTCTGGGAGCCCGCCGAACTCTGCTGGACCCTGCGCCAGGGCCCCGGCGGGGTGTGGACCCCGGACTGGGCCGACAGCGAACCCGACCCCGTCCCGGTACCCACCATCGCCTGGCTGACCTGGCACATCGGCTGGTGGTGGACGGTCACCCTCGACCACACCCTGGGGCGCACCCCGCAGGAGCGCGCCGAGATCCGCTGGCCGGGCGAGGAACGCACCGTGGACTGGCTCCGCGGCCTGGGCCTGGACTGGATCGAGGCGCTGTCCGAGATGGACCTGGACTCACCCGCCTCCTTCCCCTGGCAGGGGGCGAACGGCAAGACCCACGCGCACACCGCTGCGTGGGTCAACAGCGAACTGATGAAGAACGCCGCCGAGGTCGGCCAGCTGCGCATGCTGCGGGCCGCGTTGAAGTCCTGATCCGGACCTGGGTCACCCCTGGTCCCGGTCGCGCACCACGACCTCATCCAGTCGGGACACCCCTTTCCCTCTCAGGCGCCGCGTACTCCCGCCCCGGCCCCGTCTTCGGTCCCGGCCCCGACCTCGGGCCCGACCCCGGTCCCACCGGTGTCTCCGCCCCCGGAACCGTCCCCGGCGGCACCCTCGGCACCGCCCGCATCGGTCTCCTCGGTGGAGTCCAGGCGGGCGTGGCGCAGCAGCCACAGCACCGCCACGCCCACCGGGGCCAGGAGGAGCGCACCGAAGCCGTAGCCGAACTGCACCGCCGTGGTGAAGGCTCCGAAGGCCGCGTCCAGCAGCTGTCCCGCCTCCTCCGCCGGGAGTTGTCCGGCCACGCCCATGGCCCCGCCGACACTCTCCCCGGCCTCCTCCCGAAGCGGTTCGGGCAGGTCGTCGAGCCCGGCGCCACCCAGGCCCCGCCGGTAGACGACCGCGGCCATGCTGCCCAGGAAGGCCATGCTGAGCGCGGCCCCGAAGCCTCCCGCGACATCGCCCATCGCCGCCGCTGACCCCGCCTTGCGGACCGGGGCGCTGACCACGATGAGGTTGATCGCGAGGGTGAAGAGCGGGCCCAGGGCCGTGGCCATCACCGTGGCCAGAGCGATCAGGAAGGGAGCGCCGACCTGCCCCGCCAGGAGCGCGAAGGTTCCCCCCGCGGCGGAGGCCACGAGCAGACCGCCGCCCATGGCCGCGGAGGGGCGCATCCAGCGGATCAGCAGGGGCGAGGCCATCCCCCCGACGATCGAGGCGAGCGCCGGGACGACCATCAGCAGACCGGTCTCGGCGGGTGAGAGCCCGAGCGTGCTCTGGAAGTACTGCACCAGCAGCATGTCCGCGCCGCCGTAGGCCAGGAGCATCAGCAGCAGGGCGCCGAGCGAGACGGCGAAGGCGGGGACGGCGAACAGCCGCATGTCCATGAGGGGTTCGGGCAGGCGCAGCTGCCTGCGGACGAACAGTGTTCCGAGCACCAGGCCGACCGCCACCGGGATCAGGTAGGGCCACACGGGGCCCTCCGCGCCCGAGGCGCCGCGGTCGGCGATCTCCTGGAGACCGAAGATCACGCTGATGATCGCCCCCATGGACAGCAGGACGCTCAGCAGGTCCACGCTCCCCTCGACCCGCTCCCGGTGGCCGGGCAGCAGCGGCGCGCAGACCAGTAGGAGCACGGCGACCGGGACGTTGATCAGGAAGACCGCGCCCCATGAGAAGTGTTCGAGGACGACCCCGCCCAGCGGCGGTCCCAGGGCCATTCCGGCGGAGAAGGAGCTCATGACCACCGCGACCGCCACGGAGAACTGGCGGGCGTCGGTGAAGACCACGCGGAGCATGCCGAGGATGCTCGGCGTCATCGTGGCCGCGGCCATGCCCATCAGGGCCCGCATCGCGATCAGGACCTCCGGGGTGGGCGCGAAGGCCGCGACCAGGGAGGCGGTCCCGTAGACGGCCACCCCGGTCATGAGCAGACGGCGACGTCCGATCTTGGAGCCCAGCCAGCCCATGGTGAGGACCAGGCTGACCGCGAGGAACTCCCCCACGTGCAGGATCCACAGCATCTGGGTGCTGCCCGGCGCGAGGTCGGCGGCGATCGCGGGCAGGGCCATGAACAGCACGGTCATGTCCGTGGCCGCCATGACCAGGGGAAGTGTCATGACAGCGAGGGCCAGCCACGCCCTCCAGGTCGCGCGTTGGGGGGCTTGGGAAGTCACGGCGTCCTCCACCGGGTTCGGTCTCCAGATTCGATGCGGTCCGCCCGACCTTAGGGCCTCAACCAATGTTGAGCTCAACCCCGAAACCCCGTCTTCGTGCTCCGCGTCACCACAGACGCCTCGCTTGAAAACTTTCCTTACGGGAACCACTTGCCAAGTTGGAAAGTAATTGCCACTCTGAAAGATAAGGTACCCCCTACGGAAGGCAGCACATGAGCCACCACGCACCGGCGCTGGAGGCCACCGGGCTGGTCAAGCGGTACGGCACGGTGACCGCGATCGCCGGGATCGACCTGGCCGCCGCCCACGGCGAGATCCTGGGCCTCCTCGGCCCCAACGGCGCGGGCAAGACCACCACCATCGAGATCCTCACCGGGCTGCGCACCCCCACCGAGGGCCGCGCCCGGGTCCTGGGCCTGGACCCGGTCCGCCATCGTGCCGAGGTCCGTGAGCGCGTCGCGGTCCAACCCCAGCAGGCCGCGCTGTTCGAGCACCAGACCGTCACGGAGACCCTGCGCCTGTGGGCCTCGCTCCACACGAACCCCGCCGACCCCGAGGAGGTGGTGGAACGCATGGGCCTGAACGAGTCGCGGGACGTGCGCGTGCACCGGCTCTCCGGCGGTCAGCGCCAACGCCTGCTGGTCGGTACCGCGCTGGTCTCCCGGCCCGAGCTGCTCATCCTCGACGAACCGTCCACCGGCATGGACCCCAACGCCCGCCGCGACCTGTGGGCGGCGGTCCGGGGCCACCGGGACGGCGGCGGCACCGTCCTGCTGTCCACCCACTCCATGGAGGAGGCCGCCGAGCTGTGCGACCGGGTCGCGCTCCTGGACCGGGGCCGCGTCGCCGCCCTGGGAACCCCGGCCGACCTGGTCTCCCGCTACGCGCCCGAGCAGGCCGACCGAGGCCTGGGGTTCGGCCTGGAACAGGTCTTCCGCGACCTCACCGGCCGCTCACTCGCCGACGCCGACGCCGAGACCGTGACCAGCCAGGAGATCCGATGAACACGCGTTCCACCCCCGCTGGCCCGAACCCCACCGCCACGGGTCCGGCCACCGCCGCCGCGCCCCCGCTCTCCGCCACCCGCGAACTCCTGGGGCTGCACACCCGCGAGTTCCTCCGCGACCGGCGCAACTCCCTAGCCGCCTTCCTTCTACCCCTGGCCCTGGGCGCGCTGTTCCTCGCCATGGCCGAGGCCATCCCCGGAACCGGCACCGGGCTGACCTTCGGGCAGCTGGTCATCCCGATGCTGCTCCTGCTGACCGTGACCAGCGCCCCGCTGACCGCCACCTCCGGCCCCGTCACGAACCTGCGCACCCGGGGCTCCCTGCGCCTGCTGGGCACTACCCCGGTCAGCCGGGCCCACCTGCTGCTGACCCACATGCCGGCCCGGCTGGCCCTGGTCCTGCTCCAGCTGGCCGTGTTCATCACGGCGGGCACGGCCCTGGGCCACATCGCCCCCGCCGACATCCCGGCCCTGTTCGGCGTCTCCCTGCTGGGCCTGCTGATGTTCGGCGCCGCCGGTTACCTGATCGGCGGGGTGGCGGGCGGGGCCGACTCCGCCCATCACACGAGCATGTTCGTGCAGATGGCCTCCTACCTCCTGTCCTTCATGTTCCTGCCGATGGGCATGCTCCCGGACGGCCTGGCGAAGGCGGTCAGCTATCTTCCGCCCAGTTTCCTCGCCGACCTCTTCTTCTCCCTGACCCCGGGCTGGGAACAGCTCCACCCGACCTGGCTCTCGGTACTGGTCGTCCTAGGCACCGCGGCCGTCCTCACCGCCCTGGCCGTCCGCCTCTTCCGCTGGGACCAGGGAGAACGGTAGCCGGTCGGGGGAAGGTGACGCGCACAACCGCACAAGGCCGGCCCCGTCGGGCCCGTGTGTAATATCGTCCCTTCCATGACCCCCTGCGCGAAAGGCTCCCCGCCCCACGGCACCGCACGAGTCGGCAGCCCGGATCTGGTCGACGCGCTCGCGGAGCACCTCGGCCTGCGGCTCGCGCCACGCGAGTTCTCACTGCCCGACGGGACGCGGGTCGCCGTGGACGGAGCCGACGGCGACCCGCCCAACGTGCTCGTCCAGAGCACCCGGATACGGGGACAGCTCAAGTCCAGCCATCGCAACAAGATCATCTCGAACGCCTTCAAACTGCTGTGGTTGCGTGACAGCACCTTCCCCGGCGCTCACCCCCTCCTGGCGGTGAGCCCCGAGGCCGCTCGGCTGTTCAGCGCCGACGCCTGGCTCACGATCGCCCTACAACACACCCGGATCGCCGTGGTCGTCGTTTCCCCCGAAGGAAACATCACCACCCCGATACCTCTCCGTGATCAACTGTTCACCGGCCGGTGACGCCTCACTTCTAGCTTTGACGGGTCAACGACCCCGCGGGCCGTCGACCGTTTCGCCGCTTCCGCCCGCTCTCCCACGACGTCCTGGCCCGACCCTGCCCAGGACGGCTCACACGGAGGGCGCACGGTGGAATTCCGTACCCTGCAAACGAACGCTCCGATTCCGGTCACGGACCCGACGTGACCAACGATCACATCGAGATACGGGGCCTCACCAAGCGTTATCCGGGCGGCGACCCCGACCGGCCCGCCCTGTCCGGGATCGACCTCGACATCCGGCACCGCCACTTCGTCAGCCTCATCGGCCCCAGCGGCTGCGGTAAGTCCACCCTCCTCCGGGTGATCGCCGGTCTGGAGGGCCACGACGACGGGAGCGTCTCCCTCTTCGGGGAGAGCCCGCGCGAACTGTGCCGACGCAAGGCCGTGGGCCTGGTCCCCCAGACACCGGCCCTCCTGCCCTGGCTCACCGTGCGCCAGAACGTGGCCCTGCCCTCGAAGGTCAACCGGGGGGCACAGCGAAACGGGGACTCCCCCGACGAACTCCTCCGCGCGGTCGGTCTCGACGACGCCGCCCACCGCTACCCCCATGAACTGTCCGGGGGCATGCGCCAGCGGGTGGCGATCGCCCGTGCCTTCGGGCTCCGGCCGGACGTACTCCTCATGGACGAGCCGTTCTCCGCCCTCGACGAGTTCACCCGGGAGGCGCTCCAGATCCAGCTCCTGGCCCTGTGGCAGAGCCGGGCGACCACGGTCGTGTTCGTGACGCACTCCGTGCACGAGGCGGTCACGCTCTCCGACCAGGTCGTGGTGATGTCCGCCCGGCCCGGCCGCGTACACGAGGTCCTGCCCATCGGCCTGCCCCGGCCCCGGGACCGGGAGGTCGTGAGCGGATTCCGGACCAACGACCTGGAGCAGCGCGTGCGCGCCTGCCTCCAGAGCGCCTGGGAGAGCGGTGCCGCCCCCGACGACCTCATCCCCCCGGCGGGTGTCCGGTGAAG
Source organism: Nocardiopsis valliformis DSM 45023 (assembly GCF_000340985.1). Lineage (NCBI taxonomy): Bacteria > Bacillati > Actinomycetota > Actinomycetes > Streptosporangiales > Nocardiopsidaceae > Nocardiopsis > Nocardiopsis valliformis. The sequence goes on from NZ_ANAZ01000002.1 coordinate 391,715, forward strand.
GAGAGGACGGACGTGGCCGCCCCGCCCCACGGGCCCACCCCCGAGCCATCGGCCGGGAACGCCCCCGGCAACGCCCCCGAGGGCACTCACTCCGGCCGGAACCGCTCCGGGCGGACCCTCCTCGGCCAGCACCTCCTCGGCTGGCCCCTCTTCGGCCGGGCCCGGTCCGCCAGGGCCGGGCGCACCGCCCCGCGGCGCTCTGGTACCCGGCGGCGCTCCCCGCTCCACCCCGCCGTCTGGTTGCCCACCGCCGTGCTCCTGGTGGTCCTCGGCTTCGCCTGGTCGGCGGTGGCCGAGGAACACCCGTACATCCTGCCCACGCTGTCCGAGGTCGGCCGAACCCTGGTCGGCGACCCGCTGCTCTTCCTGGGCAACGCCTGGGCCACCCTCCGGATCGCCCTCGTCGGTGTGGCCTTCGGCGCGGGGACCGCCTTCGTCCTCGCCCTCCTGATGTCGGAGATCCCGCTGGTCCGGCGGGCGCTCATGCCCCTGGCCGTGGTCCTCAACGTGACCCCGGTCGTGGCCATTGCCCCGGCCCTGGTGGTGGCCTTCGGGTTCGGCATGACCCCGAAGGTCGTGGTCACCGCGATCATCACCTTCTTCCCGGTGCTGATCAACGTGACCACCGGCCTGCGCTCGGTCCCCTCCCCGGTCCTGCACGTCTTCCAGACCCTGCACGCCTCCCGCCTGGAAGTGCTGTTCCGCCTGCGGATCCCCAGCAGCCTTCCGTACACCCTCGCCGCCCTCCGGGTGGTGCTCCCCCTGTCCATCGTGGGTGCCGTGGTCGCGGAGTTCGTCGCCGCCGGGTCCTCCGGCGGCCTCGGGACGATGATCCGCAACTCCGCGGCCACCGCCCGCCTGGACTACGTCTACGCGGCCATCACCTGCCTGGCCGCGATGGGTGTCCTGATGCTCGCGCTGGTCACAGCGGTCGAACGCCGACTGCTGTTCTGGCACGACTCCCAGCAAGAACCCTCACGATGAACGGAACACACATGCCCGCCCCTACCCCCAGCCACCCCCGCCCCCGGCAGCTCCGCCCGATCGCCGTGCTCCTGGCCGCCGGACTCCTCGTCTCGGCCTGCGGTACGGATGACCCAGGCGACACCCCCCAGGCCGCCTCGGTCATCGACGAGGAGCGCTGCGAAGCCAACGCCGCCGCCGGGACCATCACCTACATCACCGGCTACCACTACCAGGCCTCCGTCACCCAGCTAGAGGTCATCGCCGCGGACGGCCTGGGCCTCTTCGACGCCCTCTGCCTGGACGTGGAGATCCAGCCGGGCAACGGCGACGTCATGGGCAACGCTCAGCTGGTCTCGGCAGGCACTGCCCACTTCACCCCCACCAGCAACGAGGCGGAGATCCTCCAGGCCAACGAGCGCGACCACGAGGTCATCGGCATCGCCACCTACGGCCACGTCCCCATCTCCTCGCTGCTCACCGGGACCGACATCGAGGACCTCACGGAGCTGGAGGGACAGACCCTCGGCCACCAGAGCATGATCCCGGCGCCGCTGGAGGCCATGCTCGTCTCCGCCGGCGTCGACGTCGACTCCATCGACCAGGTCGAGGCGGGCTACGACCCCAGCATCCTGCCCCGCGATCAAGTCCAGGCGCTGACGGGCTTCCGCTCCAACGAGCCCCACCAGCTCGACGCCATGGACGAGGACTACACCGAATGGCTCCCGGAGGACTTCGGGGTCGTCGGCTCGTTCGGTGTGATGGCCACCAACCCGGAGTGGGCCGAGGAGCACCACACCGTCGTCGAGGACTTCCTGCGTGCCGTCGCCAGGGCCTTCGACCACTGCACGGAGAACGGCGAGGAGTGCGTGCGGTACGCCGCCGACCTGGACGAGGCCGGGTTCGACACCGAGCACAACCTGAAGGTGTGGAACACCGAACGCGAGCTCGTGGGCGCCTCCACCCCGGACGACCAGCCCAACGGCTACATCGACCTCGCAATGACCGAGCAGGAGGGCCAGACGCTCCTGGACAACGGCGCCCTGGACGACCTGCCGGACCTGGAGCCGCTCTTCGAGCCGCGCTACCTGGAGGCGGTCCACGTGGCGACCGAGGTCGTCTGGCCCGTCGAGGAGTGACCGGTCGGGCGGGGCACGCCCCGACAGTAACCACGCGAACAGGGACGACAGAGGAGCGCACGTTGGCAGTACCAGACGGAACCCCGGCCGACGCGACCGAGTACGGGGTCTTCCTCCCGATCGGCAGCGGCGGCTGGATCGTGTCCGAGACCGCTCCGCACCCGGAGGCCACCTACGGGTACAACCGCGAGGCCGCGGTCCTCGCCGAGGCCCACGGTTTCGACTTCGTGATGTCCATGGGCAAGTGGCGTGGCTACGGCGGCACGACCGCGCACTGGGAACACACCCTGGAGTCCATGACGATGATGGCGGGGCTCGCCGAGGCCACCGACCGCGTCAAGGTGTGGGCGACCGTACACACCAACCTGTTCCACCCGGCTCTGGCCGCCAAGATGTTCACCACGCTCCAGGAGATCAGCGGCGGGCGCGCCGGAATGAACATCGTCGTCGGCGCCTACGCGCGCGAGTTCGAGCAGATGGGGCTCTGGCGGCAGGACCTGGACCACGCCGACCGCTACCGGTACACCGAGGAGTGGGCCACCGCGCTGCGGCGTCTGTGGACCGAGGACTCGGTGACGATGGACGGCGAGTTCCTCCAGCTCGACGACTGCCGTTCACTACCGCACCCGAGCCCTGCGCCCACCCTGATCGGCGCGGGACGCTCTCCCGCCGGTCTGGGGTTCCAGGCCCGCCACTGCGACGGTTCCTTCCTCACCGCCCAGGACCTTCCCGGGCTGCGCGAGGCGAGCCGACGCGTGAAGGAGGGGGCCGAGCGGCAGGGGCGGAGTATCCGCACCTACTCGATGCTCACCGTGGTGATGGACGAGACCGACGCCGCGGCCCAGGCTCGCAGGGCCGAGTTCGGCCGGGGCGCCGACGTCGAGGCCATCGTCAACATGAAGCGCTCCTGGGGTCTGCCCCTGGAGAAGGCGCTGTCGTTGACGGCCGACTGTCCGGCGGACGAGGTGTTCCAGACCCCGTTCGTCACGGGTTCACCGGAAACGGTGGCCGCGCGGGTGCGTGAGCTGGTCGTGGAGGCGGAGCTGGACGGGCTGATGCTGATCTTCCCGGACTACCACGCCGACCTCCGGGCCTTCGGGGAGCGGGTCATGCCACTGCTCCAACCCGAGAAGGCACATCGGTGACCGGACACATCATCGACGTGTCCGGGGGCTCCCGGCCTCTCCCCGCCCCTCGGGGAGAGGCCGCGCTCCTGGTCGTCGACGTCCAGCGGGACTTCGCCGACCCGGAGCGGCTCCCCTGGCTCGCCGAGAGCGACCAGGGCCGGGTCACGGAGGCGGTGGAGCGCGTCGCCGAGCTGGTCCGAGCCGCGCGCTCCGCCGGGGTCCGGGTGGTCTGGGCGGCCCTGGAGCAGGACCCCGACGAGCCGTGGGGGTCCTCGCTCTGGTTGCGCGGCATCGCTCGGGAGCCGAGGGAGGTCAGGCTCGCCAAGGAACCGTGCCTGGCGGGCACTTCAGGCGCGGAGTGGTTCGGGGTCGTGCCCGCCCCGGGTGAGGAGGTCGTCGTCAAGCGGCACTACTCGGCCTTCCACGGCACGGACCTCGCGGAGCGGCTGCGCGGCCACGGGGTCACCTGGCTGGCCGTGTGCGGTCTGACCGCCGATTGCTGCGTGGACGCCACCGTACGGGACGGCTTCCAGCTCGGTTTCCACACCGTGCTGGCCGCGGACGCCACCGCCTCCTACAACCGGGACCGGTATACCCACACACTCGACGTGCTGGCCAAGCACGCGGCGGTGGTCGCCACGACCGGCGCCGTCACCGCGGCCTGGGGCTCGCCCTAGGCGGCCGGCACGGCGGCGGTCCGCGCCGAAGGGCCCTTAGCAGTGGTGGGTCAGCGCTTCGGATCAGGCGGGTGTCCTCGCGCGCAGCGGGGCGCCCGCCTTGTGCATGTGGGTGATGGCCTCGACGTGCGAGCGGACGAAACCGGTCTCGTGGTAGGGCACCCCGATCTCCGCGCAGTAGTCGCGCACGATCGGCTGGGCCTTGGCCAGGTGGGGGCTGGGCATGCTCGGGAAGAGGTGGTGCTCGATTTGGTAGTTGAGCCCGCCGAGCGCCAGGTCCGTGAAACCGCCGCCGCGGACGTTGCGCGAGGTCAGTACCTGTTTGCGGAGGAAGTCGAGCTTCTCGCCCTTCTTCAGGGTCGGCATGCCCTTGTGGTTGGGCGCGAAGATGCAGCCCAGGTAGACCCCGAACAGCCCCTGCTGGACCGCGATAAACACGACTGCCTGGAGCGGGTCGAGGACGACGAAGACCGCGCCGAGGTAGAGCACGAAGTGTGCCGCCAGCAGCGCGCCCTCCAGGACCCGCTGTTTGGTGGAGGGGTTGAAGAGCGCCCGCACACTGCCGTAGTGCAGGTTCAGCCCCTCCAGCAGCAGGACCGGGTAGAAGAGGAAGGCCTGGTACCGGCCGAAGAAGGCCGGGATGCCGCGCGCCGCCTCGGCCTGTCCCTCGGACCAGACGAACAGGTCCGCGTTAACGTCCGGGTCGTGCTCCTCGTGGTTGGGGTTGGCGTGGTGGCGGGTGTGCTTGTCCTGCCACCAGCCGTAGCCCAGGCCGATGCCGAGGTTGCCGACGACCCGGCCGATGCCCTCGCTGAGGCGGCGGCCGCTGAAGATCTGGCGGTGCGCGAGCTCGTGGGAGACCAGCCCCACCTGGCCGAACACGGCGGCCATGGCGACGGCGGTGACGATCTGCCACCACGAGTTCCCGATCAGGAAGAACGCCACCCATGAGCCGACGAAGGCGAGGGCGATGAGGCTCAGGCGCACCGCGAAGTAGACGGGGGTGCGTTCCATGAGTCCGGCGTCCTGGATGCGCCGGGACAACCGGGCGAAGTCGCTGCCCCTGACCTTGGTGGCCCCCTGGTCGGTTGCCCGGGTTCCGGTGGTGCTGTTGGCCATGGGTGCTGACACTCCCCGATGTCGGTGGCACCTCCGAATCCGGTGGTGCCGATAGTCCCACGCTAGGCCGAAGCGGGCCGCGGTTCCATGGCGCCCGCACGACGCGGGATAGGGGTGCCTGCACCCCTGATTTTCCAGCTCCCTTGCTTTGCTACCCGCTGGTCACCCCTGTGGGAAGGAGGCGCGCCCCCTTTCCCTGGACGGCCTCCTTCACAGGACTCCGCCCCGCGCCGGGCCCGCACATCAGCGCTGGTCAGAGCAGCAGGAATTGAGGGCAACGTCTCAAACGGGACGCCGTTGCACATAACGCCAAATGGTTAGGTTAGGCTCTCCTTCGTCGTCAGCAATCGAAGGAGTAACCACCATGAAGTCCCCCGGTCGTCCCGTCACGGCGCTCTCGCTCATTCTGGCATCGTCCCTGGTCCTGGCCGCCTGCTCGACCGACGCACAGGACTCCGACGACTCCGCCGCCGCTGACGGCTCCACGATCGAGATCGAGGACAACAACGGCACGCAGACGGTGACCTCGCCGCCCGCGTCGGTGGTCGCCCTCGACAACCGCACCTTCGAGACGCTGTCGGACTGGGACATCGAACTGTCGGCCGCCGCCGTCTCGCTCATGCCTGACACGATCGACTACACCCGGGACGAGTCGCTCGTCGACATCGGTATGCACCGCGAGCCCGACCTCGAAGCGATCGTCGCCGCCGAACCCGACCTCGTCATCAACGGCCAGCGCTTCACCGACCACCAGGACGACATCGCCTCCCTGGTCCCCGACGCGACGATCCTGAACCTCGAACCGCGTGAGGGCGAGCCCTTCGACGACGAGCTCAAGCGGCAGATCAGCGTGCTCGGTGAGATCTTCGACAAGCAGGACGAGGCCGAGCAGCTCATCGAGGACTTCGACGCCGCCGTCGAACGGGTCAACGAGGCCTACGACGAGGACGACAGCGTCATGGCCGTCACCACCTCCGGCGGCGACATCGGCTACCTGGCCCCCGGCGTCGGCCGCACCCTCGGCCCGGCCTTCGACATCTTCGGTCTCACCCCGGCACTCCAGGTCGAGGGCGCCAGCGACGACCACCAGGGCGACGACATCTCCGTCGAGGCCATCGCCGACTCCAACCCCGACTGGATCCTCGTGATGGACCGCGACGCCGCCGTCGCCGCCGACGAGGCCGGGTACGAGGAAGCCGACAAGATCCTCTCCGAGTCCGAAGCGCTCGCCAGCGTGAACGCCGTCGAGAACGAGCAGATCGTCTACATGCCCCTCGACACCTACACCAACGAGGGCATCCAGACCTACACCGAGTTCTTCAACGCGTTCGCCGACGCGCTGGAGGCCCAGGCTTGATCCGCTCCACCCGTAGGACACGCGCCGACGGCGGTGCCCCCGCCACCGTCGGCGCGTGCCGCTGTGAAGGGGTCGACCGCTCATGAGGACCGCGACCCCGGCCGCGACCCCGAAGCGGTCGCGCACCCGGCGCGGCGGAAAGCTCTTCGACTGGAAGCTGCTCGTCGGCGTCGCCGTCGTGGCCGCCCTGCTCGTGCTCTCCCTGACCACCGGCGTGTACGACGTCTTCGGTGCCGAGGACGGCGCCGAGATGTTCGCGATCACCCGCATCCCGCGCACGATCGCCCTCGTGCTGGCGGGTGCCGCGATGGCGATGTCGGGTCTGGTCATGCAGCTGCTGACGCAGAACCGCTTCGTCGAGCCGACCACCACCGGCACCACCGAGTGGGCCGGGCTGGGCCTGCTCGCCGTGATGATCCTGTTCCCCGGGGCGAGCATCGGCACCCGCATGTTCGGCGCCGTCGTGGCGGCGTTCATCGGCACGTTGGTGTTCTTCCTGTTCCTGCGCCGGGTCACCCTGCGCTCCTCGCTGATCGTCCCGATCGTGGGCATCATGCTGGGCGCCGTGGTCAGCGCGGTGTCGACCTTCATCGCGTTGCAGACCGACATGCTGCAGAACCTGGGCGTGTGGTTCGCCGGGAGCTTCACCTCGGTGCTGCGGGGGCAGTACGAGATGCTGTGGATCGTGGCGCTCGTGGCCGTCGCGGTGTTCGTCATCGCCGACCGCTTCACCGTCGCCGGGCTCGGCCAGGAGATCTCCACCAACGTCGGCCTGAACTACAACCGGATCATCCTGCTGGGCACCGGCCTGATCGCGATCGCCACCGGTGTGGTGACCGTGGTCGTGGGCAACCTGCCGTTCCTCGGGCTCATCGTGCCCAACGTCGTCTCGATGCTGCGCGGCGACGACCTGCGCAGCAACCTGCCGTGGGTGTGCCTGCTCGGCATCGGCATCGTGACGGTGTGCGACCTGATCGGCCGGACGATCATCATGCCCTTCGAGGTGCCCGTCTCCCTCATCCTCGGGGTCGTCGGCGCCGCCGTGTTCATCCTTCTCCTGTTGAGGCAGCGCCGCCGTGGCTGAGTCGACCGCTTCCCCCGCGAACCCGCCGAGTTCCCAGCGACCTCCCCGGGTGACCGAACCGCTCGCCGCACCACCCGAGCGCGCCGATTCCGCCGGGCCCGCCGCGTCCGCCGGGCGCCCCGAGCGCACGTCCCGAACCCTGTCCACCGGGCGCGCCCGCCGCCGCTACTGGACCGTCGTCGCGGTGCTCTCGGTTCTGGCGGTCGGCTTCGCGTTCGGCCTGCTGGCCTGGGACAACCCGATGCCGGTGGGTTCGGGCGGCTTCTGGCGCATCGCGGAGATGCGGGCCACCAACATCGTGGTCATGGCCGTGGTGGCGATCTGCCAGGCCATCGCCACGGTGAGCTTCCAGACCGTCACCAACAACCGCATCATCACCCCGTCCATCATGGGGTTCGAGGCGCTCTACATCGCCGTCCAGACCAGCGCCGTGTACTTCCTGGGCGTCGCCGGGATCCTGGCCATCCAGGGGGTCTCGCAGTTCCTGCTGCAGATCGCCCTCATGGTCGGTTTCGCCATGCTGCTGTACGGCTGGCTGCTGTCCGGCAAGTACGGCAACCTCCAGGTGATGCTGCTGATCGGCATCATCATCGGCGGCGGGCTCGGTTCCGTCTCCGCCTTCATGCAGCGACTGCTCACCCCGAGCGAGTTCGACGTGCTGGCCGCGCGGCTGTTCGGCAACGTCTCCAACGCCGACGCCTCCTACCTGCCGATCGCGGTCCCGCTGTGCCTGGCCGCCGCGACCCTGCTGGTACTGAGCTCGCGCCGGCTCAACATCGTGGCGCTGGGCCGGGACGCCAGCACGGGCCTGGGCCTGAACCACCGCCGCGAGACCATGCGCGTGCTGTTCCTGGTGTCGATCCTCATGGCGGTCTCGACCGCGCTGGTGGGACCGATGACCTTCCTCGGCTTCCTGGTGGCGACCCTCGCCTACCAGTTCGCCGACACCCACGACCACCGCTACGTCTTCCCGGTCGCCGCGCTGACCTGCTTCGTGGTGCTCAGCGGCGCCTACTTCGTCATGCGGAACATCTTCTACGCCAGCGGCGTGGTCTCGATCATCATCGAGCTCGTCGGCGGCCTGGTGTTCCTGTTCGTCATCCTCAGAAAGGGCCGACTGTGATCACCCTCAAAGGTGTACGCAAGGAGTACAGCAGCGAGGTCGCGATCGGCCCCGTCGACCTGGAGATCCCCAAGGGCGGACTGACCGCGCTGGTGGGACCGAACGGCGCCGGGAAGTCGACGCTGCTCACGATGGTGGGCCGCCTGCTCGGCATCGACGAGGGGGCCATCGAGGTCGCCGGGTACGACGTGACCAAGACGCCCTCCAAGGACCTGGCCAAAATCGTCTCGGTGCTGCGCCAGGAGAACCACTTCATCACCCGGCTGACCGTGCGCCAGCTGGTCGCCTTCGGGCGCTTCCCTTACTCCAAGGGGCGGCTGACCGTCGAGGACGAGGAGGTCGTGAGCAGGGCGATCGACTTCCTGGACCTCACCGACCTGGAGGACCGCTACCTCGACCAGCTCTCGGGCGGGCAGCGCCAGCGCGCCTACGTGGCGATGGTGCTCTCCCAGGACACCGAGTACGTGCTGCTGGACGAACCGCTCAACAACCTCGACATGCGCCACTCGGTGCAGATGATGAAGCACCTGCGCCGCGCGGCCGAGGAACTCGACCGCACCATCGTGATCGTGCTGCACGACATCAACTTCGCGGGCCACTACGCGGACCACATCTGCGCGGTCAAGGACGGCTCCGTGGTGGAGTTCGGCACCCCGGCGCAGATCATGACCGACGACGTCCTCACCCGGGTGTTCGAGACCCCGGTGAACGTCATCGACGGCCCGAACGGACCACTCGCGGTCTACTACTGAGCCCGGGCCCGCTGCTGAGCCCCGGCCGGACTCGTGGCCAATACTGGGGTGATGCGCACGCCTCCCGCCGAAGTGGCCATCACCCCCGAACTCGTCCGTCAGCTGCTGCGCGAACAGCACCCCGACCTCGCCGAACTGCCCCTGGCGGTGGTCGCCAACGGCTGGGACAACACGATCCTGACCCTGGGCGAGCAGCTGTGCGTCCGGATACCGCGACGCGCGGCGGCCGAGCAGTTGGTCGTGAACGAGCAGCGGTGGCTGCCCCAGATCGCCGAACGAGTGGGCGTCCCCGTCCCGGCCCCGCTGCGCTTGGGACACCCCAGCTCTGACTACCCCTGGCACTGGTCGGTGAACCCGTGGTTCGAGGGCCGCACCGCCGCCGAGGCGCCGGTCGGCGAGCGGTCCGAACTGGTCGAACCGCTCGCCCTCTTCCTGTCCCGACTACACGTGCCCGCACCCGGGGACGCCCCCGAGAACCCGTTCCGGGGCGTGCCCCTGCGCGTACGCGACGCCAAGCTGCGCGAGCGTCTCGCCGACAGCGGCATCCCCCGCCGGGCGGAGCTGCTCGCCCTGTGGGAGAAGCTGGTCGACACCCCCGAATGGACCGGCCCGGCGCTCTGGTTGCACGGCGACCTGCACCCGGCCAACATCCTGGTGAGCACCGAGACGCGCACCCGCGCCGAGGGCCGCCTGTCCCTGGCAGCGGTCCTGGACTTCGGCGACCTGACCTCCGGCGACCCCGCCTCCGACCTCGCCGTCGCCTGGCTGACCTTCACCCCGCAGGACCGCGCCCGCCTGCGCGCCGAACTGGACCGCCGGGCGGGCACGGGCGAGCACGTGACCGGCCTCGACGACCACACCTGGCAGCGGGCCCGCGCCTGGGCGATCCTCTACGCCGCGCTGCTGGCCGCCAGTGCCGAGGAACACCCGCTGCTGGGCGCCATCGGGGAACACACCGTCACCCAGCTGCTGGATACATAAGGCGGTCAAGGGCCGTGAGGGGGCCGGGTTTCACCCCCGGAGCAGGTAGGGGCGGGCGAGAGGGCCCGCTGGATGCTCGTGTTCCGGCCAGAGCTCGATCAGGTCGTCGGGCAGGTCGTCGGGCAGGGTGTCGTGGACGATCGGTTCCGGGCGGGGGATCGGTTCCCGGTAGTGGGTCAGTTCGAGGCGGCGGGGTGCCGGGGTGAGCGCCGGGCGGGGTCGAGGGAGGGGTTCGGTCCGCGTGGGAGCGCCGATGACCTGGGCGAGACTCCAGGCCACCGCGGAAGCGAACACCCACCACAGGCGGGAAGTCATCGAAAGTCGGGGCCTGCGGTGGCGGCCGCCGGTACAGTTCTGCACAGTTGATCTCCTGTTCATGGCAGGGGGTTGATCAGCCCCGGGGCCGGTGTGGGTAGCACCGACCCGGGGCGTTCTGCATTCTTGAGTGCTGGCGCGGACTGGTGAAGGGGTGGGGTGGGGGAATAGGGAGCGGGTGTCAATGGCCCGTGTGCACCCGGGCTGCGCTTCCCGCCGTGTCGGTTGGTGCTGTTCGGCTGTTCAGCTGGCCAGGTCGTACCAGGCTTCGCCCAAGTCCGGTTCCCGGTCGAGGCGCACCATGGCCCGCATCTCCAGCGGCATGCCCAGTTCGCCCTCCCACCACCAGTACTCGGCGATTCGGTCCACGAGCCACAGCCCGCGTCCGCCCGGGTTCATCTCACCGGGCTGCCGGTCCACGAGCTGCGGTGTGGAGAAGGGCCCGCCCCACTTGCGGCCCTGGTCGACCACGCTGAGCAGCACGACCTGGTCGCTGAGGAGTTCGAGACCGACCCACATCCGGCCGTGCTGCTCCCCGGTCGCGGTGTGCTCGACGGCGTTGCTGGCCAGCTCGCTGAAGACCAGCTCGACCCAGAACCCGCGCCCGTTCTGGAGCAGGGCATCGCGCACGGACCACTCGCGCACCCGCGCCACATCCGTGGTGTTACCGCCGAAGTAGGCCCATCGCGGCGACCACACCCCCACCCCACCCCGAGGCCGCCGAGGCCCAGGTACCCGTTCACTGCCCATGGTTTCTCCTCCAAACAAGACCCAGAGGACCGCCTCCCCCATCATTCTTGAGAGGCGACCTCATCTTGGAATCAGTCTGTAGCGAATCATGACTCAGTGCAAGCACTTTTTGGGAATTATTCCCAAAGCAAGTATGCGAGAAGTTGGCCCTATGGGACAACGTGCGCCAAACTTGGGGGTAATCAACCACTCCAAGGAGGGGCACGTGGGCCAGCCCGCAGCTTCCGTCGCTCGCCGCATCGTGGCGCGCGTCATGCGTGACGCCCGTGTGCGCCAGGGCTTCACGGTCACCAAGGCGGCCTCGATCGCGGGGTTCACGCAAGGCACGCTGACCAAGTACGAGCGCGCGGAGAACCCGTTTCCCAAAGTCGTGGTGTACCGGCTGGCCGACCTTTATGGCATAGACCAGGACATTCGTGACAAGTTGGTCGAACTAGCTGGGCAGAAGGAGCTCGGCTGGTGGCAGCGCCATCGTGAGATCCCCGAATGGTTCGAGTCCTACATCGGGCTGGAAACCGAGGCGCATACCGTTTCCAACTATGAGGATGGGCTCATTCCGGGTCTTCTTCAGACGGAGGACTACGCTCGCGCGGTGCTCTCAACTGATGTTGACGCCGGTCCTGAAGAGCAGGTAGAGGCACACGTGACAGTGCGCATGGAACGTCAGAAGCGACTGACCAGCGAGAATCCGCTCAGGTTCAACGCCGTCATCAACGAGAGCGCTCTTTACCGAGCTGTCGGTAGCGCGGAAGTCATGCGCAACCAGCTCGCTGCGCTTCTTGAACGGGCGGAACTGCCCAACGTGGATCTGCGTGTCCTGCCGTTCGAAGTAGGAGCCCACTACGGCAGCGAGGGCAGTTTCGTCATCATGCAGTTCCCCGATGTGCTACCCAACGTCAGCTTTGAGGACGTCGTTCTGGTCGAGTACAGAGCTGGGGCCCTGTACTTGGAGAAGGATCACGAGGTTGAGCTCTTCTCGCAGATCTTCCAGAGAGCTCAGGGACAGTGCCTGAACCCGGAGGAATCCGTCAAGCGCATCCAACGCGTACGAAGCGAACGATTTGAAGAATGAGGCACAAGGTGACTTTTGACGAGGCCGAGCAGATGGGCTGGCGCAAGTCCAGCTACTCGGGTGGCGGCGGTGGCAACTGTGTTGAGATCGGATGGCACAAGAGCAGCTACTCCGGAAGCGGTGGAGGCAACTGCGTGGAGGTCGCGGAAGGACAGAAGGTCCTGGTCCGCGACACCCAGCACAGGGAACGCGGCTACCTCTCCTTCCAGGGTGGCGAGTGGTCCAGCCTCCTGAGCACTCTCAAGCGTTGACACGAACGGGTGCCCCGACCCGCTGGCCGGGGTACCCCTTCCCGCTTCCCTCTCCTTCGCGGCGCCGGAGCCGTCTGAGGGTCAGCAGTCCTCGGCCGAGCCGGGGAAGGTGACGTCGGGGTCGGCGGGGTCCTCCGCGAAGAAGACCTCCCCGACCCCGCACTGCTCCGCGAGGGCCGAAGCGAGCTCCTCTCGCTGCTCGCTCTCCTGGAGCTCGATGACGTACCGGGACGCGAAGTCGCCCGGCCGCAGGTCTTCGGCCGGCTCCCCCTGTTCGGTGAGCTCCTCGAAGACCTCCACCTCGGTGAGGAAGCGGTAGACGACCACTTCGGCGGTCTGGTCCAGCAGCTCCTCGACAGCCTCTCGCTCTTCCTCGGTGGCGGGGCCGTTCTCCACGCACACCGGTTCCGTGGACTCTTCCGCGCACGTGACGACGGTGAGCTCATTGCTGTGTTGAACCGGGATCAGGCCGCACCCGGTGGCGGCCACCAACAGCAGAGGGGCAGCGGTCAACGCGGTCAGGGTTCGGGTCAGGGACATCGGTGGAACTCACTTCTGGTCGGGGACTCCCCCGTGGGATGCCCGCGCGTCGCCCCGGGTTTCCCTTGACCGCCTACCGTGGGGCGCATGGGCACCGATCAGCCACAGTCCAAACTCCCGCGCGGCGCCGTCGCCCTCATCGAGAACTCCCGTGGGGAGCTCCTCCTCCACCTGCGCGACGACATCCCCGGTATCGCCTGGCCCGGCCGCTGGTCCGCGCTCGGCGGGGGCTGCGACCCTGGAGAGAGCCCCCGGGAGGCCATCGTCCGCGAACTCGACGAGGAGGCCGGGCTCGCCGTCGAGGACCTGGTCGAACTCTTCGAGGTGCCCGACCCCGGCGGGTCGAGTGACGTCGTCACCGTGTTCGCGGCCACCTGGAACGGTGACGCCCGAGATCTGACCCTCACCGAGGGCGTCAAGCTCGACTGGTTCCGCCCCGAGCACTTGAGTTCCCTGAACCTGCCCCCGTTCCTCCGGGAAGCGCTCCGCAGGTACCTCGGGGACTGCCGCTGGTAGGGGCCTTCTGTCAGGGGTGGGGAGGCCTACCCTCTTCGATCGCTGCTTGGGCCTTCTCTAGTTCAGCCATCAGGTCACGGTTCGCTTCCTCCTCAGCGTTAGCGTCAGCGGCCGCGCGACGCCGCCCGTCGAATTCGTCGAACTTGCTGCTCACCGCACGTTTCATATCGACGTTGGAGACCTGGCCAGGGCCATCGAGCAACGGACGCTCGTTGAAATCGAGAAACCTGTCCGTATGTGCGCTCCACTGCGCCATCGTGGTCTGCTGGCGGCGGCGGGCACGGTCTTCGGCGTAGTCCAGGAACATGGTCGTGAGCCTGCTCAACTCACTCAGCTCTTCCTCGGACAAGTAGTTCTTGGCCACCGTGACATCGACCTTGCGGACAACCGAGCCTTTCCAAGTCGTCAGTCCCATGTTGGGCTTGGCAGCGTCCGCACGCTTCATGATCAGTTCAGCGGCCGTGTGCCCCGTGACCGCATAACAGATCTTGTTCTGGATGGTCGCGAAGAAGGTACGAGCGGCGGCAGAGGAACCGTCATAGTCCACAGACGTGGTGAAGACGTCCTTGACTTTTTGGTAGAAGCGCTTCTCGGAGGCACGGATCTCGCGGATCCGCTCAAGAAGCTCGTCAAAGTAGTCGAAGCCGCCGGGCTCCTTGAGCCGCTCGTCGTTCATGGCGAAGCCCTTGACGAGGTACTCGGTGAGGACCGTGCCCGCCCACTGGCGGAACTGGACACCCCGCAGTGAACGGACCCGGTAACCGACAGCGAGGATCATGTCCAGGTTGTAGGTCTTGACCTCACGACGGACACGCCGCGAGCCTTCCTGACGAACTATTTCCTGATAGGAAATAGTTCGATCCTCCAACAGCTCTCCATCCTCAAGGATCGCAGCTATGTGCTTGTTGATGTTCGGCACTCCGGTGTCGAACAAGTCGGCCATCTCTGCCTGCGTGAGCCAAACCGTGCCACCGACCAAGCGCAACTGGACCTGTGCCCGACCGTCATCGGTGTTGTACAGAATGATCTCGCCCGCGGGCACAGCCGCGTCGTCCCCATGAGGATCGGCCATCGGTTCAACGCTCCAGGTTCATTGTCTCCGCCCTGCCCCCGAGGTCCGAGCTTCCCGCCGCCCGTTCAGGTCAGGTGGGTCACGATATTACTTCCCTTTGGGGCGTGCCCTTGACTCTATGAACACAGGCCACGACTTATACATACGGCTATCGGATGACCGATACCAGGCCACCGCTCTCTGCCCGCGTCCAGAGAGCGACACCCGGGCGCTTTCACCGACCAAGGGGACAAATTCGGCTGCGCCATTACACCGGGAGGCGCTCCGCAGGTACCTCGGGGACTGAGCCGGTGCACCGGGAACCGAGCCGGGCCCGCTTCCCCGGAAATGTCTCAGGCGGGTGCGAGCATCGGGTTCCGGATTCCTTTCCCAAAGGAGAGCCCCATGTCGTTCCAGGCCTACCTGGACACCATCGAGGACAAGACCGGACTGGTGCCGCGCGCGCTGGTCGACCTCGCCAAGGAGAAGGGCTACGACGACCCCTCGGTCAAGGCGGGCACCATCGTCAAGTGGCTGGCCGACGACTACGGGCTGGGCCGCGGCCACGCGATGGCGCTGGTCCACGTCATCAAGAAGGGGCCGAAGATCGACGCCAAGCACGTGGGCACCTCCGGCAGCCACCGGGACGCCTCCGACGAGCTCTGGCTCGACGGCAAGGCCACCAACCCGAACAGAGCCTGAACCCGACGCCGGGGCCGGGGCCCGCGCATTCGGCCTCGACCCCGGGCCCGGTCAGGGCGTGACGATCGCGAAGTTGGGGTCGGGCTGGTCCAGCACGCCCATGAGTTTCTGGACGGTACCCAGGTCACCGCTGTGGTCGAGTCCGGCGGTGTCCCCGTTCGCGAGGAGGCCGAGGAACTGCGGTTTGGTCAGGTTCAGGGTCAGGTCGGCGTCCGGACCGCCTCCGCTCCCCTGGACGGGCCAGTGGACGAAGGCTCCGTTGGACAGCTGGGAGCGGTAGCTCTCCCCGAGGTCGGTGATGTTCCATTCGATGGTCAGCGCCGTCCCGGCGGCCTCGGGGCCGTTCACCCGGATGGAGATCGTGTCCAACAGCTGCGTGACGGTGAGCATGGCGGCCAGACTCGACGAGCCGAGCTCCGTCTTGACCACCCCGTCGCGCAGTTCGCTCGCGCCGGTGAGGTAGCAGTTGCGCCAGGTGGCGTTCTCCGCTCCCTCGCCGAGCCGCTGGTAGACCGAGGCGAGCTGCTCCCTGGCGTCGGGGTTCGACGGTTCCGCGAACACGGCGTGCCTGAGCAGCTGGGCGGCGAACCGCAGGTCGCCTTCGTCGGCATAGGCGCGGGCCTTGGCCAGCACGGCGCCGATCCCGCCGATCGTGTCCACGTACCTCTTCGCGCTCTCCGTCGGCGGGTGTTCCCAGAGCGAGGACGGGTTGCCGTCGTACCAGCCCAGGTAGCGCTGGAAGATCGCCTTCACGTTGTGGGACAGCGAACCGTAGTAGCCCCGGGTGTTCCAGGCCCCCTCCAGCCCCTCCGGTAGCCGCAGTTCCTCCGCGATCTCCGGGCCGGTGAGCCCCTGGTTGAGCAGGCGCAGGGTCTGATCGTGCATGTACGCGTACAGGTCGCGCTGTTCGGACAGGTAGCCCACGATCTTCTCGCGGCCCCAGGTCGGCCAGTGGTGGGAGGCGAACAGCACGTCCGCGCGATCGGCGAAGCACTGGATCGCCTCGTTGAGGTAGCGCGACCAGATCCGGGCGTCGCGCACCACCGCGCCGCGCAGGGTGAGGATGTTGTGCATGTTGTGGGTGGCGTTCTCCGCCATGCACAGGGCCCGGTGGTCGGGCAGCAGGAAGTTCATCTCCGAGGGCGCCTCGGTGCCGGGCGTCATCTGGAAGATGAACCGGACCCCGTCCACGACCTCCTCCTGGCCGGTACGGCTGATGTCCACCGTCGGCGGCACCAGGCCGGGTGTGCCCGTCGACACGGTCGGCCCCAGCCCCATGCCGACCACCCCGGTGGGACCGATTCCCAGGTTCGCGCCCGAGTAGTACATGCCCCGCCGCAGCATGGCGGGCCCGGCGTAGACGTTCTCCACAACGGAGTGCTCCAGGAAGCCCTCCGGCGCGAGGATCGGCACGTCGTCCCGCTCCGGGTCGATCACCCCGGGGGCACCGCCGAAGTGGTCGAGGTGCGAGTGCGTGTAGAGCAGCCCCGTCACGGGCCGCTCACCGCGGTGTTCCCGGTACAGGGCCAGCCCCGCCGCGGCCGTCTCGGCCGAGATGAGCGGGTCGACGACGATCACCCCGTGCTCGCCCTCGATCAGGGTCATGTTGGACAGGTCCAGCGCCCGGACCTGGTAGATCCCTTCGGCGACCTCGTACAGCCCCTGTTTGGCGCACAGCTGAGACTGGCGCCACAGGCTCGGATCGACGGAGTCGGGACGCTCTCCCTCCAGGAAGGAGAAGGCGTCGATGTCCCACACCACGTTGCCCCGGGCGTCGCGGACCACACCCGGGGTCAGTTTGGCGACGAAGCCGCGGTCGGCGTTCTCGAAGTCGGTCCTGTCCTCGTACCTGAGCTCGGTCACGGTCGTCCCTCCAACGGAGCGCACGGGTGCGGTCGGGCTGCCTGGCCCACCCTCCATGGTCTGCGGAGACCGCCCACCGGGGCTCCGCTGCCACACCAAGCCCGCACCAACTTCCGGCACTGATCCCGTACCGGCGATCAGCCGGGACCGGAGCCGCTCACAGCTCGGTGACCGGCGCAGCGCCAGTGAGTACGGGCACTTTCCGGGCCTCGCACCGGAACGTCATCCGAGCAGCCGTGACCGTATCCGCCGGACCAGGGCCAGGGCGGCGGCCGCAGCGGTCACGAGCCCGCCGAGCAGGACGGTCCACGGAGGAACCCCGTCGCCCGGATACCCGGGCAGGGCCAGCAGCGACCATGTGGGCGGCAGGACCAGTAGCGGAGACCACCAGAGTCCGGGCAGCACCCAGAGCAGTACCGGGACCAGGACGGACACGGCCGCCACCCCCTTGACCACGACCAGCGCCTCGACCTTGTTGCCCGCGAACGCGGCGGTGGCCAGCACCACCAGGGGTGCAAACAGCGCGGCGAGCAGCACGGCCGCGACCAGACCCGGCGACACCTGCGGGCCCAGCCCCGAAACGGGAACAGCGATCGCCAGTCCGACCAGGGCGAGAAGGAGGGCCGTCCCCGTCCGGAACCCGAAATAGGCGGGCAGGGACAGCGGAGAGACGCGCAGCACCAGCAGGACGCGGTCGTCGACGTCCTCCGTCACGCGCAGCGCCACCACGGTGCCGACCATCACCGGCACGTGCAGCAGGACCAGTGCGCCGAACACGGCGGAGGCGTGCGGCACGGGATCGAAACCGTGGGCGGACCGCAGGTACTCCGCGAGAGCCGGATAGGCCCACCGCAGGACCAATGCCAGGGGCAGGGGCGCCAGGGCCACCGCCAGCAGCAGCGGGTCGCGCCGCCCGCCGACGAGTTCGTACCGAGCCAGGGCCAGGACCGGGTGGCCCCGCCTCCCGGGCCCGGCGGAAGGCCCCGAACGCGCCCGGGCGGCGGTCCCCCTGCGGGTGGCACGAACCGAAGGGGGCCCTCCGCCCCGGTCCGCCCTCCCCTCTCCGGTGACGGTGCTCTGCCGAGCCGCCCACCAGCACAGGGCGGCCGCGCACACGACCGCGTACAACAGCGCCACCGCCCAGCCGGGCCCCTCCGGTATCCCCTCCCGCCCGGTCAGGCCCCGGCTGATCAGTTCAGCGCCCGCGGTGGTGGGGACGGCCCACAGCAGCGGGCTCTGGACGACACCGGCCAGGTGCAGTACCGGAACCGCGACGAGCGGGGCGATGACCGGGGCCGTGGCGAGCAGGGCGCCCTGGAGGGTTCGGGTGAGCGCACCCAGCCCCAGGCAGGCGGCCACCAGCAGGACCGAGGTCAGCGCGACCCCGGCCGTGGTGTAACCGAGCGCGCCCCACAAACGCCCCTGCGGCGCGGTCACCGCGATCATGGGCAGGGCCATGGCGACGACCGGCAGGGTCAGCGCACCCACGCGCACGAGCGCGGCTTCTCCTGGGCTGACGGGGGTGACCGCGCGAGCGGCGTCGGTTCCCTCGACCCGTTCGAACATGAGCAGGGCGACCGAGAACAGCGCCCCGAACCCGGCGGTGTCCAGGAACAGGAGGTAGGGGACCAGTGCCTGTGCGCCCGACGCGGGTAGCGCCAGCAGCAGTCCGGTCCAGAGCACGGCGAGGACGGCGGCGATCGCCACGACCCCGTACCGCCACAGCACCTTCACCTCCAGAGCGAACGTGCCCGCGAGCCGGTTCACAGCCGGACCCTGGTGACCTCGGCGAAGACGTCGTCGAGGGTGGCCTCGCGGGTGTGCAGGGTCGTGACCGCCCCCGAGGCCACGAGGTCGGACAGCTCACCGCCCGCGCCCAGGTCCGCGAGGTCGAAGGTGCGTCGGCGGGTGCGGCCACCGGTCACGTACTCGGCCACCACGCCGGGGCGTCCGTAGCGGCGGCGGAAGCCGTCAGGGGTGTCGACGGCGGCGATCCGGCCGTCGACGACGAAGGCCAGCCGGTCGCACAGGTCCTCGGCGGTACGCATGTCGTGGGTGGTGAGGAAGACGGTGGCGCCCCGGTCCGCCTCGGCCCGGACGACCTCGCGCAGCCGCGCCGCGCGCACGGGGTCCTGACCCGAGGTGGGCTCGTCCAGGAAGAGCAGGCGTGGACGGTTGAGCAGGGCCCGGGCCAGGCTCAGGCGCATCCTCATCCCCTTGGAGAAGGTGCTCAGCCGCTGGTCCGCAGCATCCGTGAGGTCGACGCGCTCCAACAGCCCGGCGGGGTCCGCCGCGGGGCCGCGGTAGAGGGAGGCGAACGCCTCCAGGTTCTCCCTCGCGGTGAGGCGGGTGAACTCGGCGGGCAGCTCGAACCCGACACCGATCTGCTCGTAGTAGTCCCTGCCCCATTCCGGGAGCGGTCGGCCGAGCACGCTCACGCTGCCTTCGTAACCGCGCAGCAGCCGAGTCAGGACGCGTTGGACCGTGGACTTGCCGGCCCCGGAGGGGCCGAGGAAGCCGAAGATCTCCCCGGCCCTCACGGTGAAGTCCATCTGACGCACCGCGTCCCCGTCGGCCCCGCGGTAGCGCACGCTCAGATCCGCCACGGAGATGACTTCGTCTGCGCCGACCGCCTCAGCCATTGCGGGCTCCGGAGTTTTCGAGGGCGTCGAAGGCCTGGTCCATCAGTGCGGGCAGGTCCGTCTCACCGTCCTGTTCGACCCAGACGGTGATGGCGGTGGTGAGCGCGGCGGTACAGGCGGACGCGACGACACGGGCGGCCATCGGCGGCGCTGCGGCCGCCTCCGGATCGCTGAGTCCCCTCTCGAAGGCGCTGCGTGATCCGTCCATGCTCTCTCCCATGCGGGAACGCAGGGCCGGGGTGGTCAGCAGCAGCCGGGACCTCAGCAGCAGGGCCTCCCGCTCACGTGCGTAGACGGCGGGCACAGCGCTCATCACCGCGTCCCGCACGCGACGCAGCGCGGGTTTGTCCGGTGGTTGGGCCCGAATCAGCTCTTCGAGCAGGGGATCGTAGTCGTCCTGCAGGACGACGTCCTCCTTGGTGGGGAAGTATCGGAAGAACGTCATGTGCGAGACGCCCGCCTCGGCCGCGATCCTGGCGACGGTCGTGTCCTCGTACCCGTGCTCGGCGAACAGCCGGAACGCCGCCTCCCGCAGTGCGTTCCGGGTGCGCTCCCGTTTCTGCTCACGCCAGTGCGCCATGATCCTCGAGACAATTGGTGTTAGTTGATAACACGTTAGTCTCTAACACTATGCGCGCGGGCCCCTCATGTACACCGTCTGGAGCCGGTCCGCCTCCGAGCACGGTCGAAACCGGGCAGCAACGGACGGGCCCGGTCGCAGGGCGGGGAAGAAGTCGGCGCCGGTCCGGGACCGGAGCGATGGCCGGGAGCGCAGGCATGCGGCAGGCACGGGGCGCGACCGCGGGGCCGGGAGCAGCACCCGCCGCCTTCCCTGCCTACGCCGCCTTCGTGTTCGCCTTCCCCCTCACCCCGCGGGCGCCGCGCCGAGGGGACCCACCCCTCTGAACCGGGCGGCGAGAGCGGGGTGAGGGGCTCCGGGTGCCTCCCTGGACCGGAGCCTCAGGAGTCGGCCCCGCAGACCAGCTCGCGGATCTTGTCCGGGAACTCGTAGGGGGCCAGGTGGCCCGCCCCCTCCAGGACGTGGGTACCGGTGTTCAGGAAGCGGCGGGCGGGGCCGTGCAGGCGGGCCGGGGAGAAGAACACGTCGTCCGAACCGGTGGCCACGGTGACGTTCTTCTCCTGCCAGGCGAGCAGCGACTCGGTGGCCAGCGGCCCCGGTGCCAGACTGGTACGGCAGTACCTGCCGACCATCGTCATCCAGTGCGCGAACGGGTGGACGGGGTACCGGGAGGAGGGCCCGCTCATGAAGTTCAACAGCCGGGTGCTCTTGTCCTCCCGGGGGCCGACCATCCAGGGGAGCGTGACCCGCATCAGTTCGGGGGAGGTAGCCGCCGGGGTCAGCCCCGCGGGGTTGACCAGCACCAGAGCCTTGACCAGGGAACACGGCCTACTCGCCAGTGCCACCGCCGCTCCCAGGGAGTGTCCCAGAACGATCGCGGGACGGTCCACGAGCTCGGGCAGTACCTCGTCGAACCAGGCGCCGTAGGCCCGGGCCCGATGACCGCGGGGGCGTTTGCCGCAGCTGAGCCCCGGCTGCCCGGGCAGGTCCACCAGGAGTACGTCCCTCTCCGCTGTCATGTCGGAGGAAGGGGAGGCGCTGAGAGCGCTGTTGAAGTTCGTACCGCTCAGCACGACCACCGGAGCTCCGGAACCGCCCTCGAAGCGGAAGGCGCGGGTCGGGCCGATAGCCGTGGAGATTTCAGGGAGGGCTTCGAGGTCGGTGAACTCGGCCAACCGTTCCTCGCACCAGCCCCGAACCAGCCTCTCGGCGGGCTCGGATCGGTAGACGCGCGCACCCTGGATGGCGGCCTCGGTCATCGAACACCTGGTTTCGGGTAGGAGTCAACCTTCGCCGACCAGTCTTCCCGGCACACCCGCAGAGGACCCTACGCCGCGCGAAACAGTCAATGCTACCGCCGAACGCATCCGAGACCAACCTGTCGGCGAACGGTTATTTTGCCTGTTCAGGGGATATGTTGAAGTCCGACTCCGCACTCCACAACACGTGAGTGAAATCCCACGAAAAGCGCCTGGAACTGGACATACTCTCTCACATCAACGAACATGGGCGCGGCGTCAAGCGCCACCACAGGTGTGCCGGGAAGACTGGTCGGCGTCCCTGTCTCCCCATGTCCCGGAGTTATGACGCATGACGCCCCACCACGCCTCACCCGTGCGTGCCCGACGCCGGGCCCGCTTCGCCGAACGGCCGCAAGCACCGGCGGAACACAGTCTTCCCCTCGGCACCAACGGCTACACGTCATCCTGGGGCCACAACGCGCACGGCGAGCTCAGCGCCTGCCCGCCAGGACACGGCTGACGGCCTCCCCGTAAACCACCTTCCGCTCCGTCACACCGTGTTCGCCGCCCGGGACACCCCGGTCAGGCACACGGTGTTCAGCCGTGAAAGGACAGTGGCGTGGTGCTACTGCTTCTCCTCATCGTGCTCGCCGTGACCGTCGCGAGTACACCGTTACTGGACAGGTTCCTGGGCCGTAACGCCGGTTGGCCCATCGCCGCGGTCTTCGGTGCCCTGACCGTCCTGGTCGCCCTCCAGGCACCCCAGGTCCTGGGCGCCGGTACCCCGCTGGAGTACAGCCAACCCTGGATGCCCAGGCTCGGGGTCGACCTGCACCTGCGCATGGACGGCCTCGGCTGGTTGTTCACCATGCTGGTCACCGGCATCGGTGCCCTGATCATGGCCTACTCCACCCGGTACTTCCCGTCCGGCCGCAGGCTCGGTTTCTACTTCCTGATGTCGCTCTTCGCGTTCGCGATGGCGGGTCTGGTGCTGGCCGACGACGTCGTGCTGCTCTTCGTGTTCTGGGAGATCACCACGATCGCCTCGTTCTACCTGATCGGCCTTTCCGGTCCGTCGGCGAGCCGTCCGGCGATCCGTACCTTCCTGCTCACGGCCATGGGCGGGCTCGCACTGCTGGGCGCCGTCGTGCTGCTGGTGGTGCGCACCGGAACGACACAGCTGAGCGCGATCCTGGCGGACACGTCGTGGACGCAGGACACCGTGTTCGTCTCCGTGGTGGCCCTGCTGGTGATCGTGGCGGTGTTCAGCAAGTCCGCGCAGTTCCCCTTCCACTACTGGCTTCCGGACGCCATGGCCGCGAGTACTCCGGTCAGCGCCTACCTGCACGCCGCAGCCATGGTCAAGGCCGGGATCTACCTGGCGATGCGTTTCACCCCGGCGTTCGGCGACCTGTTCCTGTGGAACGTCCTGCTCATCTCAGCGGGTCTGATCACCGCGGTGATGGGCGCGTTCTTCGCTCTCCAGCAGAACGACCTCAAGCGGCTGGCGGCCTTCTCCACGGTCAGCCAGCTCGGTCTTCTGGTGGCGGTGATCGGTGTGGGCACCCCCGAGGCCCTGGTGGCCGCGTCGGTGCACACCGTGGCGCACGCGCTGTTCAAGTCGGCCCTGTTCATGGTGGTCGGCCTGGTCGACATCCAGACAGGCACCCGGGACATCCGCAAGCTGGGCGGCCTTCGGCACCGGATGCCGGTCACCGCGGGCATCGCGACGCTGTCCGCTCTTTCCATGGCGGGCATCCCTCCCCTGCTGGGCTTCATCAGCAAGGAGAACCTGTTCGAGTCGTTCCTGCACGCGCCCGGCCCAGCCTGGTTCGGTCCGCTCGCCGGGGCCGTCGCGGTCAGCGCCTCGATCTTCACCTTCGCCTACTCCTTCCGCTTCGTGTACCGCACCTTCTTCGGCACCTCCCGCAGCGAGGAGGGCACGAAGGAGGCGACGGCCGACGAGGCACGGAGCAGCTTCTGGGGCCCGGCGATCGTCGCCTCCCTGGGCGGCGTACTGCTCGGGCTGACCGTCCCGATCCTGGACCCGCTGGTGAACGAGGTGGCCGCCAACACCACGCACGTGACCTCGGACGCCTACCTCGTGCTGTGGCACGGGTTCAACGCCGCGCTCTTCATGTCCATGGCCGCGATCGGGCTCGGCGCGCTCGTGGCCTGGCGCTCCCAGGTTGGAGACTCCCTGGCCGGCCGCGACTTCGTACCGGTCTCCGGTGTGGGGGTCTTCGAAGCCCTGTACAACGGAATCATCCGGTGGGGCAAGCGGACCGGTGACCTCACCCGGACGGACTCGCCCGCCTTCCACCTCGGCGCTCCCACCGTCCTCATGATCGCCCTGGCAGCGGTCGCGGTCATCTTCGGTGTGGACCTGCCGCCGGTCGCGGGGCAGACCTCGCTGGGGCTGGACTGGTTGCTCGTCGGCCTGATGGCGGTCGCCGTTCTGGCGGCGGTTATCACCAGCTCCCGTATGGCGGGGCTGGCGCTGGTCGGCGTGGCCGGGTTCACCGTCGCGCTGTGGCTGCTCTTCCTCGGTGCCTTCGATGTCGCGCTGACCCAGTTCCTGGTGGAGATCCTCACCGTGGTCGTCGCGGTCCTGGTGCTGCGCCGACTGCCCAAGAAGTTCCACCCCGTCAAGACCGGGCGCAAGGCGCTGACCGCGGTGATCGCGATCGCCGCCGGGCTGAGCGCCGGTGTCGCGGCCTTCGCCCTGTCCGGCCGCCGAGAGCTCTCGCCAGCGGCGGAGTACTTCCTGGAGAACGCTCCCGAGGACACCGGCGGCACCAACGTCGTCAACACCATCCTGGTCGACTACCGGGCGCTGGACACGTTCGGTGAACTCGTCGTGCTGGGTGTGGCGGGGCTGATCATCATCGCGGTCCTGCACTCCAGCGGGCTGCTGCCCGTGCACGCCTCCCGCCGGGTCACGGTGCCCGCGAGCAACGCGGCCTTCCCCGCCGAGGACAACACCCTGCTCATGCGCACGGTCGGCCGCTACCTGATGCCGATTCTGGTGCTGTGGTCGCTGTACCTGCTGTTCCGCGGGCACGACGAACCCGGCGGCGGTTTCATCGCCGGTCTCGTCGGCGGTTCGGCGTTCGCTCTGCTCTACCTGGCCGCTCCCAGCGACAACCGGGCGAAGATCAGGCTGGCCTACCCGGCGATCATCGCTGCCGGTGTGCTCATCGCCGCCTTCTCCGGGTTCCTGGGCTACGTGGACGGTTCCTTCCTCAGGCCGCTGCACGCGGAGATCCCGCTGGCCTGGGGCGGCTACTTCCACTTCACCACGGCCTTCGTCTTCGACATCGGCGTCTACCTGGGCGTGGTCGGGGTCCTGCTCACCGCGCTCAACGAACTGGGGCTCGATCGGGGCTCGCCGCGCAACGGCGAAGCCGTGGACGGCGGCGCCGATCCCGAGGACGGGCGCGAATCCGCGTCGGACCCCGTCCCCGCCGCCCTGGACGACTCCACCACAGGAGGTAAGCGATGACTCTCGCCATCACGATCGGAATCCTGGTCGCGGGAGGCGTCTACCTGATGCTGCAGCGCGGCATGGTCAGGATCGTCCTCGGGCTGCTCCTGGTAGGGCACGGGGCGAACCTGCTGCTGATGTCGTCGGGGGGCATCTTCCGACGGGAGCTGCCGTTGCTCCAGTTCGGCTGGGGACCCCAGACCGCTGACCCCCTTCCCCAGGCCTTCGTCCTGACCGCGATCGTCATCGCCTTCTCGATCGCGATCTACATGCTCACCCTCGCCGCCTCCGGCAGCGACGACGACACCGAGGAGGCCTCATGAACACCGCGTTGCTCCCTCTCTTCGTCGCGGTCCCACTGGTCGCGGCGGGGCTGTTGCTCTTCGTCAAGGGGCCGCTGTGGCTCCGGCGCACCCTGTTGCTGGGACCGAGCGCGGCCGCGATGCTCGCCGGTGCCTGGCTGATCTGGCTCACCCGTGACGGGACCGTGTTCGCCCACAACGTGGGCCTGTGGCAGGACGGGATCGCGATCCCCTTCGTCGCGGACGTCTTCAGCGCCCTGATGCTGTGGACCACCGCGCTACTGGCCCTGGTCTGCTCGATGTTCGCGATCGCCACCGGCGATGACCGGCAGACCTACTTCTCACCGCTGGTGCTCGTCCTCACGTCCGGTGTCTCCGGTGCCCTGCTCACCGGTGACATCTTCAACATGTTCGTGTTCATCGAGGTCATGCTTCTGCCCTCGTACGGGCTGCTGGCGATGATGGGGGTCCTGGGACGGCTGAAGGCCGGTCGTATCTACGTGACCGTCAACCTTCTGACCTCCACGATCTTCCTCGCCGGTGTGGCGCTGGTCTACGCGGCAGCGGGAACCGTCCACCTGGGCGAGCTCGCCGGGGCGGCCAAGGAGTCCCCGATGGTGGCGGTGGGCATGGGGGTCATCATCCTCGCCCTGGCCATCAAGGCCGCCGTGGTGCCCATCCACGGCTGGCTGGCCCGCACCTACCCCTTCACCTCGCCCGCCATCACCGCGCTGTTCTCGGGCCTGCACACCAAGGTGGCGATCTACGCCATCTACCGCCTGTACGCGCTGGTCTTCGACGGGGACGCGAAGTTCCTGTGGATCGGCCTGGTGGCCTTCACCCTCACCATGGCCATCGGTGTCATGGGAGCGGTCGGCGAGGGCACAACCCGTTCCATCCTGGTCTTCCACATGATCAGCCAGATCGGGTACATCCTGCTGGGCGTGGCTCTGTTCACCGAGCTGGGCCTCATGGCGGGCATCTTCTACCTGATCCACCACATGATCGTGAAGGCCTCGCTGTTCCTGTCCACCGGAGCGATCGAGCACACCTACGGCACCGGGGAGCTGGACCGGCTCGGCGGCATCGCCAAGCGAGAACCCCTGCTCGGGCTGATCTTCATGGGCGCGGCACTGTCCCTGGCCGGCCTGCCGCCCTTCTCCGGGTTCGTCGCCAAGCTGAGCCTGGTGATCGCCGCGGTGGACGACGCGCAGTGGACGGTCGCGGCCGTGATGATCGCGGTCAGCCTCATCACCCTGATGTCCATGCTCAAGATCTGGGGCGGTGTCTTCTGGGGCAAGGAGCCCGAACCCGAGAGCTCCGACCAGGCTCCCGTGACCGCTGCCGGAAACGGGGCCGTGGACACCCTGACCCGGCCCAAGATCAAGATGTCCTTGATCGTCCCGGGCCTGATCCTGACCGCGACCACCCTGTGCATCGGTCTGGGCGCGCACGTGCTCCTCGAGCTGAGCGCGCAGGCCGCCGCGAACCTGTTGGACACCTCCACCTACGTCGAGGCGGTGCTGGGACGATGACCTACCTGACATGGGCACTGCGCGTGCTCCGGTTCCCCTTCTACGCGGCCGGGGAGATCGTGAAGACCTCCTGCCAAGTGATGTGGGACATCCTCACCCCGGGCAGCTCCGCCACCCCGGCCTTCGTCGAGGTTCCGATCCGGGCGCGCAGTGACTTCGAGGTGACCATGCTGGCCAACCTCATCTCGCTGACCCCCGGAACGGTGACGGTCGCCGTACGGAACGAGCCCTCCACCCTCTGGGTGCACGGCCTGTACGTGGAGGACCGGGAATCCTTCCAGCGGGGCATCCACGCGATGGAGGACCGCCTGCTGGAGGTCACCCGGCCGACCGGGTCGAAGGAAGACGCTCTCGACGAGGTGGGACAGCGCTGATGGAGTTCATCGACATCGGTATCGGCGTGATCGTGGTGGCCATGGCCATCGCCGCGTACCGCATCCTGACCGGCCCGTCAGCCGCCGACCGAGGGGCCGCCTCCGACGTGGTCTTCTTCGGCTTCGTCGGCCTGGTCGCCATGCTGGGCTTTCGCATCGACACCGAACTGGTCGTGGACATCGTCCTGGTGTGTGCCCTGATCGGCTTCCTCGCGGCCCTGTCCCTGGCCCGACTGATCACCGGAGGCAAGCGATGAGTGTGCTGTACGTGCTCGGGATCATCAGCATGATCCTCGGGGCCGTGGTGTTCCTGATCGGCTCGGTCGGTCTGCTGCGGCTGCGTGACTTCTACGCCCGACTGAGCGGGGTCACCATCGCCGGAGCCCTGGGGACGGGTCTGCTGCTCTTCGGGCTCTTCCTGCACTACCCGTCCGTGGCCAACGCGATCAAGCTCGGCCTGGCCCTGCTCATCCAGCTGGCCACGGCCGCGGTCGGCGGCAACGCCCTCGTCCGCGCCGGGTACCTGACCGGGGTCAAGCCGGTCGCGGACACGAAGTTCGACGACTTGGCCGCGACGACCTCGGAAAAGGATTCCAAGGCCGGTTAGCCGGGCGCCGGACCTCCGGCAAGTAAACACGGACCCCGACACCGAAAGGTGTCGGGGTCCGTTCGCGTCTACGCTTTCTCCGCCACCGAATGATGGTGAAAAGTCCCACGCGCTGTTGATGTTTATACCGCACATGCCTTTTCAAGATTCGGCCTCCGTTGTTAGGGTCCCTGCCCACAGGCCCTAGTGGCGAGGCCGTCCGGGACGCGGGCGCGCACTGGAGCAGGCCTGCCTTCTGGGCAGCCTGAGGGTGGCGCCCCGGGCCGCGCACATCGGCATACCGCCACCGCAAAAACAGACCAAGGCAAACCAAGCTAAACCAAGCCAAAGCAAAGAAACGACGACCCCTGGAATGATGCCGTGGCCGTTGCACTTCCGCTGTGTCGACTAGGGGTTGACCGAAAATTGTGAAATGACGGTGACGTGGTACTTCTGATACTGCTTCTGGTCCTCGCCGCCGCCGTGTTCGCGACGTTTCCCCTCCACCGGGCCCTGGGACGCGACACCGGTTGGCCGCTCGCGCTCGTGCTGCTCGCGTCGACGGGACTGGTTCTGGCCCAGGCCCCGCAGGTGCTCGGAGCCGGCACGCCGATCGAGTTCGTCAGGCCGTGGATGCCCGAGATCGGCGTCGAACTGCGCCTGCGCATGGACGGGGTCGGTTGGCTGTTCACCCTGCTGGTGAACGGCGTCGGCGCGCTCATCCTGGCCTACTCGGCCCGCTACTTCCCGCCCGGGCCGCGGCTGGGCTTCTACGCCCTGATGACCTTCTTCGCGTTCGCGATGACCGGGCTGGTGATAGCCGACGACGTGGTGCTGCTGTTCGTCTTCTGGGAACTGACGACTGTCGCCTCGTTCCTCCTGATCGGCCTGTCCGGCCGCTCCGGGAACGCCCCGGCGGTCCGCGCCCTCCTGACCACCGTGGTGGGCGGGCTCGCCCTGATGACCGCCGTGGTCCTGATGGCCCTGCGCACGGGCACCACACAGCTGAGCACGATCCTGGCCGACCCAGTGTGGGCCGAGGATCCCGCCTTCAGCTCGGTGGTGGCGGCCCTGGTGATCCTGGCCGCCTTCACCAAGTCGGCCCAGTTCCCCTTCCACTACTGGCTGCCGGACGCCATGGCGGCGAGCACCCCGGTCAGCGCCTACCTGCACGCGGCGGCAATGGTCAAGGCCGGGGTCTTCCTGTTGATGCGGTTCACCCCGGCCTTCGCCGAACTCCCTCTGTGGAACTACGCGCTCATCACCTTCGGACTGCTCACGGCGACGGTCGGCGCGGTGTTCGCGCTCCAGCAGTACGACCTCAAGAAGCTCGCCGCGTACTCCACGGTGAGCCAGCTCGGGCTGCTGGTCGCGGTGATCGGGGTGGGCACCGAGGCGGCGCTGGTGGCCGCCGCCGTACACACCTTCGCGCACGCGCTGTTCAAGGCAGCGCTGTTCATGGTGGTCGGGCTGGTGGACCACCAGGCCGGCAGCCGTGACCTGCGCGAAATCCACCGGTTGGGGATTGCGGGCGGTCTGCGGCGCCGCATGCCGGTCACCGCGACGGTGGCGGCGCTGGCCGGACTGTCCATGGCGGGTGTGCCGCCGCTGCTGGGTTTCGTCAGCAAGGAGAACGTCTTCAAGGGTCTGCTGGAGGCGCCCGGCCCCGCATGGGTGGGAGCGGCCGCCGGGACCGTCGCCGTCATCGCCTCCGTCTTCACCTTCGCCTACACCTACAGATTCGTGCACGGCGCGTTCTGGAGTTCCGCCCCGGACCCGGACCGGAGCGCGAACTCCGTGTCCGAGGCCGGATCCGGTTTCGTGGGCCCGCCCGCCGTCGCCGCCGCTCTCGGCCTCGTGCTGGGCCTGGCCGTTCCCGTCCTGAACCCGATGGCCGGACGGACCGCGGCTGACACCACCGGGGCGGCGGAGGCCGAGGCCGAACTGGCCCTGTGGCACGGGCTGTCCGCGGACCTGTTCATGTCACTGGCCGCGATCACACTGGGCGCGCTACTGGTGTGGTGGACCGCCTCCGGCGAACGGCTGGCCGGCCGCCGGCTCTTCCCCGTGGACGGGGTCACCGTCTTCGAGGCACTGCGGAACGGGATCATGGCGCTGGGTCTGCGCGTCGGCGACCTCACCCGCTCCGACGCTCCTCCCCGCCACCTGGCCGTGCCGATCGTTCTGCTGATCGCGCTGGCCGGGACCGCCGCCGTGACGGGCCTGGAGGTCCCCGATCTGTACGGGGAAACCTCCTCTCCGCTGGACTGGCTGCTGGTCGCCCTGATCACGGCCTCCGTCGTCGGTGCGGTGTACGCCCGGTCGCGAACCGCTGGGCTGGTGCTGGTCGGCTCCGCCGGGCTGACCACCGCGCTGTGGCTGTTCCTGCTCGGTGCGTTCGACGTGGCCTTCGCCCAGATGGTGGTGGAGATCCTCACCGTGGTCATCGCCGCTCTGATCCTGCGCCGACTACCCGCGCGGTTCCACCGAATCTCGCTCCGTCGTTACCTCACCACCGGGACGATCGCGCTCCTGGCCGGCCTCTCGGCGGCCCTGGGAGTCTTCTACCTGACCGGGCGCCGAGGGAGGTCGGAGGCCTCGCAGTACTTCCTGGAGAATTCCGAGGAGGACACCGGCGGCACGAACGTGGTCAACACGATCCTGGTGGACTACCGGGCACTGGACACCCTGGGCGAGCTGGTCGTCCTGGGGGTGGCCGGACTGATCGTCATCGCCGTGCTCAACTCCAGCGGCCTGCTGACGGCGCACAGCGACCGCAGGCTCGTTGTCAGCCGCTCCAGCGCCGTCTACGACGCGGACGACAACACCCTGGTCATGCGGGCGGCGAGCTACGTGCTGCTGCCGCTGATCGTGTTCTGGTCGCTGTGGCTGTTCCTGCGCGGCCACACCGACGTCGGCGGCGGCTTCGTCGCCGGGCTGGTGGGCGGAACCGCGTTCGCGCTGATGTACCTGGCCGCGCCCAGCGCCTCGGTGGCCAGGATCAGGCTCGCCTATCCGCGCATCATCGGCGCCGGTGTGGCGCTCTCCCTGGTCTCGGGGCTGTTCGGATACCTGGACGGCTCGTTCCTGCGTCCGCTGCACGGGTACGTGACGCTGCCGTTGGTGGGTGAGTACCACCTGACCGCCGCGCTCGTGTTCGACGCCGGCGTCTACCTCGCGGTGGTCGGCGTCATCCTCACCGCGCTGAACCAGCTCGGGTTGGAGGAGTCCCTGCCCGGCGATTCCACCGGCGGCGCCGTGAAGCCCGTCCGGGATCAGCCGCCCACCGCCGCCCCCGGAGGCCCGCCCGACACGCAGACCGAAGGCCCGCTCGGAGGAATACGGGAAAAGGACGGAGGTACCCGATGACCCTGGCCATCACTGTGGGCGTACTGGTGACCGGTGCGGTGTTCCTGATGCTGCAACGCGGCCTGGTGAGGATCATCCTCGGCTTCGTGCTGCTGGGACAGGCCGCGAACCTGATCTTGATGGCGGCCGGCGGAACCTACCTTCGGGCCCAGCCGCTGCTGGACCACACCCCGGTGGACGAGGCGTCCGACCCGCTACCGCAGGCCTTCGTGCTGACCGCGATCGTCATCGCCTTCTCGATCACCATCTACATGCTCACCATCGCGACGGCCGGATGCTCCGACGACACGGAGGACCGCTCGTGAACCCGCCCGAACCCACCGCCTATCTCCCGTTGCTCATCGCCCTGCCGTTGGCGGTCGCCGCGGCCCTGGTGATGTTCCGTGTGCCGCTCCCCCTGGAGCGCGCCCTGCTGCTGGTCCCGGGCGCCCTGACCCTGATAGCGAGTACCGGACTGCTGTGGCTGGTCCGCGACGGGACGGTCCTGGCACACAACGTGGCGCTGTGGCAGGGCGGCATCGCCATCCCGTTGGTCGTGGACGCGTTCAGCGCGCTGATGCTGTGGGCCACCGCCCTGTTGGTGCTGGTCTGCACGGCCTTCGCGATCGCTGCGGGCGACGACCGGGCCGCCTACTTCGGTCCGCTGGTGCTGACGCTCTCCGCCGGTGTGGTGGGCGTGCTGCTGACCGCGGACGTGTTCAACATGTTCGTGTTCATCGAGGTCATGCTGTTGCCCGCCTACGGGCTGCTCGCCATGCTGGGGTCGCGGAACCGTATCCGCGCCGGACGCGTGTACGTCACCGTGAACCTGCTGACCTCCACCATCTTCCTGTCCGGGGTGGCCCTGGTGTACGGCACGGCCGGCACGGTGAACCTAGCCGCCCTGGCCGGCGCGGCCACCGACTCCCCGGCGGTGGCCGTGGGGGCCGGGGTCATCATCCTCGCCCTGAGCGTGAAGGCGGCGGTGGTCCCGGTGCACGGTTGGCTGGCCCCTTCCTACACCAGCACTTCCGTGGCGGTGACCGCCCTGTTCTCGGGGCTGCACACCAAGGTGGCGATCTACGCCATCTACCGGCTGTACGCCGTGGTCTTCGACGGGGACACGCGGTTCCTGTGGATCGGCGTCGCGGCCTTCTCGCTGACGATGCTGATCGGGGTGCTCGGAGCGGTGGGGGAAAACACCACCCGTTCCATCCTGGTCTTCCACATGATCAGCCAGATCGGTTACATCCTGCTGGGCGCGGCCCTGTTCACCGAGCTGGGCCTCATGGCGGGCATCTTCTACCTGATCCACAACATGTTCGTGAAGACTTCGCTGTTCCTGTCCACCGGAGCGATCGAGCACACGCACGGCACCGGGGCACTGGACCGGCTCGGCGGCCTCGCCAAGCGAGAACCCCTGCTCGGGGTGGTGTTCCTGGCCGCGGCGCTGTCCCTGGCCGGCCTGCCGCCCTTCTCCGGGTTCGTGGCCAAGGTGACGCTGGTGGCGGGCGCGTTGGAGGCCGGGCAGTGGGCAGCCGCGGCCACCGCGGTGGTGGTCAGCGTCATCACGCTGATGTCCATGATGAAGATCTGGGGCGGCAGCTTCTGGGGTGACCCGCCGGAGCGGGAGGAAGCCGGCAGTGGCACCGGAGGCGCCGGTGAGGGCACCGCCGAAGGCGGGGGAGCGCTCCAGGATCCACCACGGGTTCGGACCGCTCTGCTGCTGCCCGGCCTGGTCCTGGCCCTGATGAGCCTAGCCCTGGGGCTGGGCGCCCAGGCCCTGCTGGCCCTGAGTGCCCAGGCCGCCGCCCACCTGCTGGACCCGTCAACCTACGTCGAGGCGGTGCTGCGATGACCCCGCGAACCTTCCTGACCTGGATCCTGGGGATGCTCTGGCTCCCCTGTTACGTCGTCTACGACCTCCTGCACGGCTCCGTCAGGGTGTTCAGGGACATTCTGCTGCCGGGCGACACCGTCGTCCCCGCCTTCGTCGAGGTGCCTCTGCGCTGTCGCGACGACCTGGAGATCAGCCTGATGGCCAACCTGATCTCGCTCTCACCCGGGTCGCTCACGGTGGCTGCCCGGCACGACCCGGCGACGCTGTGGGTGCACGCGATGTACGCGAAGGACCACAGGTCGGTACTGAGCCACGTCCACACCCTGGAGGACAACGTGCTGCGCGCCACACGGCCGGAGGGGGTACCGCCCCGCCCGGACGACCTGGAACGGGACGCGAGAGGAGAACGCCGGTGACACTGATCGACCTGTCCCTGGCCCTGATCGTCGTCGCGATGGTGCTGGGGGTCGTCCGGATCCTGCTCGGCCCCAGCGGCGCGGACCGGGGCGGCGCTACGGATCTGGTCTTCTTCGGTTTCGTGGGCCTGGTCGCCCTGTTGGGGGTGCGGCTGAGCACGACACTGCTGGTGGACATCGTCCTGGTCGCGACCCTGGTGGGGCTGCTGGCCGCGATCTCCCTGGCCCGGCTGACCGCGGGAGGCAAACGATGAACGACGTGGTGGGCAACGCGGGCGACATCGTCATGTTCATCGGGGCGCTGGTGTTCCTGGGGGGCGCCGCCGGGATGCTCCGCCTGCCCGACGTGTACTCGCGGTTGAGCGCGTTGACGATCGCGGGTGCGCTCGGCACGGGTCTGATCATCATCGGGCTGTTCCTGCACCAGCCGTCGTCCGGCAACGCCCTGAAACTGGGCCTGGCCCTGCTGATCCAACTCGTCACCACGGCGGTGGGCGGGACCGCCATGGCCCGTGCCGGGTACCTGACCGGTGCTCCCCGGAACAAGCGCACCGTGTTCGACGACCTGGCCGTGGAGGGCGACAGCTCCCCCGCTGACAGCCGACACCCCGGATTCTCACGGCCTTCCGACGACGATCCTGGGCCAGAAAACCGCACATAACACGCTTTACGGTCGCTTCGATACCACGTTTGACGGTGCCATGCGACACACGCTGTTTTCCCGCTGAGTCGAAAATCGTGTGCTAGGTTCTTAGAAGTTGCAGTCGTGGTACCCGTTGAATTTCATCGTTTTCGGGTGGTCCACCGCGGTGACGGGAAAATCGTCAGACCGCGGTTTTCTTCATTTTCCCCGAACGAGAGGTTCATCTATGGCTACCGGCACAGTCAAGTGGTTCAACGCTGACAAGGGCTTCGGCTTCATCGAGCAGGACGGCGGCGGCGCCGACGTCTTCGCCCACTTCTCCGCCATCCAGTCGACTGGCTACCGCGAGCTCGCGGAAGGCCAGTCCGTGGAGTTCGACGTCACCCAGGGTGCCAAGGGCCTCCAGGCTGAGAACATCACCGTCATCTAATCGAACACGACCCCCTGGGCTGACCAAGCCCTAAGGCTGTTCGAGCGGCAGGGGCCCGACCTACTGGTGCTGGGCCCCTGTTTTCTTGTTTCACAGGACCGGATCTCTGGCCGTCGTTCTCCGACAGGCACCGGTTCGTCCGCCACGACCCCGGGTTTTCCCGCGTGGGCCGTGGATCTCGAAGTATTTTTCTTCGACGCACACCCGGTGCCACACGCCGAAGCCCCACTGCGGGCTTCAACCCGGCAAGCGTCGTTGGCGAAAGGTCACCTATGAACCACCCCCGTACCAGCGCGCGCCGCGACCGCCCCTCCAGCAGTTTCGGTGGCGGATCCCGCGGCGGCTCCGG
This sequence comes from Nocardiopsis valliformis DSM 45023, assembly GCF_000340985.1. Lineage (NCBI taxonomy): Bacteria > Bacillati > Actinomycetota > Actinomycetes > Streptosporangiales > Nocardiopsidaceae > Nocardiopsis > Nocardiopsis valliformis. The sequence continues at coordinate 426,870 of NZ_ANAZ01000002.1, forward strand.
CTCCTACGGCCGTCCGCCCCGCCGTTCCTTCGACGGCCCCCGTCGCGGCGGCGGCTACCAGGGCCGCTCCGGCGGCGGCGGCCGCCCCTCCGGTGGAGAGTTCGCCCTCCCCGTCACGGTCAACCCCGGGCTCGACCCGGTCGACAACTTCCAGGACCTGGACATGCCGGCGCCGCTGAAGGCGACGCTGGCCCGCCAGGGCCTGACCACCCCGTCCACCATCCAGGCGGCCACGCTGCCGAACTCGCTGGCCAAGCGGGATGTCCTGGGCCGTAGCCAGACCGGTTCGGGCAAGACGCTCGCCTTCGGCCTGGCTCTGCTGGCCCGCCTCGACGGCCGCACCGCTGAGCCGCACCGCCCGCTGGCCGTGGTCCTCGCACCCACCCGCGAGCTCGCCCAGCAGGTCACCGACGCCCTCACCCCCTACGCCCGCTCGGTGCGGGTGCGGATGTCGACCGTGGTGGGCGGCATGCCCATCAGCCGCCAGGCCCGCGCGCTGCGCCAGGGCGTGGAGCTGCTCGTGGCCACCCCGGGCCGACTGCGCGACCTCATGGAGCGGGGCGACTGCGTCCTGGACCAGGTCGAGGCCGTCGTGCTCGACGAGGCCGACCAGATGACCGACATGGGCTTCATGCCGCAGGTCACCGCGGTCCTGGAGCAGGTCCCGGCCGACGGTCAGCGCATGCTGTTCTCGGCCACCCTGGACCGGAACGTGGACCAGCTGGTCCGCCGCTTCCTCAACGACCCGGTCGTCCACTCGGTCGACCCGTCCGAGGGCGCGGTCTCCACCATGGAGCACCACGTCCTGCACGTGGCCCACGCGGACAAGATGTCCACCGCCACCCACATCGCGGCGCGTGAGGGCCAGGTCATCATGTTCCTGGACACCAAGCACGCCGTGGACCGGATGGCCCAGCACCTGCTCGACAGCGGCGTCCGGGCGGCCCCGCTGCACGGCGGCCGCTCCCAGCCGCAGCGCACCCGCACCCTCAAGCAGTTCAAGGAGGGCACGGTCACCGCGCTGATCGCCACGAACGTCGCCGCACGCGGCATCCACGTGGACGGTCTGGACCTGGTCGTCAACATCGACCCGCCCACGGACCACAAGGACTACCTGCACCGCGGCGGCCGTACCGCCCGCGCCGGTGAGTCCGGCAACGTGGTCACGCTCGTGACGCCCAACCAGCGCCGCGAGATGACCCGCCTGATGTACCGCGCGCGGATCGAGCCGCAGATCGCCCAGGTGCACCCCGAGGACCCGGAGCTGGCCCGCGTGACCGGCGCCCGCACCCCCTCCGGTGAGCCGGTGACCCTGCCGGCCGAGCCCCGTCGTGAGAACCGCCAGCGCGGCCCGCGCGGCGGCGGCTACGGCGGTTCCCGCAGTGGCGGCGGCTACGGTGGCCCGCGCGGAGGTTCCTCCTCCCGCCCGCGCCGTCCGCGCCGCGCCCCGCAGGTCTAGGGCAGCCAGACACACGAGCCCCGTCACCCCGAGTGGGTGGCGGGGCTCCGTCGTGTCCGGGAGCGGGTCAGGGGCGGCCCCCTGTCCCGGGATGATCTTGCTACCAGGAGCGAGTTCGGCGCCGAACTTGCTCCTGGTAGCAAGATCATCGGGGATCCGAGGGTTGGGGACACAGCGGGCACTCCCGGGCGCGGGTTTTGGACACCCGCACCAGCCGAAAGCAGCCGAACGGCTGCCCGCGGGCACGCCGAAGACCCCGCCGGGTGGCGGGGCCTTCGGCGCCAGGGGGTTGCGGGGGGTGGCTAGGTGAGGGACTCGCGGTAGGCGAGCCAGCCGCCGTGGTGGGTGATGTCCTCGGCTCCCTCGGCGGCCGCCGGGTCGCAACCGAAGCCGACCACGGTACGGCTGTCCGCGAGAGTGACCGCGCCGAGGGACATGGGGGCGGGCAGAGCAGCAAGGAATGTGCCGAGTCCGGCCGGGGAGATCGACCAGACCTCGCAGCGCAGCGCCGAACCGCCGCTGTTCACCCGCAGCAGGCCGGGTTTGGGCGGTGTGGTGGCGAGGGCGAACAGCCGGTAGTCCTCGCTGGTGGTCGTCGCCTCCAGGAACCGGGCGCCGAGTCCGGTGAGCTGATGGTTGAGGGGCTGGCCGCGCAGGTGGGCGCCGAAGACCGCCAGTTCCAGGCCGTTGGTGGGTTGGACCTGGCCGGGCTCCTCTTCGTTGAGGAGTCCGGCCAGATCCAGGGCCACCTGGTCCTCGAAGGCGTTCGTGACCACGGTGACCCCGAACGGGTGGCCGTCGGCGATACCGGCGGGAACGGCGACGGCGGCGAGGTCGAGGAGGTTGACGAAGTTGGTGTAGGTGCCCAGTCGGGAGTTGGCACCTACTGGGTCGGCGGCCACCTCGTCCAACGTCGGATGACCGACGGTGGTCGGCAGCAGCAGGCCGTCGAAGCCGTTCAGGAGTGCGCGGGCGGTCGCCTTATAAGCGGTCAGGCGGTGCTGGTCGGCGGCGAGTGCGGTGGCGGGCAGCTCTGCGGCGGACAGGATGATCCCGGCGACCGTGGGGTCGGCGCCTTCGGGGTGGGCGGCGAGGAACTCGCCTACGGCCGCGTGGCGTTCGGCGACCAGCGCGCCGTCGTAGAGCAACCGGGCGGCCTCCAGGAGCGGGGTGATGTCGATGCTCTCCACCGATACACCCGCGTCGGTGAGCCGGGCGGCGGCCCTGTGGAAGGCTTCGCGTTCGGCGTCGCTGAGCGGGGACAGGCCTTCGGTGGTGGGAACCGCGACCCGGGCCGGGTTGCGGGGAGCCAGGCGGACGTCGGCGGGCCAGGGGCGGCTGGCCGGGTCCTCGGGGTCGGGACCGGTCATCACGGCGAGGGCGCGCTGGCCGGTGGCCAGGTCCGGAGCGAAGACGGTGACGGTGTCGTAGGGCTTGGCGGCGGGCACCACCCCCGTGTTGGGAACCAGGCCGAGGGTGGGCTTGAGGCCGACGATCCCGTGCAGGGCAGCGGGCACCCGGCCGGAACCGGCGGTGTCGGTGCCCAGGGAGAAGTCGGCGATCCCCAAAGCCACCGCCACGGCCGAGCCCGAGCTGGAGCCGCCGGAGACTCGGGTGGGGTCGAGGGCGTTGCGCACGGCACCGTAGGGACTGCGGGTCCCCACCAGGCCGGTGGCGAACTGGTCCAGGTTGGTCTTGCCGAGCACCAGCGCCCCCGCCGTGACCAGGCGTTCCACGGCGGTCGCGCTCTCCTGGGGTGTGTACGCGAAACCGGGGTGGGCGGCGGTGGTGGGCAGACCGGCGACGTCGATGTTGTCCTTGACCGCGACGAGTGTTCCCGCCAGCGGCAGCGTCTCCCCCGAGGCCAGGCGCTCCTCCAGCGCCTTGGCCTCCACCGCCAGCTCGCCTTCGGGGCGCAGCGTGATCCAGACCTCCGGCCGGTCCGCCTCGGCGATCCGGCGGTAGGCGGCGTGCACTCTTTCGGTGGGTGTGAGCTGGGTGGGTGTAGGCATCAGGCGGCTTCTCCTTGGGTGATGACGGCCATGGCGCGCCCCGGATCCAGGTGCTGGCCGGGGCTGACGAGGATCTCGGAAACAGTGCCCGCGCTGGGCGCCCGGACCACCACCTCCAACTTCATGGCCTCCAGACGGACGATGGGCTGCCCCTCCTCGACAGTCTCCCCCGGCTCCACGTCCACCTTCCAGACACTCGCGGACAGCGGCGCCTCCACCAGGGAGGCACCGGGCGGAAGCTCCAGCTCCCCGGCGAGCGCCACCGGCTCGGGTTCGGGCTTGTCCTCGAACTCGCCCGCGGCCTCCCAGCGCTGCCGCTCCTCCTCGAAGGCGGTGGCCTGCTTACGCTCGAACTCCTTGATGGAGTCGGCGTTCTCGGCCAGGAACCGCTCGTGGTCGGCGAGCACGAACTCGCCTTCGGTCACCTGGAGCTCGTGGCGTCCGGCGAGCAGGTCGGCCCGGATGTCCAGCAGCTCCTCGTGCTCCACCGGATACCAGGTGATCTGGTCGAAGAACCGCAGCAGCCACGGGGTCCCCGGCTCGAACCGGCCGTACTGGCGCAGCCCGGACCAGATCGGCACGGTGCGCCCGATCAGCTGGTAACCGCCGGGGCTCTCCATCCCGTACACGCACAGGTAGGCGCCGCCGATCCCCACTCCCGCCTCGGGCGTCCAGGTCCGCGCGGGGCTGTACTTGGTGGTGACCAGCCGGTGGCGCGGGTCCAGCGGGGTCGCGGCGGGCGCGCCCAGGTACACGTCACCCAGGCCCAGTACCAGGTAGGAGGCGTCGAAGACGATGTCCCGCACCTGGTCCACGGAGTCCAGGCCGTTGATCCGGCGGATGAACTCGATGTTGTCCGGGTTCCAGGGCGCGTCGTTGCGCACCCCGGTCCCGTAGCGCGCGATGGCCTCGTGGATGGAGGGGTCGTCGAAGGACATCGGCAGGTGCAGGGTCCGGCTGGGCACCCGCAGCTGGGCGGTGGGCGGCAGCTGCGCCTCGATCTCCTGAAGCAGGCCGAGGAGGGTGCGCAGCGGCAGCACCTCGGGGTCGGTGTGCAGGTGCAGCGAGCGCACCCCCGGGGTGGTGTCCACGATCCCGACGGGTGCGGCCTGGTCGAGGGCGGCCATCAGGGCGTGCACGCGCATCCGCAGCCCGAGGTCCAGGACCATTTGGCCGTATTCAACAAGGATGTTGTCGTGGCCGCTGCGCCGGTAGGTGACCTCGGGGGTGCCCTCACCGGCGGGGATACGGGCCAGGACTCCGTCGTCGCCGTCGGCCCCGCTGGAGCGCAGCAGCGGCGCGGAGACCGGGGCGGTGTGCAACTTCTCGGCGGCGGCCTCGGTGACCGGGTGGAACCGGACGGTGTCGCCGGGGCGGAGCTGGCCGACCTTCCAGCGCGATCCGCTCACCACGGTGACCGGGCAGACGAACCCGCCGAGGCTGGGCCCGTCCGGGCCGAGCAGCACGGGAGTGTCGCCGGAGAGGTTGACCGCACCGATGGAGTAGGCGGTGTCGTGCACGTTGGAGGGGTGCAGCCCGGCCTGACCGCCGTCCGGGCGGGCCCAGGTCTGTTTGGGCCCGGACAGCCGCACACCGTTGCGGGCGGACTGCGGGTGGACCCGCCAGGAGGTGGCGTAGAAGTCGGCGAGGCCCTCCCGGGTGAGGAACTCGGGCGCGGCGTGCGGGCCCTCGGACACCTCGATGTCCCAGTGCGTGCCCTCACCGTCGCCAGCGTCCGCGGGCGCCCGGAAGTCGGGGCGGTCGGCCTCGGGGACCGGGGCGGTCGCGGGTGGGTTCGCAGGGAGCGGGTTGGATCTGAGCACATCACCCAGCCGCAGCGCCCGGCCCGCGTGCCCGCCGTACTCGCCCGCCGTGAACGTGGACGTGCTGCCCAGGTACTCGGGAACGTCCAGTCCGCCCCGGAACAGCACGTACGTGCGCATGCCCGGCCCCTTCGCCGGCCCCACGTCCAGCAGTGCCCCGGCGGGCACCTCCACCGGCTCCCACTGCGGCACCGGCGCGCCGTCCACGGTGACGTCGGCCGGGGCGCCGGTCACGCACACCGTCGTGCTGTGGGTGAAGCGCAGCGCCGGACCCTCCATCGTGCACTCCAGGCCCGCGGTGCCCTCGGGGTTGCCCAGAGCCGTGTTGCCCAGGCGCAGCGACAGGTCGTCCATCGCGCCCGACGGCGGCACGCCCACCTGCCAGTACCCGGTGCGGCCCGGGAAGTCCTGGACGGTGGTCAGGGTGCCCGCGCGTTCCACCTCGATGCGCGGTTCGGGGTCGCCGACGCCGCCGCAGGTGGCGGTGGTGTGCGCGACGGCGCGCACGTCCGGGTGGGCGCTCAGGGCGCGCAGCAGCCCCAGGTTGGTCTGCACCCCGTCGATCCGGGTCTGGGACAGGGCATGGCCGAGTCGTTCAAGGGCGTCCTCGCGGTCGTCGCCGCGCACGATGACCTTGGCCAGCATGGGGTCGTAGTCGCTGGTCACCCGCTGCCCGGTCTCCACCCAGCCGTCCACGCGGACGTCGGCGGACGCCTCCACCCGGGTGAGCAGCCCGGAGCTGGGCCGGAAGTCGTGCGCCGGGTCCTCCGCGTACACGCGGGCCTCCACGGCGTGGCCTACGCGCTCCGGCCCTTGCGCCGGAACCCCGTCGAGCACGTCCTCGCCGCGGGCCAGGCGCAGCATCCAGGCCACCAGGTCCACCCCGGTGATCTCCTCGGTGACCGGGTGCTCCACCTGGAGACGGGTGTTGACCTCCAGGAAGGAGGCTTCCCCCCGTTCCACGTCGTAGACGAACTCCACGGTCCCGGCACTGCGGTAGGACACCCCGGAGCAGAGTTCGCGGGCGGTGCGGTGCAGCTCGGCGCGCAGGGCGTCCGGCAGCCCCGGGGCGGGTGCCTCCTCCACGACCTTCTGGTTGCGCCGCTGCAGGGAGCAGTCACGGTCCCCGAGGGTGACCACGTTGCCGTGGCCGTCGCCGAAGACCTGCACCTCGATGTGCCGGGCCCTGGACACGAAGCGTTCCACGAACACCCCGCCGCCGCCGAAGTGCGTCTGCGCCATCCGGCTGACCTGATCGAAGGCGGAGCGCAGCGCCTCCTCGTCGAAGCAGGGGCGCAGGCCGATCCCGCCGCCACCCGAGGTGGACTTGAGGATCACCGGGTAGCCGATCAGCTCCGCTGCGGTGACGGCCTGCTCCACGTCGGGCAGGGTCTCACTGCCCGCCACCATCGGCAGCCCGGCGGCGGCCGCGGCCTTGCGGGCGGTGTGCTTGTCGCCGAACTCCTCCAGGTGGCGCGGTTCGGGGCCGACGAACACCAGCCCGGCGGCCTCCACGGCGTGCGCGAACTCCGCGCTCTCGGACAGGAACCCGTAGCCCGGGTGGACGGCACCGGCACCGGTCTCGGCGGCGGCCGCGAGGACGCGCTCGATGTTCAGGTAGCTCTCGGCGGCGGGTGCCGGGCCGAGGCGGACGGCCTCGTCGGCCATCCGGGTGTGCGGCGCGCCCGCGTCGGCGTCGGAGTAGACGGCGACGGTGCGCAGGCCGAGTTCGCGTGCGGAGCGGATGATGCGGCAGGCGATCTCGCCGCGGTTGGCGACGAGCACGGAGTCGAACACGGGGCTCTCCCTCTGGTCGGAGGCTGAGGCTGGCGGTCGGGAGCGCGAGGGGTGAGGGGCGCGGGGGTCAGTAGAGGTCGGAGTGCAGCGCCATCTGGATCAGGGCGCGCTGGGCGCGTTCCAGGACGACCTCCATGGACGCGCCGACGTGCTCGTGCAGAGCGCGGTAGGCGGCGTCGAGTTCGTCGGCGCGCAGGTGCTCGACGATCTGGATGTGCTCGCTGATGGTCGAGGTGATCCGGTCCTCGGTGAGGAAGTCGTACATGCGCACGCGGCGGATCCGCTGGTTGACCGAGATCAGGGACTCGGTGAGGGCGCCGTTGCCGGAGGCCCGGGACAGGGCGGCGTGGAACTCCTCGTCGAGGAGGACGAACGAGGGGTCGGGTTCGGGGGGACCGGCGCTCAGCTTCTCCCAGCGCTCCAGTTCGTCGACCAGGATCCGCGGGTCGTGCCGGATGGTGCGGTCCTCTATGGCACGGGCGATCCCGCGCAGTTCGAGGGCGACCCGGAGCTCGTAGAGGTCGCGCAGCTCGGCGAGGTTGGGGACGGCCACGTAGAAGCCGTTGTCTCGGCGCTCGACCAGGCCGTCGGAGTGGAGCCGGGCCAGGGCCTCGCGGACGGGGGTGCGGGAGACCCCGAAGCGTTCGGCGAGGCGGACCTCGCCCAGGCGGGTGTGCGGCGTGACGCGGCCGCTCAGGACCTCCTCACGCATCAGGGCGTAGACACGGTCGCGTCGGGAGAGGGTGCCCTCCTCGGCGCCGGCCGGCCGTGTATACATCGGTGTGTCCATGGGGCCAGACGCTAGGAAGCCCGTGTTTCACGAACCCTGTCGCGCGGTGAAGCCTGGGTTTCCCTGTGTTTCGGTGTGTTTCGTGCCTGGCTGGGAGCTCACACCGGAACGCACAGGCCCCGGGCGCACGAAGAGGGCGCCCCTCCCGGTTCCGGTGAACGGTGACGGAACCGGGAGGAGCGCCCGTGGGAGTGCCGGGACGGCGTTCGGGAGAGGTGAAACGCCGTCCCGGGGAAGGGGCCGCCCGCTCTCTACTTCGTGCGGCCCGTGGTCGGTTGGCCTACAGGGAGATCCCCAGGGCCCAGGCCATCAGCCCGTACATGGCGGCCACGATGCACAGGAGTGCGGCCAGGTTGAGCCAGACGCCTCCTCTGATCATCTCGCCGATCTTGACGTAGCCCGAGCCGAAGGCGATCGCGTTCGGCGGGGTCGCCACCGGCAGCATGAAGGCCATGGTGGCGGCGAGGGCGACCGGGATCACCAGGGCGAGCACGTCGATGTCCATACCCATCGCGACCCCGCCCATGATCGGCAGGAAGGTCGCCGCCGTGGCCGTGTTGCTGGTGAGCTCGGTGAGGAAGAGGACGAGTGCGGCGACAGCCAGGATCAGCACCCAGACGGGCACGCCGGACAGGAAGGAGACCTGCCCGCCGATCCAGGAGCTCAGACCGGAGTTGGTGAACTGGGCGGAGATGGCCAGGCCGCCGCCGAAGAGCAGCAGGACGCCCCAGGGGAGCTTGACCGCGGTGTCCCAGTCGAGCAGCTGGGTCCTCTTGTCCACCGGGATGATGAAGAGCAGGACGGCGACGGTCATCGCGATGCCGGCGTCGCTCACGCTACCGAGCCACGGGGCGACAGCGGCCACCTGCTCGAGGTCGGCGATCATCGGGACGAAGATCCAGGACAGCGCGGCGAAGGCGAAGAGCGTGAGGACCAGCTTCTCACCGCGGGACATCCGCCCCATCTGGTCGAGCTCGTCGCGGATGAGCTCCTGTGCCCCCTCGACCTTCTTGATCGACGGCTTGAAGAGGCGGGTGAGCACGAACCACGCGATCAGCATGAAGACCACGGCCAGCGGCACGCCAGCCATCATCCACTGGCCGAAGCCGATGTTGATGCCGTGGGTCTCGGACAGGTATCCGACCATCAGGACGTTGGGCGGGGTACCGATGAGGGTGGAGACGGAGCCGATGGAAGCGGCGTAGGCGATGCCCAGCATGAGGGCGGTGGCGAAGTTCGCGTCCGTGCGGCCGCCCCGGAACTGGGCGATCAGCGCGATGACGGAGAGGCCGACCGGCAGCATCATCACGGCCGTGGCGGTGTTGGACACCCACATGGAGATGAAGCCGGTGGCGATCATGAAGCCACCGATCAGGCCGACCGTGTTCGATCCGACCCTGGAGACGATCGTGAGGGCGATGCGCTTGTGCAGGTTCCACTTCTGCATGGCCAGGGCGAGCATGAAGCCGCCCATGAAGAGGAAGATCGTGTCGGAGCCGTAGGAGGGGGCCACGTCGCCGATGGCGGTGCCGTCCACCATGAGCGGGAAGAGGACCAGCGGCAGCAGGGAGGTGACCGGGATCGGGATCGCCTCGGTCGCCCACCAGATGGCGATCCAGACGGTGATCGCCGCGACCACCGAACCGTTGACCGACAGGACCTCCTCGGTCTCTCCTTCGCCGAGGGGCAGGGGCATCTCCGGCATGAGGAGGTAGACCACCAGGGCGAGTACCGGGCCCAGGGCGAGACCGACGATCCGTCCTCGGGTCATGACGTGCGAGGACCTCTCCTCGCGTTTGACCGACGAGGTGTCGGGGGAATCGACGCCCTGCGGGGTCGCCATGGGTTCCTCCTCCATTGGGCGCCGACTACGCGGGGCACCTGTCTGCGGAGACGCGACCCGCGGATTGCCGCGGGATTACCTCCGGGTTACGTCCTGACTCCACAGATGGTGAGCTCACAGGGTGGTGTGCGCAAAGTAACTCTCCATTTCTTGGGATTCCTCTGACATAGAGCCACGTTCGGTATATGGCACAGGACACAAGGTGATGTGGGTTCGTCCGCTCAACCCATGCCTCACCGCGTCTAAGCTGCGGGTATGCGACCGACAGGACTCACCAGACGAGCCGCCCTCCTGGCTGCCGCCGGAGCCCTCACTCCGGTCGTTGTGGGCGGTTGCACACGCAACCCCGCCCCCGGGCTCAGCCGGATCGTGATCGCCACCGGGCCACCGGGAGCCGTCTACCGGGAGATCGGTGGGGAGCTCGCGCGACTACTTGACGAACGGATGCCCGACCAGGAGGTCGTCACCGTGGAGACCGGAGCCTCCCACGACAACCTGATCCTCCTGGACGCGGGCGAAGCCCACCTCGGGCTGTCCAGCCTCGACTCCAGCCTGGACACCGACGTCGCCGCCCCAGGGTCGATGGTCAGCGCGGTGGGCCGACTCTACGACAGCTTCGTGCACCTGGTCGTGACCCAGGAGTCCCCGGTCCGGCGGCTGGCCGACCTGGAGGGCCTGAGGGTGTCGATCGGCGCCGTCAACTCCGGCACCGAGTTCACCGTCGACGAGATCATCAACGTCACCGGAGTGCGGCCCGAGGTGGTCAGACTCGACCAGGCCGACTCCGCCCAGGCCCTGGACTCCGGTGAGATCGACGCGATGTTCTCCCTGACCGGTCTGCCCACGCCCGCCATCGCCGAACTCGCCGAACTCCGTGCGCTGCGCCTGATCGACCTGGCCGAAACCGCCGACGAGATGGCAGCCGTCTACCCCGAGGCGTACTTCCCGGCGACCATCCCCGCCACGACGTACGCGGGTATCGCGGCCTGCCCCACCATGTCCATACCGAACCTGCTCCTGTGCCGCAACGACCTGCCCGAGGACCTCGTCTACGTGGTGACCGACAGCGTGTACACGGGCGCCTCCCGGGTGGCCGAACAGAGGCCAGAGGCAGCGCAGATCAACGTGCGCACCGGCATCTCCACCGGCGTCGTACCCCTGCACCCGGGCGCGGAGAGCTGGTACCGGGACAACAAACCCGCCTCCCAGGGGTCCGACACCCCGACACCGGGCTGAGTCGCCCCAGGTGGTTCAGTCGTCCTCCGAGCCGTCCTCAAGGGCCGGAGGTTCCGCCGGGGGCAGGGTGATCACCACACCGAACCCGCGTCTGCCCTCCTGGGCCAGGCCGTCGCCCAGGGTGAGCCGCCCACCGGACTCCCGCACCAGGTCGGCGACGATCGCCAACCCCAGCCCGGTGCCCTCGGTGTTCTGGTGGCTGGGCGAACGCCAGAAGCGGCCCAGGGCCAGCTCACGCTCCTCCTCCGGCAACCCCACACCGTCGTCGAGCACCCCGATCCGCACCTGCTCCCCGTCCTCGGCGCGCACCTCGATTCGGGTTCCGCCGGACAGCCGCAGGGCGTTGCTGACCAGCTCGTCGAGGATGCTGCCCAGCCCGCCCGCGGGGGCGTGCGCCCACACGTGATCGGGCAGGTCCGTGGTCACCTCGATACCGCGGGACTCGCCCAGCGCCTTCCAGCGCGCCACCCGGGTGTCCACCAGCCCGGCGACCTCGACCACTTCGGAACCGGTCACGCTCTCCAGCCGGGTCGCGGCCAGCAGCGAGTTCAGCATGCGGTGCATGACGGTGGTCTCGTCGATCGCCACCGCGTGCGCCTCCCGCGCCTCCGGGCTCTTCAGGTAGGGCGCCAGGTTCTCCACCGAGAGCCGCAGACTGGCCAACGGGTTGCGGAGCTGGTGGGAGGCCTCGGAGACGAACGAACGCTGCCGCTCCAGGGCACGGCGCACCACCTCCACCATCGTGTTGAAGGAGTCCGTGAGCCGGCGCAGCTCCGGCGGGCCGCTCTCGGCGTCCACACGGACGTCCAGGTCACCCGAGGTCACCGCCGTGGTGGCCTCGTCCAGACGCCGAATCGGCTGAAGGACCCAGCGGGACAGCGGCATGGACGCGGACACCAGAAGTGCCAACGGCAGGGTGCTGAACAGCGCCATCCACCCCCACGTGCCGAGGATGGCCCCGGCCAGCTCGTCGGTGGGCGAGACCAGCACCACGACACCGGCGACCTCGCTGTCTCGGCCGATGGGTTCGGCGACGACCAGCGGCCCCGACTCCCAGGGCCACACCGTGGTCGGCGGTTCCGGGCGCTCCCCGGCCAGGGCCGCGGTGATCCCACCGGTCTCGGCCGCCTCGGCGACCACCTCCCGCATCCGGGGACGGTCGCCCGAGCCCGCCACCACTTTTCCGTCGGGGGCGACCACGACGGCGGGGATGCCGTAGAGCTGTTCGTACCGGGCCATCTCCTGGGTGAGGGCGTTGCCCCGATCGGTCTCCAAAGCGGTGCGGGCCAGTGCCGCGAACCGCCCTGCGTCAGCGAGGCGGTCGACGTAGACCTGCTGGGTCTGCTGCTGGGCGATGACCGCACCCAACGGGGCCAGCACCGCCGCGACCAGCACGAAGGCGACCGGCAGCAGGATCGTCAGGAGCCGCCGCAGCACGGGTCAGGCCTCGTCGAGCATGTAGCCGACCCCACGCACCGTACGGATCCGCGGCACCGCACCGACCTTGGCGCGCAGCGAGGCGATATGGGTGTCCAGGGTCCGCGAGGAGGCCTCCCAGGCGGCGCCCCACACCTGGTCGAGGATCTGGTCCCGGGCCACCACCCTGGGCGCACGTTCCACCAGCAGACGCAGCAGATCGAACTCCTTACGCGTCAACGGGAGCGGTTCGCCCTCCACCCGCGCTTCCCGGGAGTTGACGTCGAGCGTGAGCGGCCCGACCCGCAACGGCGGATCCTCCCTCTCGGGTTCGGCCCGCGCCGACCGCGTCCGCCGCAGTACCGCTTCGATCCGCGCGAGCAGCTCGGCGACGCCGAAGGGCTTGACCACGTAATCATCGGCCCCTGCCCGCAACCCGCGCACCCGGTCGCGTTCCTCGCTCCGCGCGGTCACCGCGATGATCGCCGTCTGCGGCCGCTGCCGGAGCTTGCGCAACAGGTCGATCCCGTCGGCGTCGGGCAACCCGAGGTCGAGCAGCACCACGTCGGCCGCCGGCGCCGAAAGCGCCCGCTCGGCCGTGGCCACCCGCTGCACATCAAAGGAGGCCGCCCGGAGCGCGGTCACCAGCCCGCGGGCCACCCGGTCATCGTCCTCGACCACGAGAATACGCATGGCTAGACATAGTAGGCAGAGTTCAGTGTCCCCAGACCCGCAGGCACGCGGTCAGCCTGTCCGAGGCTGCCTGAGCGGGATGGGGAACGGCCTCCAACTCCGACCGACATCAGGAACCTCGTACCCGAGGCCTCGGAAAACACGAACGGCCGCCCAGCTCCCTCGCCGGGCGGCCGTGTCAGCGGTGCGATCCCCGACCGGGGTGACTTCTCGGGCCCCTGGTCAGGACGGACGCCGAATCAGTCCGGGCGGGTCAGGCCGGCACGGACTCCGCGGTCCTGCTCTCCTGGCGGACGCGACCCCAGGGCAGCAGTCGATCCACCGAGTAGCGCCCGCCGGAGAAGCCCAGAGCCAGGGCGGCGACGGCGAGGACCAGGGGCAGCTCGAAGCCGCCGACCAGGGGGTCGCCGACGTGGACGAAGAAGTACGCCGCACCCATCATGAAGGCGAGGGCCAGCCCGGTGAGGGGCAGGGCGAAGCCGACGATGAGCGCGATCCCCGCGCCCACCTCGATGGCGGCACCCAGGAGGGCGGAGAACTGCGGGAAGGGGATGCCCATCGCCTCGAAGCCCTGGGCGGTGCCGTTGAGGTCGGTCGCCTTGGGCAGCCCGTGGGCGATGAAGACGACCCCGATGACGACCCTGGCGAGCAGGGCGGTGATGTCACTGATCTTGAGCCTGAGCGATTCGGTCATGGTGGTTCCTGTTTCTGTGAGCGGGTACCCCCGGAACCAGGCGGACTTCTCGGGCGTGCGGTTCCAACACTTGAGAGCGCAACCTTTTCCAGGGAAGCCACATATTAGTACGCATCCACTCGGACACATAGCGTGGACAGGTGAGAGTTCCGTGAGATTTGGGTAAGACCCGCATCTGCCCTGGCCAGGGCAGACAACAGAACCCCGCTCAGTCCCGGGCGCCGGTTCCGTCCGGGTCCGCGTACCTGGGCTCCTCGCCCTGGGGATCGAGCGCGGACAGCATGGACTCGGAGATCTCGCGCAGCTGCCCCACCTGCTCGGTGCTGAGCGTGTCGAACAGGACCCGGCGCACCTCGTGCACGTGGCCCGGGGCGGCCGTCTCCAGGACCTTCATCCCCGCGGGCGTGATCTCGACGATCGTGGTGCGCCGGTTCTCCGGCCGTTTGAACCGGCGGATCATCCCGTCGCCCTCCAGCCGTGCGGCCGCGTGCGAGAGCCTGCTCGGCGAGGAGCGCAGCAGACGGGCCAGCCGGGTCATCGTCAGTTCGCGCCCGGGCGCCTCGGAGAGCATCGCCAGGATCTGGTAGTACGCGTGCGGTAGCCCGGAGTCGTGTCTGAGCTGGCGGTCCAGCGCCCCGTCCATCAGGTTGACGGCCATCAGGAAGGCACGCCAGGCCTGCTGCTCGCCATCGTCGAGCCAGCGCGTCTCGGCCATCGGACCCGAGCCCCCTGAAATACTTGAGCGTTCAATTGTGACGCTACCGCACACGAGCCACGTCCCCGCGTGAGCCCGCAAGCCGACCGACTGGTCTGGTGGCCAGGCCCGCCCGAAGACGCCCCCGGACGGCCTCCGCGCACGAGGAGGACGCCCCGCCGACCATCGGCACCACCGCGGACGGCAACCCCGCTGACCTAAGGCTTCTGAGGCTTTCCGCAACGCTACTACGACGCGCCCCGATCTGCCCCGGGCGTTCCCGTACTCGCCGAACACAGCAGCGGGCCCACCACTGGTCCAGGTGGAATCGTCCCTCAGGGCCCACTCGCGACCGGAACCCGACCAGAGGCCCGTGAACACGAGAAACCCGGGAAAAGGGCTACCGGAACACCATGGGGTTCTGGGAAACTCCCGATCATGACAGGCACACGAAACCCTGCCGACGCGAGGACCGTGGAGGATCTGCTCCGGATCGACGGACGGATCAAGTACCTGCACTTCTGGGGGCACCAGCCACCACCCGACGGGGTTTCGGCCAGCTGCCTGTCCCAGTGGTGGCCCGCCGACTTCACCGTGGACGGGACCGACTACCCCACCGCCGAACACTTCATGATGGCCGGGAAGGCGCGGCTATTCGGGGACACCGAAGCCGAAGAACGGATCCTCGCCGCAGGTCACCCGCGTGACGCCAAGGAAATCGGCCGCGAGGTCCGCGGCTTCGACGAGGAGGCCTGGGAGCGGGAGCGCTTCGAGATCGCCGTCCTGGGCAACGTCGCCAAGTTCGGTCAGAACGAGGACCTGCGCGCCTTCCTGCTCGGCACCGGCGAGCGCGTCCTGGTCGAGGCCAGCCCGCGCGACCGGGTGTGGGGGATCGGGATCGGCAAGGAGAACGAGAACGCCGAACGCCCGCACCTGTGGCGCGGGCGCAACCTGCTCGGCTTCGCCCTGATGGAGGCCAGGGCCAGGCTCTCCGAGCAGGAGGGCTGAACGGAACTTCCACACAGGACTTCTGCACAGGCTTCTCCACAGGGGATCCGGAGTGGGTCGGGGAGCGTTCTCCCTGATTTCACTTCGGATTCTTTTGTTTACCCTACGTGTCCAACCCTGCCGGAGTAGAGTCCGAGAACGCGGACAGCACGGTGCCCCGGCACCCGCGCCTGTTTCCCGCCCGA
Source organism: Nocardiopsis valliformis DSM 45023 (assembly GCF_000340985.1). Taxonomy (NCBI): domain Bacteria; kingdom Bacillati; phylum Actinomycetota; class Actinomycetes; order Streptosporangiales; family Nocardiopsidaceae; genus Nocardiopsis; species Nocardiopsis valliformis. The sequence continues at coordinate 442,520 of NZ_ANAZ01000002.1, forward strand.
GTGGCACTCCGGCCACCGAACCCGCGGCCCGCCCAACGAGGTCCCGCCGTGTCGGGGAGACAGATCCTCCAGCTTCGTCGAACGCGCGTGTTCCGGACTCCACCGTCCTCACTTTCCAGGACGACACCCAGGGGAATCCCATGGCCTACTACCGCATTCAGCTGAACGACGGCTCCTCCCGCACCCTCCAGGCGGTGCGGATGCGCACCGACGCGAGCAGCCTCTACCTGGAGGAACGCGCCGCCGGCGACTGGCGCGAGGTGTTCAGCAACCCGATAGACGACGTCGAACGCGTCCAGCGGCGGTTCACCGAGAACGACGGCACCTGGACCTGGCTCCAGGAGCGCCTGCCCGCCCCGGTCGGCGGGGTCCGCGCCTGGTGAACGTCAGCGGCGCGGGGCACAGAGGCCCCGCGCCGCCTGGTTCGGTTCGAGGACTACGGGACTACGGGACTACGGGACTACCAGGGCAGGACACCGTAGCTCTCCAGGTCCTCCGCCGAGGCGAGGTGCCCCCACAGGACCCCGCTGGGCCCGTCCTCGGGCAGGTTGGCCAGGTGCAGGCTGACCAGCGCCCCCTGCCTCGCGCTGCGCGGACCGCTGTGCCCGTTGAGGTCGGTGGCGCAGAACCCGGGGTTGGCGGCGTTGACCTTCACCGAGGTATCCGCCAGCTCCTTCGCGTACAGGGCGGTGAGCATGTTGACCGCCGCCTTGGACACCGGGTAGGCGGGCGAGCCGGACATCCCGAAGAAGGGTCCCTCCGGATCGGTCATGGATCCGATCGAGCCGACCTGACTGGACACGTTCACCACCCGCCCCGCCGCTGACCGGCGCAGCAACGGCAGGAACGCGTTGGTCACCGTCACCACGGAGACCGTGTTCAGGTCCAGGAGCGTGCGCAGCTGATCCGGGTCCGAGGTGCTCGGGGCCGCCCCGAAGCCCAGGGCCGCACCCGCGTTGTTCACCAGCACGTCCAGCCGCCCGAACTCGCTCTCCACCCGCGCTGCGGCCGCCTTCACGCTCTGCTGGTCGGTGACGTCCAGGGCCACCAGGTGCACGTCCAACCCTTCGTCCCGCAGGTCCCGCTCCGCGGCCGAGCCGCGCTCCGGATCCCGCGCGCCGAGCAGGACGGTCGCGCCCGCCTCCCCCAGCAGCCGTGCGGTCTCCAGCCCGATGCCCTTGTTCGCCCCGGTGACCAGGGCGATCCTCGTGTCGTTGCCGTTGGTGCTCTGCTTGTTCCGACTCTCACTCATGGGGCCATCGTGGGCACCCGACCGCGCCGGGAAAAGGGGCCGGCCGATGGTGGTACCGGCAGTACCAGTGTCATCGGCGTCCGACTCAGGCACTCTGGAAGAGAGCCCGCAGCGACCGGAGCACCGAGGAGGACGTGATGGCGGACCGTTCCGAACTGGCAGCGTTCCTGCGGGACCGCCGCGGCCGGGTCGTGCCCTCCGACGTCGGGCTCCCCGAGACCGGACGGCGCCGCACCCCGGGGCTGCGCCGCCAGGAGGTCGCCCAGCTCGCCGGGATGTCCGTGGAGTACTACGTGCGCCTGGAACAGGCCCGCGGGCCGAACCCCTCCGACCAGGTGCTGTCCGCGCTCGCCCGGGCACTCGTGCTCTCCGCGGACGAACGCGCCTACCTGTTCCGGGTGGCCGGAGCCGAACCGCCGACGGTCCGCGCCCCGGTCCGGGAGATCTCCCTTGCCGTCCGGCACCTGCTGGACAGCCTCACCGCCACCCCCGCCTACGTCCTGGACGCCAAGTACGACGTCCTGGCCTGGAACACGCTGGCCGCCCACTTCATCGGTGACATGGCCACGGTCGACGACTCCGAGCGCAACATCATCATGTGGATGTTCCGGCGCCCCGACGACGACCCTCAGGTGGCTGAGCGCCCCCACGCCAACTGCATGGAGCGCAACTCCGTCGCGGACCTGCGCGCGGCCTACGCCCGCTACCCGGGCGACCCCGGCATCAACCGGATGCTGACCACGCTGCTGGGCACCTCGCCCCGCTTCTCCCGGCTGTGGGAGGAGCGCGCCGTGCAGGAGCGGCGCGGCTTCCACAAGAGTGTGGACCACCCGCTCGTCGGCCACCTGGAGTTCGAGTGTCAGGTGCTGCACGTCCCCGAGACCGACCAGCGGGTGATGCTGTACTGCGCCGAACCCGGCTCCCCCAGCGAGGAGGGGATGCGCCGCCTGGCCGCCGAACACGCCTCGCCCGGAGCCGGTGACTTCCCCGGCGGAGCCCGCAACGCCACGCTCAGTGCCGACCGCGGTACCTGACGGAGCGCCTCGGAGGGCCGCCAGTAGTCTGGCCGCGGCCCCCTGCTCCCGGATCCCCCTGCCCCGAACCCCCTGCCCCACCGAGGATCCGTGCCCGCCCCCTGCCGTGGCCCCCCACGGCTGCCCTGCTCCTGCTGCCCCAGGAGATCGGGGAGCGCATGGCTGAGACGGTGGCCGGAACCGGCCCCGCCCTCGGGACCGCGCTCGGCCTCAAGATCCTGCTGGTGCTCTTCCTCGCCCCGCTGCCCGGCTCCTGCTGACCGCCCAGTCGCTGTGGACCCGGTCCGGTCCGGTGCCGATCGACGGCCTGTACGACAGCGACTGGATCGCCGACCACCCCGACGACCTCCCGTACATCCCCACCCCTGAGAACCCCTGGGACTGGGAGCCCGTCCATGTTCTCTCCGTGGACGATGACCACCCGGTGCTGTTGGTCGGGCGCACCCGGATCACCTGTGTCGATCCCCTGTGCGGCCTGCGAGCGTGAGGTAGGGGAGAAACGGCTGTGCGCGGCGGGACCTCCGAAGAGCTCGGGTGAGGGCCCGGCGCGGACGGGCCGGAAGGCGCCGCCCGGCCCTCTGCGGGGATGCGGGAAGGTTCATGCCCCCAGTCGCCTGGTCTGCGTTTCGTCTACCGAGAGGCCAGTTACTGAATGTTCATTAAGCAAGAGAGGATCGGGAAGTCTCGATAGCGTGGTGGCCAACCGGGCGCGAACCCCCGAGCCACCCGCCCGGAGTACCCGTGCGGTACGAGGAAGTGGAGAGCAGGAATGAGCGAGACGAGCCCCGCGCAGACGCGTTCCGACGAGGGCCGGGCCCCCGAGCGCACCCCGCGCAAGCGGGTGAACCGGCGCGAGCAGATCCTGCGCACCGCGGCCGACGTGTTCTCCGCCCAGGGCTTCAACAACACCTCGCTGGCCGACATCGCGGCGATGCTCGACATCACCCCGGCGGGGGTCCTGCACCACTTCGGGTCCAAGACCGACCTGCTCACCGCGGTGCTGGAGCTGCGCGACGACAACGAACCCGCCCCTGAGGGCAGCGGCATGCTCGACCACCTGGTCACCACCGCCCAGCGCAACGCCGAACGCCCCGGGACCACCCAGCTGTACGCGGTGCTGTCCGCCGAGAGCGCCACCGCCGGACACCCCGCCCAGGAGTGGTTCCGCGAGCGCTACACGGTGCTGCGCCAGGAGGTCGAGGACGCGGTACTGGACCGGATCGGCCCCGAGCACCGAACGGCCGCGAGTACCCCGGGCCCGAGCGGTCACTCCCCCGCCCGCTCCGCGGCCGCCGCGGTGCTCGCCACCATGGACGGACTCCAGGTGCAGTGGCTGCTGGACCCGGAGGCCGTGGACATGGCCGCCGTCACCGAGCTGGTGATCGACGCCATCGTGGCGAAGCTGAGTGCCTCGGTGGCCGGTGGCGGCATCCCAGCGGCCACCGGGGACACCCAGATCTGAGTGTGCGGCCCGAGGGCCAGCGGGCAGCGGAAAGGGGCGCCGCGGTGCTGTTCGCACCGTGACGCCCCTCGCGTTCGTTCCGGGCCTACGCGCCCCGGACCGTGCCCGCTACCTGAGGGTCACAGGTCCTCGCCGTGCACGGAGCCGGGCGTACCGTAGCTGGTCATCTGCGGCTCGCTGGTCTCACTGCCCTCGAGCCACTCGTCCCAGGACTTCTGCCAGTAGCCCCAGCCGTTGTCCCACTCGAACTCGCGGTCGGTACCGGTGGTGTCGAGGATGTCACCCATCAGGGTGTTGTCGAAGAACCACTTGGCGTCGTCGTAGCGCATGTTGGTGCAGCCGTTGGAGGTGTTGGCCGAACCGATGTTGCCGTTGGCCGACATCTCGTGCACGAACTCGCCGCTGTTGGAGGTGCGCACCGCGTAGTTCACGTCCACCCGGTAGGAGCCGGGGGCGTCCTCGGGGATACCGACGGTCGCCGAGTCCATGGTCAGCTGCGTGTAGCGCTCCATCAGCACGTGGACACCGGTGGTGGTGGTATCGAAGCGACGGTTGGCCGCCCCGTTGCTCACCTCGATGACGCGGTCCTCTTCGCCGTCGATCTCGATGACCATCTCGTGGTCGGGCACGTGCATGGTCGCGATGAGCTCGCGGCCGATCTCGAAGTTGATCTGGTAGTTGCGCACACCGAAGACACCCTCGGAGGCCTCGACCCCGGCGAGGTTCAGGTCGACGGTGACCTCCTGGTACGCCTCCCAGTACTGCTCGGGCCGGAAGACCGCCATCTGGTCGGTGACCCAGTTCCAGGCGCCAGCGACCTCCTGTTCGGCGATGACGTTCATGGAGTTCTCCACCTGCGCCTTGTTACTGACCGGCAGGTCGAAGTTGATCACCACGGGCATGCCGACACCGACGGTGTCACCGGAGCTGGGGAAGTTGGAGACGAGTTCGAGACGCTGACCGGGAACCGCGTCGTGAGTGGTGAACTCGGCGCTGAACTCCGTCTCCTCACCGGACCCGTTCTCGGCCGTGGCGGTCACCACGACCTCCGAGCCGGGGCGCAGGTTCCAGTCGCTGACCCACTCGGTCTCGTCCTCGTTGAGGGTGCCGGTCATGGCGTAGAGGTCGCCGTCGTCGTCGCTCTCCTCGCCCCCGACCGCGGCCTCACTGACCACGACCTGGTCGACCTGGACATCGGTGATGACGCCGTGCTCGGCACTAACCCGGATGGGGGTGTTGGGGGCGATCTCCTCGGCACCGGTCTCCGGCGTGATGCTGAGCTCGGCCGGTTCGGCGTCAACGGCATCGCCGTTGCTCTGCGTCTCGGCGTCGCCGGACGTACAGGCGGTCGCGACGAGCGCGAGCGCCACCAGTCCGATGCCGAACCGACGCGTCACCGCCGGGTGGGTCTTCCCCGTCACGTCTGGACCTCCATAGCTGAAACTCGAACCCGACCTATTGCCTACTGCTCTGAAGTAAGACGCTCCCACACGGAAAAGGTTCTGAACTTTCGCGCATCGGTATGGAGCGGTTATCCGGGACGCATGCCCACCGCTCCCAGAACCGCTGAGAATACACCCAGGGGGTACGGTCCCAGCCCACCAGGGGGTGAGGTTCCGACCGCCGAAAGCGCCTCTGCTTGCCCTGCCATCATGCCCGAACTAAAATCTTGTTCGTTCGATCAGGTTTCTGGAGAATGAAAGCTGTTCACTCGATCAGGTTTCAGGCAGCAAGGAGAGAGGAAGAAGCGGTATGCCGTGGATCTGGCTGGTCGGCGCGATCCTCCTCGAGGTCTTCGCCACCACCTCGCTGAAGTTCTCCGAGGGTTTCACCAGGCTCCTGCCCTCGGTCCTCGTCGTCGTCGGTTACGCCGGGGCGTTCTACCTGCTCTCCCAGGCGCTCAGCCGGGGCATGCCGCTCGGCGTGGCCTACGGTGTGTGGGCGGCCGCCGGGGTCGCCCTGCTCGCGGTCATCGGGGCGGTCTTCCTCGGCGAATCCCTGACCTGGATGCAGGTGGGCGGAATCGCGCTGGTCATCGCCGGGGTCATGGCCCTGGAGATGGGCGGTCAGCACTGACCGCCGGACAGCTTCGGGCAGGATGGGCGAACGTGAGCACCAAGCAGCGGGTCGAGGACCCGGAGAACATCAGTGACGGCCGCCGGCGCAAGGGCGAGCAGCGGCGCCGCCTGCTCCTCGACGCCACTATGGAGGTCATCGCACGGGACGGTGTCACCGCCGTCAGCCAGCGCCGGGTCGCCGCCGAGGCGGGGGTCCCGCCCAGCACCGTCACCTACTACTACGCGACCGTCGACGACCTCCTGGTCGACACCCTCACCAGGGTGAACGACGCCTACGTGCGGGTGGTCGATGCCCTGCCCGAGGACCCGGACGAGGCCCTGCGCGGGTTCGCCGCCCTCATCGCCGAGGGCGCCGGAAGCGACCGGGCGCACGCCCTGGCTGAGATGGAGCTCTTCCTCATCGCGGCCCGCCGACCCGCGCTGCGGGAGCAGGTCGACCGCTGGACAGCGGCCGTGGACGCCTTCCTGACGCCCTACCTCCCCGATCCCGACGCCCGGGCCGGGGTGGCCGCGGCCTCGGACGGGTACTTCCTGCGCTGTTGCACCTCCAACCCCCCGCCCGACGCCGACGAGGTCCACCGGGCCCTGCGCCGCCTCATCGACCGCGAACGCGCCGCCCTCTGAGACCCCGTCGCCCCCGCAGCGAACGCCGAGGAACCCGAGCCCCAGGAACCCGACCCCAAGGAACACGGTGAACACAGCTCACCCACCCTCCGAGCACCCGACCACGGGCTCTGCGTCCTCAGATCCCCTCTCCACGGAGGGGGTCCGGCGCATCGCCATGGAGCTCACAGCGCAGGCGGAGTCGGGGCTGGCGTACTGCACCGACCGCTTCGACATCGAGCGCTTCCACCGCATCGGCGCCCTAGCCCGCGACCTGATGCAGGCCGTCACCGCCGAGGACCTGCCCGCCTACGAAAGAACGGTCGCCTCGGCTGCCGGATACACCACTCCGAAGGTCGACGTGCGCGCTGGGGTCTTCGATCCCTCGGGCAGGGTGCTGCTCGTGCGGGAGGTCTCCGACCTGCACCGGTGGTCCCTGCCGGGCGGATGGTGCGACATCCGGGAGAGCCCCCGGCAGGCGATCGAACGCGAGGTGGCCGAGGAGGCCGGACTCACCGTGCGGGCCGTCCACCTCGCGGGGGTTGTGGACCGGGAACTGTGGCCGCACACCCCGGTGTACGACAGGCACATCTACAAGCTCCTCTTCGTGTGCGCGCCGTTGGACGAGTTAGACCCCTCTTTCACCAGCGAAGAGACCAGCGAAGTAGCGTGGTTCGAGGTAGACGACCTCCCCGAGCTGTCGCCGTCGCGGGTCGTGCCCGAGCAGATCACGCTGCTGCACCGGCATTGGGCCCGCCCCGGGCCCGCGCACCTGGACTGAGCCCGGTGGCGAGGCCCCGGAACGCCGCACGCGGTCAACGCCACGAGCGGTCATCTTCGTTCGCGGTCGCCGCCGTCCCGGACCATATCCACCAGCAGCCGCAGCACGAACATTGCCGTGGTCGCCAGCAACAGCCACGCCAGCAGGTTGAGCGCCTGCGTGTGGGTGGCCAGTTCCGGCCAGGACACCCCCGGCCGCTCGGTGACGTTGAACAGCCCCACCGACATGAATCCGGTGACCACCGCCAACACGGTCATGACCGCGCGGCGCACCACCGAGCGCAGGAGCTTTCGGTCCTCGGGGTGGGCGAACATCCGAGCCTGCACGGTGAACCGGCCCTTGTGCAGCTGGTCGGTGATCCGGTCCAGCCTGCGCGGCAGTCTGCGCAGGGTGGGCAGCAAGGCGATCAGCTCCCCGGACGCCATCTGGCGCAGGTTGCCCGTGCCCAGCTGCTCGGACATCCGGGCCCCTGCGTACCGTTTGGCCTCGGCCACCGTGTCGAAGCCCGGTGCCAGGTGCACCAGCGTTCCCTCCAGGGTGGCCATCGCCCGGAAGACCGCAGCCAGTTCGGCCGGGAGCACCAACCCGAACCGGGTGACCAGCATCAGCAGTTCGGTGAACATCCGCATGCTGGCGGTGGTTCCGCCGTTCAGGTAACGCGCCATGAACTGGCCGAGCGAGCGACGCAGCCGCTCGGTGTCGATCTCCCCCGGGTCGTCGACCACGTCGAGCAGGGTGTCCGTCAGCAGCACCGCGTCGCCCCGGTCGATGGCGAGCAGCATCATCTGCAGGGCCTCCCGGGTCTGGGCGTCCAACCGGCCCACCGACCCGTAGTCCAACAGCCCCACCCCGCCCTCGTCGAGCAGCAGGATGTTGCCCGGGTGCGGGTCCGCGTGGAAGATCCCGCTCATCAGCACCTGTTCCATCAGGCAGTCCAGGAGGATGCGGGCGGTCCGCTCCCCCTCCTCCGGGGACAGGTCGCCCCCGCCGACCTGGGTCCCGTGCAGTCGCTCCATCACCAGGACACGGCGGCTGGTGTAGGCGTCGTACACCTGCGGGATGCGCACCGGGGAGTCACCGGTGGCGTCAGCGACGGCGGCGATGTTGGCCGCCTCCACCTCGAAGTCCAGCTCCTCCAGCAGCGCCTCGGCGAACCCCTCCGCCAGTTCAAGCACTCCGATCGCGGGCCCCCAATCGGTGTGCTCGTCGAAGCGCCGGGCGAGTCTGCGGATGATGTCGAGGTCGCGCTTGACCACCGGGCCGATCCCGGGCCGCTGCACCTTGACCACGACTTCCTCGCCGCCGTGCAGCCGGGCCAGGTGGGCCTGAGCGATGGAGGCGGCGGCCAGGGGTTCGGGGTCGAACTCGGCGAACACCGCACCGGACTCCCGGCCCAGTTCGCCCTCCACGCACTCACGGATCTGCTCGAAGGGCACCTTGGCCACCTCGCTGTGCAGGCGGCCCAGCTCCTCCACGAACACCGGCGGCAGCAGGTCGCGCCGGGTGGCCAGCACCTGGCCGAGCTTCACGAACACCACCCCGGCCTCCTCCATGGAGCGCACCAGGGAGCGAGCCAGGCGCCGCTGCACCGAGGTGTCCTCGACCCCCTCTCTCCGGCCGAGCACGTAGCCGCCCAGCCCGTGCCGGGCCAGGATCCACAGGATGCGCCGGTAGCGCCCCATCCGGCCGAACCAGCCCCTGGCCTCGCGGACCATGGCGACCGGCCGGACTCTGGTACCCCGGGGCAGGAGCAGTTCCAGGCCGACGAAGGCGAGCATCGCGCCCACCGCCATCGCGAAAAGCATGAGTGCCATGAACCCCGGCTGATCCATCTCGGCGGACTCGGTGGAGTTGAGCGCTTCGAAGGTGCCGTAGTAGGCCAGGATCGCGCCCACAGCGCCCACCGGCGCCCCGAACAGTGCCGCCAGGGCCAGCCTCGGCAGGTTGAACGGCACGTCCATGAGCCGGCTGGCCAGCTTGCCCAGGCCCAACAGCACCAGGACGAGCAGGATCAGCGACAGGACCTGTCCGACGACCATGCCGAACACCGAGGCGACGGTCAGCGTTTCCATGAACGCCCTTCCGAGGAGTCCGCCCCAAACGCACGTGGAGACGCACGCACGGGGACACAGGGTGAGAGGTGCAGGGTTGCAGACGCACTGCGGCGCGAGGACACCGAGGTGCAGACACAGCGTTACAGCGGCACAGCGTTACAGCAGCACAGCGTTGCGGAGGCAGAGGGTTGCAGCAGGACAGGGTTACAGCAGTACAGGGTTAGAAGGGCACAGGGTCACAGCGGCACGAGATCAGGGGACAGGGTTGCCGGGACGTGAAGACACAGGGCTGACACAGGGTTGTCTTAGAGGCGCTGGTTGTAGGAACGCGAGGCCGCGGAGACACCAGGTTCTGGGGTGCCGGGAGGATGGTGCTGCCGGAGTCCACATTGCCACCTCTGCCGCCCCGGCGGCAGTCCGTGTCCTCAGCCTGTGGATAACTCCCCGGGCCCGCGACCGGGCCCGCGACCGGGCCCGGCGGAAAGGGCCCCACGGCGAAGGGCCCGCGGGAACACGTCCCACGGGCCCACACCGCTCAGCCGTCTGATCGCCTCAGCGGGCGGTCGTCAGCTTCTCAGCAGGTCAGCTCCCAGGAGCACTCCAGCTCACCGTTGCCCGGGCCGGAGCCCGCCTCGCGCTGCGTGAACGTACCCGCCGGGGCCTGGTTGCCCAGGTACTCGGCCAGCCGGACCACGATCGCGTCCTGCACGTGCCTGGGCGCCGCGCCCGTGTGATCGTTGTTGACGACGCTGAAGTACAGCTCTGCGCCGTCCGGCCCCTGCACGTAACCCGAGAGCGCGCTGACCCCGGTCATCGTGCCGGTCTTGGCCTGGGCGGCCCCCTCCGCCGCGGTACCGCCCATCCGCGCGGCCAGGGTGCCGCCGACCCACGGGTCGCGCTCGCCCGCCACCGGCAGCGAGTGGTGCCAGACCTCGTACCAGGAGGCGTCCTGGACACTGTCGAGCAGGTCCACGACGGTGTTCGCGGTGACCCAGTTGCCCCGGGACAGCCCCGACCCGTCGTTGAGGACCAGGTCGGATGTGTCCACCCCCACCTGCTGGAGCGCCTTTTCCAGGGCGGCCAGGCCCGCCTCCCATGAGCCCTCGCCCGCGATCTCCCGGCCGATGCTCTTGACCAGCATCTCCGCGTGCCCGTTGTTGCTGAACTTCATCAGCGGGACCAGAACCTCGCCCAACGGCATGGAGGAGTGCTCGGCGACCACCCTGGGCCGGTGCCACTCGCCGGGCACCTCACCGCGGGCCACCTCGCCCTTGACCGCGACGCCGTTGTCCTCCAACGCCTGGGCGAACAGGTGCCCGGCCAGCCCAGCCGGGTCGTCCACGGTGCGCAGCGCCACCAGCGGACCGGCGTCCGCGGGCAGCGACCCGGTCACCTCGATCGTGTTGGTGCCCACCGGGCGGTCGACTACCAGGCTGCTCACACCCCCGGCCGGTCCGGTGACGGCTCGGTTGTCCAGTTCGACGTACCCGTCGGCGGCGCCCAGGTCCACGCTCACCGGGTTGCCCTGCGCCCCTGCGGTCACGGTCACCTCGGTGACACCGGTGTTGAAGCGCTCTCCGTGAGCGACCGTCAGCGCCGAGATCTGCGCCGAGTAGGCGTAGGGCTCGTCCTCGGGCCACCAGTCGTCCACGAGCCGCTGGTCGTCGAACCACGAGTCGTCGGCGTACAGGTCGCCGACCGAGGTCACCCCGGAAGCGGCCACGTCGGCTGCGATGGCGTCCAGGTCCGTCTCGGCCAGGGTCGGGTCGCCACCGCCGACCAGGTACAGCTCCGGCACGTCGCCCCGGCCCGGACGGCGCTCGACCACGGCCTCCGTCTCGAAGGTGTAGTCGGCCCCCAGCACCTCCAGCGCGGCGGCGCCGGTAAAGGCCTTGATGTTGGATGCGGGCAGCAGCCGGGTGTCGGCGTCACGCGAGTAGAGCACCTCACCAGTGTCTGCGTCGGTGACCACCACCCCCGAGGTCGCGCCCTCCAGCGCGGGGTCCTCCAGGATGGCGTCGATGTCGGAGCGCAGGTCGTCGAGGCGCTCGGTCGGGTCCGCGGTGTCGGCTGCAGCGGGCACGGCGGTGAGTGGGGCCAGGGAAACCAGAGGGGCCGTGACGAGGGCGGCCACGGCCAGCCAGCGTCGGCCGCGCTGTGGCCCCTGGCGGTGGGGGGTTGCGGAGGTCATGAGACTCCTCGGAGGAAAGTGCCGATCTGGAGCATGCCACGCGAATCTAACCGACGGTTCCCCGTTGACGCCAGAGCGTGTCCGGTGGTTCGCTGACAAAAAGGGCGCACGAGTGCGCACACACGAAAGGGGCGGGCCGGGGAAGAATCCCCGACCCGCCCCGGCGGCCGCTCCGGCCGTTGACCCGGCACCGGCTCAACACCGGCTCAGCGGTCAGATCAGTTCGATCACCTGCGAGTAGTGGCACGCGTCCCGGTGCCCGGTCCCCCGGTCCATCAGCTCCGGCGGCTCCTCCACGCACTTGGTGCGCTCGGCGTCCGAGAGCTCGTTGGCGAACTTCGGGCAACGGGTCCGGAACCGGCAGCCCGAGGGCGGGTTGGCCGGGCTGGGGATGTCACCGGTGACGGTGATCCGCTCCCGGGTCCGCTCCTTGATCGGGTCCGGCAGCGGGATCGCCGAGATCAGCGCCTGCGTGTACGGGTGCGCCGGCGCGGTGAACAGCTGGTCCGTCGTGGCCGTCTCCACCATCTTGCCGAGGTACATCACGGCCACGCGGTCCGCGATGTGCTTGACCACCGACAGGTCGTGCGAGACGAACAGGTAGGACAGCCCCAGCTCGTCCTGGAGGTCCTCCAGCAGGTTGATCACACCCGCCTGGATGGACACGTCCAGGGCCGAGACCGGCTCGTCCAGGACCAGCACCCTCGGGTTGAGCGACAGCGCGCGGGCCACGCCGATGCGCTGTCGCTGACCGCCGGAGAACTCGTGCGGGTACCGGGAACCGTGCTCGGGGTTGAGCCCCACCAGTTCCAGGAGCTCCGCCACGCGCTTCCTCGCGTCCCGATGCCCGCTCCCGTGGATGCGCATCGGTTCGGCGATGATGTCCGCGACCGTCATCCGCGGGTCCAGGGAGGCGAACGGGTCCTGGAAGACCAGTTGGAGGTCCTTGCGCAGCGGCCGCATCTTGCGGTCGGACAGGCCGTGCAGCGGCTGACCCATGTACGAGATCTCGCCCGAGGTGAGCTTGATCAGGTTCAGCAGCAGCCGCGCCGTGGTGGACTTGCCGCAGCCGGATTCCCCCACCAGCGCGAGCGTCTCCCGTTCACGCAGGTCCAACGAGATCCCGGAGACCGCCTGCACGGCGCCGACCTTGCGGCGCAGCAGCCCCTTGGAGCGGATCGGGAAGTGCTTGACCAGGTCGGTGGCGCTGAGCAGGACCTCGGGCTCGGCCGTGCGGGAAACCTCGCGGTCCGGCTCGGCGCCCAGCTCCTCCAGGTACTCCTCACGGGCCTCGGCCCCCAGCGACTCGGCCGCCTCCATCTCGGCGACGGACCCCACGCCCTCGGTGTCCACCGCGGTGGCCTTGAACAGGTCGGTCGCTTCGGCCCCCACCAGCTCCTCGCTGAAGTGGCAGGCAGCGCTGTGCGCGGTGGGGTCGTCCGTGGACTCGACCGGCACCGCAACGCTCTGCCCGTCCCCGCCGCTCTCGCCGCTGTCCTCGATGATGAGCAGCCGCGGCTCCTCCTGGTGGCACAGGTCCCGGGCCATCGGGCAGCGCGGGGCGAACCCGCAGCCCTGCGGAAGGTCCCGCAGTGAGGGCGGGGTGCCGAGGATGGGGGTGAGCCGGTCGTTGCGGTCACCGTCCAGGCGCGGCAGCGAACCGAGCAGCCCCAGTGCGTAGGGCATGCGGGGCCGGTAGAAGACCTCCTCCACCGTGCCCTTCTCCACGATGCGGCCCGCGTACATCACGCCCACCCGGTCGACCTGACCGGCGACGACGCCGAGGTCGTGGGTGATCAGCACCAGGGCGGCCCCGGTCTCCCGACGGGCCCGCTGCAGGGCGTCCAGCACCTGTGCCTGGACGGTCACGTCGAGCGCCGTGGTGGGCTCGTCCGCGATGATCACGTCCGGGTCGTTGGCCATCGCGATCGCGATCACCACGCGCTGGCGCATACCGCCGGACAGCTCGTGCGGGTACTGCTTGAGCCGCTGCTCCGGGGACGGGATGCCCACGATCTCCAGCAGCTCCAACGCCCGGTCCAGGGCGGCCTTCTTGCTCACCTTCTTGTGGGCGTGCACCGCCTCGGCGATCTGGTAGCCGATCGTGTAGACGGGGTTGAGCGAGGTCAGCGGGTCCTGGAAGATCATCGCGATCTTCTGCCCCCGGACCGCGCTGATCTGCTTGTCGTTGAGCCCGAGGATCTCCTGGCCCAGTACCCGGACCGAGCCCTCCACCTTCGCGTTCCTGGGCAGCAGGCCCATGATCGCCATGGAGGTCACGGACTTACCGGAGCCCGACTCGCCCACGATGCCCAGGGCTTCGCCGCGGCGAAGCCGGTAGGAGACCTCCCGGACCGCGGGCAGCGGCCCGTCCTCGGAGGGGAAGGTGACGCTCAGGTCGGTGACCTCGAGCACCACGTCGTCGGTGTCCGCCACGACGGTGTTTCCTTCATTCGTGTACTCAGTCGTCATCGCCGCACCTTGCTCTGTCGTGGGTCGAGAGCGTCCCGGAGACCGTCACCGATGAAGTTGATCGTCAGACAGATCAGCACCAGCAGCACACCCGGAGGGTAGAACAGCCACGGACGCGTGGACACCGCCGTACGGGCGCTGCCGATCATCTGGCCGAGCGAGATGTCCGGCAGCTGGATGCCCAGCCCCAGGAACGACATGCCCGCCTCGGCAAGAATGGCCACCGCGACCAGCAGGGTGGCGGCGACGATGATCGGACCGGCCGCGTTGGGCAGCAGGTGCCGCAGGATGATCCACGGTGCCGAGGCGCCCGAGGCGCGGGCGGCCTCCACGAACTCCTGTTCGCGCAGGGACAGCACCACACCGCGCACCACGCGGGCGATGGACGCCCACGAGAAGATCGCGATGATCACCGCGATCGCGGCCCAGTTCGTACCGGCGCCGCTGTTGCCCGCGATCGCCGCGGCGGCGACGAGCAGCGGAACGATCAGGAAGATGTCGACGATCCGCATCATGAACGCGTCGACCCGGCCGCCGTAGTAGCCGGCGGTGGCGCCCCACAGGGAGCCGACGGCCGTGGAGACCAGCGAGACGGTGAAGGCGACCTTCAGCGTCTGCTGGGCCCCGCGCATGAGCTGGCCGAGGACGTCGTGTCCGGCGGCCGAGGTGCCCAGGGGGTGGGTCCAGGACGGCGACTCGTTGCTGGGGATCTCCCGGTAGACCGTGTGGTCCCACATCCAGAGGAAGGGGCCGACGAACGCGAACAGGACGATCAGGACCAGGATGAACAGGCTGATCATCGCCGGGCGGTGTCGGCTGAACCGGAGCAGGACGGTCTGGAGCTGGGTGCGGTCGGCGCTGCTCTTCGCCTTCTTCGCCGGGTCACGGCGCGCGCTTGTGAACATGCCGTTCTCACTCATAGCGAATCCTCGGGTCCAGCACGGCGTACAGCAGGTCGGCGATCAGGTTGGCCAGGATGACCAGCGTGCCGCTGAGCAGCAGCCAACCCATCAGTGCGAAGGAGTCGTTGTTGTCCACCGCGGTGATGAAGAAGTCACCGAGACCGCGCCACTGGAAGACCACCTCGGTGAGGATGGCCCCGTCGATGACGCCCGCGACGCCGAGGGCGACCACGGTGGTCAGCGGGATCAGCGCGGTGCGCAGGGCGTGGCGGCGGATGACCGTGTGGTTGCGCAGGCCCTTGGCCCGAGCCAGCCGCACGTAGTCGCTGTTCATGACTTCGAGCATGGAGGTGCGCTGGTAGCGGCTCCATGAGGCGAAGCTGATCAGCATCAGCACGATCGTCGGCAGGGCCATGTGGGCGAAGGCGTTGAGGAACTGGTCCCACAACGGTTCGCCCTGGGCTCTGAACCGCCCGTCACCGATGGTGGCGAAGACCTGTTCGCCCACCATCAGGTTGAACTTCACACCCGCGGCCTGCATGATGCCGGCGAACCAGAAGGTGGGCATCGCCAGGGCCAGGAAGCCGATGAAGGTGAGCGTGTAGTCGAGCTTGGAGTACTGGCGCAGCGCGCTGATCACACCGGTGATGATGGCGAGGCCGAGGGCGAAGACCATGGCCGCGCCGACCAGGCGCAGGGTGGTCCACAGGCGCTCGGCGATGTTCGCGCCGATGTCGTAGTTGGGCCCCTGGGTGGAGGGGCCGAACTCGCCCTGGAGCAGACCGATGTCGCCGTTGCCGCCGATCCCGGTCATCCACAGCCAGTACCGCTCCGGCATGGAGCGGTCCAGGTAGAGGCGCTCTTCAGCCTGCTGGAGAACGGCCTCGGTGGGCGGCGGCTGGGCCATCCGGATGTCGGCCAGCGGATCACCGGTGACGTCGATCATCACGAACGTGAGGACGGATGCGAGCAGCAGGACGGGTATCGCGCCCAGGAGTCGTCGCATCGTGTAAACGAGCATGGGAGTGATCCTTCAGGGGTGGACGAGGACCGGCCCGGCCCCGGGGGTGTGCCCCGGGGCCGGGCCTGCGGTACTCACCGGACTAGTCACAGCTAGTCGGCGAGGTCCCACTCACCGATGTTGTAGGTGGCGCGGTAGCTGGACTGCAGGTTGTCGTGAACGTTCACGAGGCGGTCGGCGTTCACGAAGAAGTAGTTGGGCTCCGCCATGATCGGCAGGACGTAGGCCTCAGGGACCACGATCTCCATCGCCTGGTTGGAGGCCTCGGCCGCGGTGTCCAGGTCGGAGGCGTTGATCGCCTGTTCGGCCAGTTCGTCGACCTCGTCGTTGGAGTAGCCGCCGAAGTTGCTGCCGCTGCCGGAGTGCCAGAACTGGTCCGCGTTGCCGGTGAAGTACGGGGAACCCGACCAGCCGAACTGGACGATGTCGTACTCGGCCGCATCGAGCATGCCGCCGAGGTCGTCGGTCATCTCGATGTTGGCGGTGATGCCGATCTCGGCGAGCTGGGCCTGGATCAGCTGGACCGAGGTGTTGCGGACAACCGTGTCGGTGCTGCGCAGGCGGAACGGGCCGATCTCGTCCCCGTCCAGGGTGAGGGTGTCATCGTCGAGTTCGTAGCCCGCGTCCTCGAGGATGCTCTGGGCCTCCTCGATGTCACCGGTGCCCTGGCTCTCGCCCTCGAAGTGGTCGACGTAGTACTCGCTGTCGTTACCGAAGACGTGGTTGTTCTTCAGCTCGTACTCCGGGTAGCCCCCACCGAAGTTCCGGTTCGCGATGTCGTCGCGGTCGATCGCGGTGAAGATGGCGCGGCGCAGCTCGACGTCCTGGAGCTGCTCGTTGCGCAGGTTGAGGTCGATGTGCTCCCAGACGGCACCTTCCTCGACGGTGACCTCCGCGTTGGGCAGGTCCTGGATCTCGAGGATGACGTCCTCGCTGTACTGGGCAGGGTTGGCCCCGTCGATCTCACCGTTGACGAACGCGTTGGCGAAGGTGCCCTCGTCGGTGTTGTACATCATCGTGATGCGGTCGAGCTTGGGCTCGTCACCGAACCAGTTGGGGTTCGGCTCCTTGACGACCTCGTTCTCCAGGTCGCCGTCCACAATCATGTACGGGCCGCCGGACCACTCGGGGCGCTCGTCGTGCAGCCAGGTGTAGTACTCGCCCAGGTCGTCCGCGTCGTCGACGTCCCAGCCGTTCTCCTCGGCCAGGTGCGCGGGCAGGAAGCCGCCGGACTGGCTGTGGGCGTCGAACAGGCTCATCCACTCCGGGTCGGCCAGCCCTTCCTTCAGCTGGAAGGTGGCGGTCTTACCGTCGGCCTCGACGTTGTCGACCTTGTCGAAGCTGGTGGAGGCGCGGGGGTCGCAGCCGCCGCAGTAGCCCTCGTCGGGCGAGGTGCCAAGCATCCAGGAGACGCGGAGGTCCTCACCGGTCATCGGCTCGCCGTCGCTCCAGACGGCGTCATCGGCGAGGGTGATCTTCCACTCGAAGGGGCCCTCGTCGGGGTCGTCGTTGATCAGCTCGGGCTCTTCGGCCAGGACGTTCAGGTCGTACTCGTACGTCGCGTCCGGCTGCCACTGGCCGGTGTAGGGCAGGACACCGGAGAGCATCTGGATGACGTAGACGCTGCCGCCCGAGAGGCTGGTGGCCTGCCAGGCACCGGGCAGGCTGTTGATCACCCAGGTGACCTCCTTGGAACCACCGTTCCCGCCGTCACCTCCGCCGTCACCGGAACAGCCACTGGCCACCATCACCGCTGACGTCGCCGCGGCAGCGAGTGCCAACGTCTTTCGACGCTTGAACATAGTCACACCCTTGATCACTCATGCGAACTGGCTACGGGGTCGATGCCGGTCGGGCACACCCCGCCGAAACTAGGCGATTAGTCAATTAGAAGACCATTGAGCGAAATGTCTGTATAGCCCCAATGCCGGATTCGTGACACATCCGCAACCGGTTCGCGCTCATGCCCGGTCACACCCGACACGAATCCCCAACACACCGGAAACACGCAGGATGCCCCCACATCACCCCAGGTCAAGCGAACACCAAGCGGGGAGGCCAGGCTAACCAGATACGGACACCCAGGAAAAGCATTGCGGGCCGATCGAGGCCCCCCACCACCAAAGGGAGAAATGTAAACGACGTTTAACTACAATTTCGACGCGCGCGACCACTGAGAGAGAAGCGGACATATGACCACAAACACCTCACAACGACCAATATCCACTCCCAGTACACCCCTCGCCCACCCAAAGACGGACTACACTTCGTAGAAAAAATTCATGGGATGACCCCATGGCCACTTCTTTAAAAGCACCAGGGGACGAAAAACATCCGTGCGCGCGTCCCGAACCCCACGCACGGGCCGACCGAAACCGCGAATCCTGCTCCCACGAAGCGGATAGGGTTCCCAGTGACGACTCCCGTCACCCTCAGCGCCCCGCCCAGCGAGAGAGGCATCCACCGTGTCCGAATCGGTCCGCCTGGTCTGCCCTGCAGGCCGCAAGTACGTGGAGCTATGGGGCGGTTACGCTCTGGTGGCGCTGGGCGCCGTGGTCGCGGTCAGCGGCTCCGGCCACTGGGCGAGCATCATTCTGGGCGTCATCCTCATCCTCGGCGGCGCCACCGCGGCCTTCGACGGCCACCGGATCAAAGCGCCGATTTTGGAGGTCTCCGAGGACGAGTTCCGCTACGAACGCGGGAGCTACGTCGTGCGGGTCCCCTTCAACGAGATCGGCTCCTACTACGTACTGCCCGGGCGCATCCGCTCCCTGGGCCTGTGCGACCACACCGGGCGCCCCAAGCGCTTCCCGTCGCTGAAGAGCCGCCGGACCTCGCGCACCTACCTGCCGCTGACCGGGATGACCAACCCCGCCAAGGTGGAGTCCTTCATGGCCGTGGCCGGAATCCCGCCCCGCAAGCGCTCCCTGACCGCCTGAAGCCCGCGCGGACCTCCTGCAAGCCGTGCGCGCGGCGCCTGTCCGGGCCGACCGCTCACCGCCGACACGGCACTCATCTGTGAACACAACAGATCATTTCGCCCACACGCGCCCCGTGGACATACCACCACAAGGCTGATTCATCTAGGCTCGATGGGGTGAAGCAGTCCAGAATCACCGCCATCCTGACCGTAGCGGGGATGCTCGCGGCCATGTGGGTCTTCGAGATCCTCGACACCCCTCTCGGGGGCCAACTCGACCGGCAGTTCGGCATCCAGGCCGGTAACACCGACGCACCCTGGACCGTGCTGACCGCACCGTTCATGCACGGCAACTTCGCCCACCTGATCGGTAACTCGCTGCCCTTCCTGGTGCTGGGCTCACTCGTCGCCTTCAGCGGCCTGGGCCGGTTCCTGCTCACCACGCTGATCGTGGCCGTGGTCAGCGGTATCGGCGTGTGGCTGTTCACCGCCAACGGCGTCGTCACGGTGGGCGCCAGCGGACTGGTCTTCGGCTACTTCGGGTACACGGTGCTGCGCGGCATCATCGAACGCAAGACCGTCGACATCGTCATCATGATCTGCGTGGTCATCTTCTACGGAACGATGATCTGGGGGGTCCTGCCCCAGCACCCCGGTGTCTCCTGGCAGGCACACCTGTTCGGCTTCCTCGGCGGCCTCCTGGCCGCCTACGTGCTGCCCAAGCGCGAGAAGCCGGGCCAGATCAACCAGGGAAGCATCGGAGGGGCCCAGGGCGGCTACTACGCGCCCTGAGGCCGCACCGACACGGCGGGGCCGCCTCCCGGAAGGGGGAGGACGGCCCCCCGCTTCGTATGCGGTGGTCAGAGTCGGCTACGCGGAACCGGACGCGCAGAACCGCGCGGCCAGAGCGCGAGGGCTCAGAACTCCAGGCCCTCGGCGTCGTCCATCAGGGTGCGATCCAGGAACAGGGGGTTCTGCGCGAGCCACTGGCGGGGGGCC